>CAZDVE010000009.1:0-100853 GCA_964508785.1 uncultured Pirellulales bacterium | reverse complement strand
AACCGCGGCATCACAAGCAAGTGCGGCTCGGCCGACGTGCTGGAAGAGCTGGGCGTCAATATCGACCCGGGGCCGGAAGGCGTGGCTGAATGTATCCGGCAGGCTCACATCGGTTTTATGTTCGCGCCGAAATTCCATCCTGCGATGAAGTTTGTCCAGCCAATCCGCAAGAGCCTCGACTTCAGGACCGCCTTCAACATTCTTGGGCCGCTGGCAAATCCCGCCGGTGTTACGGCACAGGTTATGGGTGTCGCCGAAGAGGCGCTTCTCGATCGGATATGCGAGACGCTCGAAATGCTGGGTGCCAAAAGAGCAATGGTCGTTCACGGCCAGGGAATGGACGAAATAAGCACTCTCGGAACCACGCAAATTCGGCAGCTCATCGACGGCAATATCACCTCGGTGAAGCTCGATCCGGCGGACTTCGGGATTTCCGAGCCGTCAATCGACGATCTGCGGACCGGGGATGCAATAACCAACGCCGGTATAATTCGTGACATCCTTGCCGGCAAAGACAAGGGCTCTCGTAAAGATATCGTTGTTCTGAACGCCGCCGCTGCTATAATCGTGGCCGGTATAGCCGACGATTTTGCCCCGGCAATCGCCCTGGCAGAGACCTCCATCAGCGATGGCAGCGCCGCAGCTTGCCTAGAGAAGTTAATCGAAGTTTCAAATGGAGCATGAAACGTGCCCCCGAACCGGATTACGAGGGATGATAGACAGATATGTTGATAACGAAAGTTAAAATTTGTGGTATTACCAATTATGACGATGCCATCGCGGCGGTGGATATGGGTGCGGATTTGCTGGGATTTAATTTCTATCCCAAGAGTCCGAGGTACTTAAACCCGGAACAAGCTGAAGATATCATAAGCAAACTGCCGGGTTTCATTGATGTTGTTGGAGTTTTTGTGAATGCTTCATTGGAAGATATCCACGAGATAACAGACCTTTGTCAGTTGGACTGGGTGCAGTTACATGGTGACGAAGACCCGCAATTCTGCCGGTCATTTCTTTCTCATAACGTAAAAACAATGAAAGCGATACGGGTAAAAGATCGAACGGATATTGAAAGAGCGGACAGCTTTTTTACCGATGCCGTACTGTTGGATGCGTTTGATCCCGAGAAATATGGCGGCACAGGGGTGACTTTTGACTGGAATATCGTTGGGCATATGAACAAGCGTGTTTTTCTGGCCGGTGGCATACATCCAGATAATGCGGCTGCCGCTGTAGAGTTGGGAGTTTACGGTATTGACGTGTGTAGCGGCATTGAAGCTCGACCGGGTAAAAAAGATCATAAAAAGATGGAAAAACTTTTCGCAAATATACGACATTTAATAGGTTAAATAGTAAGTGTATGAAACAACGCATTAGTGCGTAACTACATATTTACAGTGCAAGGAAACAGTAATGAAATATACAGGTAGATTCGGGGATTACGGCGGCTTTTATGTTCCGGAAGTTTTGATACCGGCTCTGGAAGAATTGGAAGAGGCTTTTTATCGTTATTACCAGGACCAGAAGTTTGTCACGGAGCTTGAGAATCTTTCGAAAAATTATGCCGGCAGACCGAGTCCTCTTTATTTTGCGAAGAGGTTCAGTGAGCATGTAGGTTTCAATGTATATCTCAAACGTGAGGACCTTTTGCACGGCGGGGCGCACAAAGTGAACAACACGCTCGGCCAGGGCCTTTTAGCCAAATATATGGGTAAAACCAAACTTATCGCCGAAACGGGCGCCGGCCAGCATGGATTGGCGACGGCGATGATTGGGGCCTTGTTCGGAATGGAAACGAAAGTGTTTATGGGTGTTACGGACATTGAACGTCAGAGCGTCAACGTACATAAGATGAAACTCTGCGGTGCGGAAGTTATCGGAGTCGAGGGCGGGACAGGGACATTAAAAGACGCCATCAATGATGCACTCCGCTACTGGACCGCTCATGTCACCGACACGTTTTATCTTTTTGGTTCGGCGTGTGGACCACATCCGTATCCAACGATCGTGAAGCATTTTCAAAGCTGTATCGGTAAAGAGACAAGGCAACAGTGCATAAAACAAATCGGCAGACTACCTGATATAATTGTCGCCTGCGTTGGCGGTGGAAGCAATGCAATAGGCATATTTTCAGGTTTTTTTGATGATAAGGAAGTTAGACTTATCGGCGTTGAAGCCGGCGGCAGAAGTCTTAGCAGTGGTCGGCATGCTGCGACACTGGTGGCCGGAAAAATTGGAATTCTGCATGGTGCAAAGGCGTATCTGCTCCAGGATAAGGAAGGACAGGTCTATGACACCGAATCGGTCAGCGCCGGGCTTGATTATGCCGCTGTTGGGCCGGAGCATTGTTTGTTAAAAGACACCGGCAGGGCCGAATACGTTGCAGCCGAGGACGAAGAGGTGCTTGATGCTTTTGAAACTCTGACCAAAAGTGAGGGTATTTTGCCCGCCCTTGAAAGTGCGCATGCATTGGCGTATGTGATGCAGCAAAAGGGCAAACTGAATTCCGAAACAATAGCGGTTATAAATCTTTCCGGCCGGGGTGACAAAGACGTTTCGATTGTGGAGAAACGCCGGCCCATGAGTCATCAATGATTGAAAATTAAAATTTGCAGATAGGATGTAATTAATGAAGACATATAAGCAAGCTTTTTCCCAGTTGAATAGAGCGGCATTGATTCCTTTTTTTGTCATTGGTGACCCTGATTTCGATACGTCTGTTGTTATTATAAAAGCAGCTATTGATGCCGGGGCTGATATATTGGAGCTTGGTATTCCTTTTTCCGACCCCATAGCGGACGGGCCGACAATCCAAAAAGCAGATATTCGAGCGATGAATAATGGTATGAATGTAGCCGGGGCGCTTGAACTCATCAGGCAAATCAAGGATTATAAGGATGTTCCCATCGGATTGTTGATGTACTATAACCTGATTTATCAGTATGGGACGGAGAAATTCTTTAATGATTTCCATCAGGCCGGTGTCAATAGTGTATTGATTGCCGACTTGTGTATTGATGATTGTGACGAGATTACAGGCCCGGCCGTATCAGCAGGTCTCGATACTGTTTTTATGGTCACGCCCAATACCGAGCCGGAGAGAATGAAATCTATTGCTTCCAAAACAACCGGTTTTATTTATACTGTTTCTGTTTTGGGTGTCACCGGCAGCAGGGATCAGCTTTCCAGCACGATTGAAGGATTGATAGGCAGTTTAAAAAAACTCACAGACGTGCCGGTTTGTGTTGGTTTTGGGATAAGTAAAACGGAACATGCCGTATCTATTGCTAAGGCGGGTGCTGACGGTGTAATAATCGGCTCGAAAATAGTGAGTTTAATTGAGAGTAATTTAGGCAATAAGGAACAAATGGTGGCTGATATTTCTGTATTTTTGGGTCAGGTTAAAAATGCAATTTCTAACTATTAGTTCTGAATGAAAATCCGGTTCGAACGAATTCCGGGCGGTTTATTTCAGCGTGTTTATTCTTGACATTTCTGGTTTGACGAGCTATGGTGCTTGTCGACTTTTTTACAGATTCCCGCAATAAAAGGCAATATATTTACGTCTATTCTTGGAAATCTGATACATAGGAAGTCATTTCCAATCAGGGAAGTGGTAAAGTCGCAACTTTTTAACTTGTTATGGAGGTTAATGTTATGAAAAAGTTAGTCATTTCAAGCATTCTCGTACCGGCTTTTTTAATGATTTCCTGGTCTGCATTAGGTCAGTCTGAAGAGAGGGCTGGACAAAGAGAGCGGTTTGAGAGTATGCGACAAAGATGGGGGGATATGTCTGAGGAGGAAAAGGAAAGGGCCCGTGCCGAAGTTCGAGAAGGAACCGCCTCAAGAGGTTTGGGGCGTGAAGGACAATTGAAGGCCATTGCGTTGATTGAAGAACAGGTTGCGAAACTCAAAACCGCTGTGGAAAGTGTGGATCAGGGTCGAGAACGGTATCGGAATATGTCCGAGGAGGAAAGGACCGAATACAGGAAGAAAATGGCTCAAGTTGCTCAGACACGACAACAAGCCGTCGAAGAGATTGAGCAACAGCTTTCAAAGCTCAAATTCAGAGAGCGAAGACAACAACAGTCGGTGGAACCTCAAATGCGTGTAAAAGAGCTACAGGAGATTCATAAGTTGGCGGTTAAAGAGAATGCAACAGAAACTGCTAAAAGACTTGAAAGTTTTATTGCCCAATATCAGCAGAGACAATCTCCGGGTATGAGGCCAAGATTACCTGAATCCGGGCAAGAGAGAATCCCGGGGCCTCGACCTCGACAGCCCAGGACGGAGGAAAATCAATAAAGGAGTAGGTGAAAAATGCCGGAAGTGATGCTTTGTTATCACGGTAAACAGTTGTGTGAATATTTTCGAGCAATCTTGTATAATTATTGAACCGAAAGCTAATTTTCATCGTGGGGATTAGTTATAATGGAATATTAAACATGTTTAGGAGGTTATTATTATGAAGAAGTATCTAATTTCGGCCATTGCAGTTCTGGTGGTTTTTGCTGTGACTGTGGGTATGTATGCTCAGGCGCAGGCGGCTGGAGGAGCAGGTGAAGGTCAAGGTTCGCAAAGACAGATGCAGGGCGGTATGATGAGGTATACTGAAAGACTACAGGCCGCTATAACGGAAATTGAAACACAAGTTGCCAAGCTCAAAGAGAATATGAAAGCCCAGGCTGCAATGCCTCGTTTCAGAAGGGATGAAGAGGGCGAGAGGCCGTCTGAGGAAGAAATGGCCAAAATGAGAGAGCAACGGATGAAAATGCAGGAGCAACGAGAGGCGGCAGTTGAAGCTATTGAGCAGCAGTTGATGATACTAAAAGGCCGTCAGGTGCAAACCGAGCATAATGAAGCAATAGCCGAGCTTGAAGCTGTCCATAAACTGGCGATGGAGGAAAAAGCCGAAAAGACAGCCAAATACATTCAGGACATGATTGCCAAACGCAGCAAAGCTTTTCAAGATACTGTGGAAAAACTTGGTATCAGGCTAAGACGACCACGAGGGCAAGGACAAGGTGGTATGGGCGGGGGCCAACAATAATTCCTTTTGATGATTGCTAAAACGCCTGAATAGAGAAAAGAATTCATAGACAATGCAACTTAGTATTTCTTATTCTCTGTACAAGCAATTTAGTTGATAAGAGCTCACCTTGCCAATGTATTTTTATTCAAGGGTACATTGGTGAGGATGAGCTTTTTTATTACAACCCTTTTTTCCTTAGTGGTAATGGTACTATTTGACAGATTGGGATATAGACTTAAAATTATAGGATATCCGATAGGGTCATGTATATATTTCCAATAGTATTTATCCAATCGGTGGAAATTGCGACCAATTTAAACAACGGATCGTTAGGAGATAAAAATATGTCAAAAAGAGTGAACTGTATTGCTTGTATCACGCTAATTGTTGGGCTTTATGGTTGCGGTATAAGTCAATCGACCCAGGTAAAAAATTCCGAACCGAAATATACTGCCGATTGGGAGTCTTTGAAGAACCGAAATCCGGCACCCGATTGGTTCCGTGATGCCAAATTCGGGATATATTTTCACTGGGGAGTTTACTCTGTACCGGCATTTGGCAATGAATGGTATCCTCGTAATATGTACAATAAAAGTGGCGATAAGCGTCGGCCCGGCCCAAGTAATGAATACAAGCATCATATAGAGACATGGGGTGAGCATGCGGAATTTGGATATCCGGATTTTGTGCCGATGTTCAAGGTGGAAAAATTCAATGCCGATGAGTGGGCTGAACTTTTTGCCAAAGCAGGTGCTCGTTTCGCCGGACCCGTGGCCGAACATCACGATGGCTATGCAATGTGGGACAGCGAACAAACACCATGGAATGCAATGGATATAGGGCCCGGGCGTGATATAACGGGCGAACTGGCCAGGGCTATTAAGAGCCGTGGGATGAAATTTGTAACGACGTTTCACCATGCCAGAAATAACCTGTGGCAAAAGAAAAGTAGAAAAGGCGAGCTTGAATGGACCGGACATTACCAGTTCGTCCAAAGGGATTTTCCGATGCTGCTTGAAGACCCGAAAAACGCCGTCCTTTATGGTTATATGCCGCGAGAGAAATTTCTTCAAATGTGGAAGGGTAAATTGATTGAAGTAGTCGATAGATACCAGCCGGACCTGATGTGGTTTGACGCTTGGTTGGACGAGATTCCGGACCAGACGAAAATGGAATACCTCGCTTATTACTTCAATAAAGCCGACGATTGGGGCAGGGAAGTAATAGTGACTTTTAAGGGAGAGGATTTACCGGACGAGGTTGGTCTGGTTGATTATGAAAAAGGTCGCGCCAAAAGCCTGACGGATTTTGTCTGGTTGACCGATGACACGATTAGTAAAGGTAGCTGGTGCTATACAGAGGATTTGGAGATTAAAAGTACGGCTGAGGTGCTGCGGACATTCATCGATATCGTCAGCAAGAACGGCCAACTGTTGTTGAATATTTCTCCAATGGCCGATGGTACTATCCCGGATAACCAGAAACAAGTCCTGCTGGAAATGGGGCGCTGGTTATCGAAGTACGGCGAATCCATTTACGAAACTCGTCCTTTTGTCGAATACGGCGAAGGCCCAACCCAGATGGAACGAGGCGGAGGTTTCGCAAGGATGAAAGGTGCTTATGGCCCTGAAGATATTCGGTACACACGCAAAGGTGACACCATTTATGCAATTATTCTTGGTTGGCCGGGTGAAAACAAAACTGTCACGATGACAATGTTCGGACAAGACGGCAAGGCCGGGGATATAAGGGTTACGAACGCATCGATGCTTGGCACTGTCAAAAAAATCAAATGGGAACGTCGGGATTCAGGACTGATAGTCACGACACCTGGTCGAAAAATAGATGATCTGGCGATTGTCTTTAAGCTCAAGACTTCCGACTGATTGTCTAAGATGGTCTATGATGTCTTTTTTAGGTTTCTGGAAAGCATAGATTTCTTATATCTCGACAGAACCCTTGCCTTCCGTCTTCCACAAATTCCGGCAATAGGTCAAACCTGCTTATATAGGGCTCTGTGTGATATTGATGCTCATCAGCAGGATGTTTAATGGAAGTTACAAGTTAGAAATTAGACCTTAATGCTAAGTTGACATGTAAAAATAAATTGAAAATATTTCATACAGAAAATATGTTTAAACCAAATATTTCCAGATATGAGGAACAATATTACAGGACGTTTGAAAGAAAAACTTCAAATAATGTATTTGACCTGTTTTTTTCTTGAATTCGAGAGCAGGATTTTATACAATACTTATAACATAGATTCATAATTATAACGGGGGGGTAAAGAATTTATGGCACGTTTGAATTACATCTATATTAATATCGTGATTTTTACTATTTTAATACTGGCTTGTTGTGCAGACAAGTTATTCTAATGTGTTTTATTCTTGATTGTTTCTAAAGGGTGCGCGGGTATTTTATTTACGTCTAATGTATTTAATTTGTATGGCTCGCTGTACAGAGACAATGTAAAACACAGCTAAACGCCCATGATACCGGTCTGCTAATCCAGTATCTTTATTCATCTTAGATTTACAATATATCTACCAACGTTGATTTTCGCATCATTCCCAAAGAGATAACTCTCTATTATCCATAAAAATACTCCAAAACCGCTCAATTTAAGCAAAATTTTGCGAAATAATCCTTGATGCCGTTAAACGAATGTTTTAAACTATTGTATAAAACGTTTGTTTGGGAGCAATCACAGTGGTTTCACAAAATAGTAAAGATAAGCTTTATTCTGATAAAGGAGTCAAGGATAGATTGCTTGATGCGGCTGAAGAGCTTTTCTGCGAACATGGTTTTGAGGGTACAAGCATTCGTGACATTGCCGCTTCCGCCGACTGCAACATAGCAGCCGTAAATTATTACTTCGGTGGGAAAAACAATTTATACATGGATGTTTGGCGACGTCATTTGATTCCGATGCGAGATGTAAGAATAGCAAGCATCGAAAAGGTAATGTCTAAAAATGAAAGCCGGATTAAACTGGAAGATTTACTCAAATCTTTTGCAGATACGTTTGTCAGTCCGCTGATAGATGCGTGCAGAGCTTCAAGTTTAAGCAGGCTCATGGCCAGGGAGTACATCGATAGACATTTGCCGGCCAATATATTTGTTGATGAGGTTATGACACCGACTATGAATGCAATGAGTGACGCTTTAATTAAAACTTGCCCCGATCTGGATAAATCAAAAGTTTTAATGGTAATATTTTCGCTTGTCGGTCAGCTCGTGCATTTAGTCCATATAAGAATGATGTTTGAACAAAGTGATGAAAATTTGAATTTACCGGTATTAGATTTGGATGAAGTAATTAATCATATTGTCAAATTCTCCGCCGCAGGAATTCGGGCATATTGTAAGGAATCGATATAATGAAAAAACAATTCGTATATCTTGGTTTGTTCTGTTTGATTTTTTCCGGTTGTATGGTAGGGCCGGACTATTCAAGACCACAGACTGCTGCGGAAACATCCGAGGGCTATTTTAATTCCGGAACACACCAGGAAGACGTCAATGATTTTACACCGGTTGATAGATGGTGGGAGAGCTTCGGCGACCCAGTAACCGCTCAGATGGTTCGAGAGGCACTTACGAACAATTACGACCTCAAAGCTGTAGCCGCAAGGGTACTGCAGGCTCAGGCGGCGCTTTCAGAAACTCGCGGGCTTCAATGGCCGAATTTTTCTTATAACATCAACCGTGACAGGAGTAAACGCTCTTTTAACTTTGGAGGTTTTGCAGGAGGAGGAAGATTCACTGTAATGACCACGACCTGGTCTCACGATATAACGGTGAATTACATACTGGATTTGTTCGGCAAGCTCAAGCGCTCGGAACGGGCTGCATGGGCTGATATGCTTTCTGCCGAAATGAATGAACAGGTTTTGATAAATTCAATAATAGCTTCTGTTGTAAACGCCAGAATAAATATCGCAACTCTTCAGCGTCGATTGGCCATAGCACGAGTTAATACCGAAAGCAGGCAAAAAACTCTTGATATTGTCGAACGCAGGTATGCACAGGGACTTGTCGGACCGGTTGATATCAGACTGGCACGTGAGAATCTGGCTGCATCGAAAGCTCTTGAGCCGTCTATTGAATTATCTTTGATAACAGCACGTCACGCTCTCGATGTTCTTCTGGCACGTCCTCCGGGCTCTTCCGATGATTTGCCCGGGACATTAACTGATTTGCCGCAATTGGAAAGTGTGCCTATCGGTCTGCCGGCATCTCTGCTTGATAGAAGGCCGGATGTGATAGCGGCCGAGTTTTCATTGCAGGCTGCGAATGAGCGGATTGGTGTCAGTATTGCCCAACTTTTTCCAGATTTGACTTTGTCAGGCACCTTTGGTTATTCCGGTGATACCATGGAGGAAGTTTTTCAAAATGATTATACCGAAATGTATGCTGCGATATCCAGCCTTGCTCAGCCTATCTTCCAGGGAGGCCAGATTAAGGCCCAGATTAATGCCGCTAAGGCACGCTTTGAAGAGCAGGCTGCAAATTATGCCGGTACGGTTCTAAATGCAATCAGGGAAGTTGAAGATGCTTTGATTACCGAACAGATGTTACAGGCTCAGCTTGAGCAAGCGCAGATTCGATTAACCGAGTCCAAAGCGGCAGAGGAATTGTCAAGGCAGCGATATCAAAGTGGCGTTGAGGGAATACTTTCGGTGCTCGAAACGGAACGTCGCAGCAAAATTGCTGAAGAAGAGTTAACCATTCTCAAGGGCCAGATTTGGACCTCGCGAGTAAATTTGTATTTGGCTCTTGGTGGTGATTGGGATGAAAGAGAAAAAGAAATATTGGCGGCAAAGAATGATGACCGATAATAAAGTAAACCATAAGGCGACAATCAAGAAAGTGCAGAAAGCTCATAGAAAAACCCGGGGATTTTTACAGGCGTTGTTAGCTATTGTAATTATAATTCTGGGTATCGGTGTTGCTGTTTATTTCATCAAGAACAAAAAACAACCGGAGAGGATTGAACAGAATGTACTAGCGCCGTTGATTAAAGTAGAGCAAGTCCGTGTTCGGGATATCCCCATGGTTGTTCAAGGCTACGGAACCGTAAGTCCTACTGTAGAGGTTGATATCATCCCGGAAGTTGCCGGGAAAGTAGTATTTATTCATCCGGAGCTTAAAGTGGGAGGACTCATTCGTGGCAATGAAAAGATATTACAAATAGATCCCAGGGACTACGAATTGGCCGTTCGGCAGGCCGAGGCCGCCGTGGCGGACGCCACAGTGCTACTGGAAACGGAACAGGCTGAGGCCCTGGTTGCTCGAAAAGAATGGAGCGATTTGCACCCTGACACTGAACCGACCTCATCGCTTGTTTTGCGTGAGCCTCAGATTCGTAAGGCACAAGCTACACTGGATTCTGCGGAGGCTCAACTTGCAACTGCTAAATTACAGCTTGAGCGTACAAGTATTTCTTTATCATTCGATATCATTATTGCCAGCGAAAGTGTAGATCTCGGTCAGTATGTTGTTACCGGACAGCCGTTAGCAAGTGCTTATGGAACTGAAGCGGTGGAAATAGAAGTGCCGCTTGAGGATGATGATCTGGCCTGGTTCGATGTCTTCGGAAACTCAATATTCACGAATCCGGACGGGAACTCAACTGAAAAAACCCAGGCTACAGTTATTGCCGACTTTGCAGGGACTCAGCAGAGCTGGGATGGTTTCGTGGTTCGCACTGCAGGTCAGGTTGACAGAACTTCTCGAATGCTTTCGGTAATTATTGAAGTGCCTGACCCCTTTAAGGTTTCCAAAGGCGGGTCGCCGTTGTTACCGGGTGTATTTGCTAAGGTTCTGATTCAGGGTAAGACACTGCGTGATGCAATTGCAGTGCCTCGTGATGCGATACGGGAAGGTGACAATGTATGGCTGGCACATAGCAATCGTCTGCATATTCAACCGTTGGAGATTGTTCGCGCCGACAATGATTTCGCCTATGTAATTTCCGGCGTACCTGATCAGGCAAATGTTGTTATGAGCTCCCTTGATGTGGTGACTGACGGCATGAAAGTTCGGACCCAGTTTGATGTCACTACTAATGATGACCAGGTTAAGCAGGATAGTGGTCAGTTAGGTGGACCGGGGGGAAATTAAGTGAAAGATTCTGAAGAAAAAAAAGGTATCCTCGGATGGTTTGCCTCAAACCACGTTGCTGCGAATTTGTTGATGCTCATTATTATCGTTGCGGGCTTACTTTCTGTTTTTTCTGCTAAGCTTGAAGTTTTTCCGGAGTTGAGTCTTGACATGTTGACTATAACAGTACCTTACCTTGGGGCTTCGCCGGAAGATGTGGAAGAAGGAGTTTGTCTTCGTGTGGAGGAGTCCATCGCCGCTGTTGACGGCATCAAGCGGATGACATCGACAGCCGGAGAAGGCGCCGGGATGACTGTTGTCGAAGTCGAAGAATATGCCGACGCCACTGAAGTGCTCGACGATATAAAGGCGGAAGTTGATACAATCATTACCTTTCCCGTGGAAACTGAAAAACCGGTGATTTCCGAAATTAAAACACGTCACCAGGTAATAACCGTTGTGGTCTTTGGTGACGTTTCAGAAAAAACATTGAGAATACTCGCAGAGCAGATTCGTGATGATTTGACGGCCATGCCGAATATAAGCCAGGTCGATATTGCTGGTGTTAGACCTTATGAAATATCTATTGAGGTTTCTGAGGAGAACCTGCGACGTTATAATCTAAGTTTTGACCAGGTGACACAAGCCGTTCGAAATTCATCGCTCGATACACCAGCTGGCTCGGTTAAGACTTCCGGTGGAGAAATTCTTGTCCGCACAAAAGGTCAGAAATACTATGGTCCCGAATTTGAAAAAATCATAGTTTTGACAAGAAATGACGGAACGACTGTAAGACTTAGTGATATTGCGAACGTCAGGGATGATTTTCAGGATGTTGATTTATATTCCAGATTTGATGGTAGAAGAGCGGCTTTAATACAGGTCACGCGTATCGGCGAGCAGGATGCACTGAGCATAGCCAAAACCGTTAAGCAGTATGTAAATCAAAGGAGGAATTCCCTGCCGGAGGAAGTTTCGCTTGGCTTGTGGGGGGACGACACTGAGATTCTCAAGGACAGGGTGGATTTGTTAACAAGAAACGGATACATCGGCCTGGCCCTTGTATTTTTATGTTTGACGTTGTTTCTTAATATGCGTCTGGCCTTCTGGACAACAATGGGCATACCCATTTCTTTTTTGGGAGCCTTCTATTTAATCCCACACTTTGATGTTTCCATAAATATGATAAGCCTGTTTGCTTTTATCATGTCACTTGGTCTTGTCGTTGATGATGCGATTGTTGTCGGTGAAAATGTATTTGCCTATCGTCAGCAGGGATTCGGCAGGACCGAAGCGGCAATAAGGGGTGTCAAAGAGATGGCCATGCCGGTAATTTTGGCGGTTTTAACAACGATGTTTGCCTTTTTACCGCTGGCTTATACTCTCGGGATTATGGGCAAAATACTTCGCCAGCTACCAATCGTGGTGATTAGTGTTCTTGGAACTTCACTGGTCGAAGCATTATTTATCCTGCCGGCACATCTGTCGGGTAAGAGGTCCTGGAATAAGTTTATCCTTGTTCGTTTCACCGACAAAATCAATCAGGTCACACATAAGATGCTGAATTGGTTCGTTCAGGGACCGTTTGCCCGTTTTGTATATAAGGCAATTAGGTGGCGTTATGTAACTTTGGCTTCGGGTGTGGCTATATTTCTTATTACAGTTGGTATAATTGCCGGTGGTTATATCAAGTTTGTGTTTTTTGACACTGTTGAAGCGGATAATATGCTCGCGCTTTTAAATATGCCCCTCGGAACACCTGTGGAACAGACTCAGGAGATTATCGATGATATAGAGCAGGCGGCATTTGAAGTCATCGAAGAGTTTGACAGTAAACATCCCGACAAAAAATCACTTCTCAAACATATTTCAACGACCGTTGGTGCCCAACCGACGTTGGCACGTGGCGGACCGGTGACTCTTGGTGCAGGAGCAGGCGGGCAATCGCATCTGGCCGAAGTGAATGTAGAGCTGCTCGGTGCCGAAGAGCGTGATGTATCAAGTGTTGTGCTTAGAAACCGTTGGCGAGAACTGGTCGGAGAAATACCGGGAGTTTCATCTCTGACGTTCATTTCCGAGTTGGTCAGCACAGGAAATCCGATAGATATCGAATTATCTCACACCGATTATGATGTGCTGCTGCCTGCTTCGGAAAGACTCAAGAGCATCCTTCGTGAATATGCAGGAGTAAGTGACATTGCCGATGATTTCGAGCCGGGTAAGGCCGAGCTAAAGCTTGAGCTTAAAGATACAGGACGCACTCTTGGTTTGACGCTTTCGGACCTGGCAAGGCAAATCAGACAGGGCTTTTATGGTGACGAGGCCCAGCGTATACAGCGAGGTCGAGATGATATCCGTGTGATGGTGCGATATCCTGAGGACCAGCGAAAAAGCCTGGCAGATGTGGAGAATATGAGAATTCGATTGCCGGATGGTACACAGATTCCGTTTAAGACTGTTGCCGAGGTCCGGTATGGCAGGGGATATTCCACCATAAGGCGAGTCGATCGTCGACGCGTTGTGAGTGTCTCGGCCGATGTTGATGAGGCTGTTGCAAATGCAAAGCAAATTAACAGTGAATTGGTTAGAAGCAAGCTGCCGGAACTAATGCGAGAGTTTCCGGGATTGAAATATCGCTTTGCGGGAGAGCAGCGCGAAATACAGGAATCCTTCAGCAGTCTTGTTCCAAATTTTGGAATTGCAATGATGGCAATCTTTGCCCTGTTGGCCGTCCAGTTCAGGAGCTATTCACAGCCGATTATAGTAATGTCTGCAATTCCGTTTGGGATTGTAGGTGCTACGCTTGGACATCTTTTGATGGGTTTTAATCTTGGTTTACTTTCATTTTTTGGAATTGTGGCCCTTTCCGGTGTGGTTGTAAATGATTCTCTGATTATGATAGACCTTATAAATCGTGAAAGGTCAAGTGGTATAGAATTGGGTCAGGTGCTTCGCGATTGCGCAACGCGCAGGTTTCGGCCGATTATGCTGACGACATTAACCACGTTTTGTGGCCTTCTTCCGATGATTACGGAAAAAAGCCTGCAGGCACGATTTCTTATACCAATGGCAATAAGTCTGGCATTCGGTGTTATGTTTGCGACATGTATAACACTGGTTCTTGTACCTTCGTTATATATGATTCTCGAAGATATTAAGGCTCGGATTTTATGACAAACTCGGCAAAACAGAAACTCTAAATAACTTTACTTGAATGGTTTGTAAATAGTAAATTTTTTTTGTACTTTTTCCGTGCACAATTACTTCCATGAACGTATAATATAACAAAGATACTTACCAGCGACAAAAAGATGAGAGTGCCGTTTTGAAAAGGAGTATATTTTCTTGTTTAGCGGAAATGTTGGGGGTATTACGATGACAACAATAAAATATGAACCGAAAGTTGAAGTCGTATCCGATCCTGAGAGTTTTGCCCGAAGAAGCGTAGATATATTTGTAGCCGATGCGCAAAATGCAATTAGAACAAAAGATATTTTTTATGTAGCAATATCGGGTGGAAACACGCCGAGACATTTTTTTGAACTACTCGGTACACTGCCTCAGGCAGGCAATTTGCCCTGGAATAAAATACACTTATTCTGGGTTGACGAGCGGTATGTACCACCGGTTTCACCGCAGAGTAACTATAAGCTCGCTGCCGATACCTTCTTAAGTAAAGTCGCCATTCCGCAGAATAATATACATCGCATTCCAACCGAATACTGTGATTTTCATGCTGCCGCACAACAATATGAAGGTACAATTCGGGATGTGTTTGATCTGGATGAAAGTGAAACTCCTGAGTTTGATTTAATTGTGCTTGGGATGGGAGCCGATGGGCATACCGGTTCATTGTTCCCGAACTCATACGCGACTTTTGATACGGATGATTTGGCATGTGTTGTTTATGTTTTAGACGATAAGCTAAACAGAATAACTCTAACACATCCTGTTTTATGCGCAGCCTCTCATTTGGTGGTTTTAGTTAGTGGTCGGGAGAAAGCTCCTATATTAAAGGATGTTCTGACCAGCGAGGCTGACGAAGTGCGCTATCCCATTCATGCGATATGGCCCGTTCTTGATAAGGTTACATGGCTGGTTGATAGCGAAGCGGCAAGATCCCTCTGATTGCATAATAAATCAGTTAATCATCTCTATTGCGATTGCAAAAAATCCATTTTTTACTGCAATAAACAGTCATATATCCACGTCTTTATTTGTTAGATTTGTGTTAATTTTCTAAAAGGCAGGGATTATTGCAGAATAACGATGGGTAATATGAAGAAAATATCATTCATTGGATTTTTGCTTTTAGCCTTATTTGTTCAGCAGGTCAATGCCAATTCCGATGATTTTTACGACGAGACAGTTCTAAGGACTATTCAGTTGGAATTTTCGCAACGAGATTGGTGGAGTCAACTGGAGGCCAATTATCAGGCTAAGGAGAACATCCCTGCCACGTTGGTTGTGGATGGTGTTACATGTGAAGGTGTCGGTGTAAGGTTTCGCGGCAATACATCTTATATGATGATAGGAAACTCGCAGAAGAAATCATTCAACATTGAGATAGATTACACCATAGAGGATCAGCGTCTGATGGATTACAAGACGCTTAATCTAATCAATTGTGCAAATGACTCCACCTTCATGCGTGAGGTTCTCTATTCGAACATTTGTCGCCGACAGATTCCCAGTGCCAGGGCTAATTTCGTAAAATTGGTAATTAACGATGAGAACTGGGGCATTTATGCAAATGTCCAACAACTCAACGCCGAGCTTATCGAAGACTGGTTCCCAAGCAATGATGGAATAACGTGGCGTGCTGATGGCAGAATGGGTGTCGGTGGCGGTGATGAACAGATACCCGAACCTCGAAGGGCGAATCTAACAGGCTCAGATGTAGTTTTAACCGAACGTGGTGGCGGTTGGGGTGGGGGATTCGGAGACGGAAGTGCAGCACTGACATGGCAGGGCAGTGATTCGACAATATACGAGCAGGTGTATGAACTAAAAAGCACCACCCAGGATGACCCTTGGGCCTGTCTTATTAACACCTGTGATGTTTTGAACAATACCGACCTCGAACAACTGCCCGATGTGCTTGATACTGTGCTTAATGTGGACAGAGCGCTTTGGCTATGTGCGTTTGAGATAATTTTCCAGGATGAGGACGGCTATGTCAATAAACGCGGCAGTGACTATTACATTTATTACGAACCGGAAACAGGAAGAATGCATCTTATGCAATATGATGGTAATGAATGTATGAATTCCAGCGGCAGAGCAGGCTGGTCTTTGTTTTACCAGTCCGACGACCCTGTGGTACCTCTTATGTATCGTTTGATGACCGTTGACCACTACCGACAGCGTTACCTGGCTCATGCACGAACCATCCTGGAATACTTTCTGACGGTAGAAGTCCTTTGGCCCATGATCGATGAATACCAGAGCCTTATTGAGAATGAGGTAGAGTCTGACAGCAAGAAGATTTATTCTACGCAGGCTTTTTTCAGTGGAATATCTGTATTGAAAAACTTCGTAAAAACACGTCGCAGCGAATTATTGGCCAATTATGAGGTGAGTCATCCCGCCCCCGATATTGAGTCTGTTGAATGTGAGGTAATTCAGCAACAAGCAGGTCAATCGCTTGTGATTACCGCCCAGCTCGGTCAAACTGTGCCGGTTTCGGAAGTCCAGCTTTATTTGTCGGAAAATCCTTATGGGCCGTTTGCGACTCTACCGATGGCTTTTGAAAGTGAATCGGACGGGATTAGTTACTATACTGTCACGCTGTCATCCTATATGCCCGGAACTGTACTGCTCTACTACGTCCAGGCCGCTGCGGCTGATGCTGTCGGCACACTGGCTTTTAGTCCGGCCTGTGCCGAATACGACGTATATGCTTACGTGGTGACCTATGCCGAGGCGGATGCTACATCTGTTGTAATTAATGAGCTTATGGCACGTAACAACGTCACCATTTCCGACCCACAAGGTGATTATGACGACTGGATTGAATTATTCAATACAAACAACGAGACGGTCGATTTATCGGGCATGTATTTAAGTGATAATCCGGAGAACCCCTTGAAATGGGAGTTTCCTGCAGATACGAACATTGCTTCCGGCGGATACCTTATCGTGTGGGCCGATGAGGATGGCAGGGATGAACCAGGGCTGCATGCTAATTTTAAGCTTTCATCTAACGGCGAGACTTTGTGGTTGTATGATGCCGATTCGCGTAATAACCTCCTATTGGATTCGGTGACATTTCCGGAAATGGAAGCCGATGAATCAGTCGGTCGTGTGCCGGACGGCTGGGGAGGGATGCAGATATTGTCTTCTCCTTCACCCTTGGGTACTAATGCAGAGTAATAATGACTGACTTCGAGAAAATATCTTTCATTGGGCTCTTGCTTTTAGCCTTATCACTGGCGGGGCTTCTGGTATATCATCATGATGAGTTAATGCAACCGATATCCAGGGATAAAAATCCATTCCGTTCCGATCACGTGGCTAAGATTCGTATACTTATTAATGAAGACGATTGGCAAAAACTTGTAACCGATGCGAGGGCGGAACAGTATGTTCGTGCTGATTTCTGGTTTGACGGTGAGCCTTATCGTAATGTTGCTATACGTCCCAAAGGAATGTCTTCTTTAATGTCAGGTCGGGGAAACGGGCGAATGCCTCTGAAGATTGACTTTAACTTTTTTAACTTTGCTCAGAACTTTCGGGGTATCAAAAAATTAAACCTTAACAACGGATTTTCAGATCCTACTTTTATAAGAGAGACGATAGGTTATGAGTTGTTTGAACAAATGGGTTTGCCGACACCACGAAGGGCATTTGCGGACGTGTGGGTAAACGACATTCATCTGGGATTATATACTATTGTTGAGCAGGTCGATAAAACATTTCTTCGCAGAAATTTTGCCAATCCGGAAGGAAATCTTTATAAGCCTGAGTCTCGGGCGGCGGCCCTCAATTGGACCAAAGCCGACCTCGGTGAGGAAATTGACAATATGTCACAGTCTTCAAAAAGCAGCATGCAAAGCAGTCTCGATATAAAGATTGGAGGTGCCAGGCTTGGTGACCTGGTGAAAGTGTTAAAGCAGGAGGGAATTGTCGGGAGCAAAATATTGCCGGAAGATACTGCGATGTTGTCACCAGGACAAGGACCGTTCCCGGCAGGTCCGCGGGGATAGTTCCCTGGTGGGCCGAGAGGACAGTTCCCGGGCGATCCAAATAGACCGTCACCAGGAGGTTTTGAAGGGCCGTTTCTCGGTAGAGATCCTAATAGGCCTTTTCCCGATGATTTCGAAAGTATGGGGCCTGGTGGTCCCGGAAGACGTTTCCCGGACGATCCAAACAGACCATTTCCAGGAGGTTTCGGGGGGGTATTTCCTGGTAGAGATCCGAATAGACCGTTCCACGGAGAGCGGCCTGGAGGACAATTCCGTCGCGATCCAAATATGCTGTTCGCCAGGGGGGTGAGAGGACAATTTCCCGGCGACCCGAACAGACCATTCGCAAGAGAAGGACGAGGACGGTTCGGCGGCGGTCCGGGAGGAATGTTCGGAGCAGGGGGAAATTTACTCGAGCAGATGGGATTGAAGACAAATGAAAATTTCCCCGATCACAGTGCATTGTTTCGCTTTCTCGAAGTTTTAAACAATTGCCCTGATGAAACCTTTCCGTCAGAGATAGAGAAGGTGTTGGATGTCGATCAAGTTCTGCGTTTTTTGGCAGTCTCGGTTATGATAGTTCACCTGGATAACTATATAGGAATGGGACATAATTATTACCTTTACGAGGATAGCGATAAGTTTACGGTGATTCCCTGGGATTTGAACATGGCTTTTGGAACATTTGGGATGGGACCTGTTCGAGGCGGCGGAAGTAATGCAGATTTGTATATCGATGAACCAACCGGTGCTTTGACGGATAGGCCGCTGGTCGCTCGACTGTTTGCCTATAAGCCTTATTTTGATAGATATCATCAGTACCTTGAACGTTTACTGAATGGTGGCTTCGTCGAGGGTGTAATTGAAGCGCGTATTGATGAAATTGTCGAAATGATCAGGCCTTTCGTTGAGGCAGACGACCTTAAGTTTTACTCAACCGAGGAATTTGAAAAAAGTATAAGCCAGGACCTTGCTTCAAGCGGACCGAGGGACTTTTTCCGCGGGATGAACCGTGACAATATGCAGGATGGCGGGGTTGCTGAATCCGGCGGCCGCCGACGAGGGCCCGGAGGAGGAATGAATGCCCCGGGATTGAAATCATTTATAAGCCAACGCAGGTTGTCGGTCAGAGAGCAGTTGGAAGGAACACGACCCGGTCGAAGAAGTGAAGACCAGGAGAACAGAGGCGATTTCAATATGTTTGAACGATTCCGAGGTAATCGGAGAAACCGGAATGATATCTAATATATTATCGAGAACAGAAGAAGTGACATCAGGATCGGACCAAAGATGGGAACGGCTTGAGCGAAAATTCTTTATCCAGCCTATGAAAACAACTTTTGCCCGGAGTCTGTTGTCACATATCTGCCTGCCGGATGGTAAATATCCTCAAGGAACTGTCCACAGCCTCTATTTTGATACGCCGGACCTTGACCATTTTCAGAGTTCAGATAGTGGCAACTACGAAAGAGAAAAAATTCGTATCAGATGGTATGGCAATCCCAAGGTTTTAAATGATATGGTCCCTGTCTATTTGGAATTAAAATCCAAAAGGGGATTTGCAAGCAGAAAGCAGCGAAGAAGAATCTTGGTGCCGGCGGAGCGGCTCGAAAAATTCGCGCCGAAAGTACAATAATAGACAGAAACATTATATCGGGAACGCTATCGGAATTCGGATATTTTTCAAGAGAACCTCTGATACCGGTCATTCTGATAACCTACAAACGTTTGCGTTTTACTGAAATCCTTACCGGCGTAAGGTTGTCGTTCGACCGGAGAGTGTGCTCGACTATAATGTCTCCGAGCCTTGGGCACAGTAGGGCAAGCCTGATGCTTGAGGGTGGGATTATAGAAATTAAAGGCCCTTCGATGGAAATACCGGAATCACTTCGCTCCATCAGTTACCTCGGAACAGATTGGACTAGGTTCTCGAAGTATGCCGGTTGTCTTGAATCTCAGATGGAAAGACCCGGCTCAATAGGCCGCTTATGGCCCTCCGGCAGAGTAGAATTAAAATGAACTGTGAACAAGGAGAAATATTTATGTTGGCAGCAAGTTTGTTAAAATCCTCAAATTTCAATCTCAATGAGACAATGTTGGCAATCGGATTTTCACTGGTTGCCTCTGTCGCTGTTTATCTTATTTACCAATTATTTTACGGTTCTCGTAATATCGGGGCAGGCGTGGACAGATGCTTTATTGTCGGAGGTCCGGCCATTACAGCGCTGTTTTTAGGTATTCAAAGTTCCATCCCATTGTCTCTGGGATTGTTGGGTGCTCTGTCATTTGTACGGTTCAGAACACCGGTGAAAGATGCCGCGGAAATAGGTTTCTTGCTGCTGTTGATTGCCACGTCAATAGGAGCTGCGACTCGGAACTACCTTGTTACTATTATTTTATTTCTTATTGTCTTTTTGTCTCTGACTGTTCAATGGCTTGTTCGAAATCGCCTATCGTTTCGTCCCCAGGCGAGCTTTATGATTTCTGTAGATAAGGCTGTTTTTGGGGATATAGAACAAAAATTGACACAGTTTCTGAAGAGTCGGCTTGATAATCTCGAAATGAAAACCATGTCTGTTCTGGATGATCGAGTTTCAATTCATTATCAACATCGTGAAATATCCGCTTCTGACAAAGTAAAGCTAACCACGGAACTAACCAAACTTGCCGAGCCTGGGAATATTGAATTCTTTGCTGGTTGATGTAGAAAGTAGGAAACTTTTTTTATAGTTCTTGAATTTTAGTCGGGAATTATCAGTTTCATTCCAGGTTGTAATTTATTCGCATCTTTGATTACATCTCGATTGGCATCGAAGATTTTTTTCCATTTATTTACTGAGCCGTAATATTCTTTTGAGATGGCCGAAAGAGTTTGATCTTTACGTACGATGTGGAATTTCTGAGTTTTGATTTTTTCATCTTGCTCATATTGAGCCGAATTCACCAGTTCGGCTGGATTATCGTTCGTTGTTAATTGTTCAATCTCTGTGTTAAATATTGTAGATTTATCCGGTGCCAAATCGCTTGCTTCCAGATTGCTCATTGCGGATTCGCTTTCCGGAGGTTCACTATGCGAAGGTTGACTGGGCGAAATTTCACTTTGAGGAAGTTCAGCCTGTGAAAAAACATTAGGTAAAGCTGTAAGTTCTTCCTTAGCGGTTGCATTGTGAAGTTGCATCATCCTTGCTTTTGTACTTAAGCGTTGATCCGTAGCGAGGCGAATCATGGCAACAATTACCAGTACCAGACCCAGAGCCAAACCTATTTTCAAATCCTTGTGCATTATTTGGTAGTTTTATTTACTCTTTTTTAGTATTTGTGCCCAGTAATAATATCGGTGCAGCTATTGCAATGGACGAGTAGGTTCCTATGATAATACCGAATCCTATTGCGAAAGTAAAGCCTCTCAAACCTGCCCCGCCAAAGATGTACATAATCAGCACTACAATAAATGTCGTTAATGATGTTAAGAGTGTTCTGGAGATTGTCTGGTTAATGCTGTCGGTTATGATCTGTGGACTGAGCCGGCGGGCCTTGCCTCGGTTTTCCCGGATGCGGTCGAAAACAACAATTGTGTCGTTGAGCGAGTATCCGATGAGTGTCAGAAATGCAGCTATCATTGCAAGGTCTATTTTAAAATTACCAATCAGGAGTTTTTCGCCGATTGGCGTCGCAGCGATATATGTGCAGGCTGTTACCGCACCGAGTGTGATGCAGACATCGTGTATCAAGGCAATAATAGCAGCAACGCCGTATCGAAGATTACCAAATCGGATCCAGATATAAGTTACGATTGCAAACAACGACAGGAAAATTGCTATCAATGCCCTCGTTTTTTGTTCTGCGCCAACTGAAGGGTCAAATTGCCTCACACGCGGGAGGGAGGTTTCGAAAGTAGTTGCCTCCGAAATCTTGGCCTTTTCATTTTCGACGAATCGTGCCCATTCATCCTCGGAAAGTTCACGATAACTCGCGTCCGGTGTGGCGCTTGCGTAAACGAATGAATTTACAGGCACATTTGTCCCGGTTGTTTCACTCTTGAGACTTGAGTCCAGAATTCGATAATCATATCGCTCGATTCCGAGCATCTCAGGCTTGAATTGCATATCTTTTAACCTTTGGTTTATTTCTTCCAGGGTAGCAGCTCTTTTGATTTCGCATGTTATTTTAATACCTCCGAGAAAGTCGGCCAGGGCGGGATATGTATCTATCAATTCCAAGGTTATTTTTTCCTCAGAGGTAATAGTTGGTTGAAGATTTTGTTGAATTTCGAGTTCATCCGCAAAAGTGGCTCGTATTGCATTATTGACTATTTCATTTACCTTTGGTTCTGAAATATCCGCGTCGGGAAATGCCTTTGTTAGCACCTCTTTTATGAGAGATTGGTTCATCTGACTTGTTGAAATTACGAATGTTCCGGGTTTATTAGGATCTTGTGTTACCAGTAAATTATTTAATCTGCCTGCGAAGCTCTCCTGTGCTTTTCTTATCTTCTCGGCGAGTTGCTCCGTGGATTGACTGCTTGTCTGCGGCAGGGTTACTGCAACTTCTATTTTATTTGTTTCTGTGGTTGTGATTTCAAATTGTCTGCCTGTTTCCCCGACGCTGTAGACATTGGCGCCCGGCAGAACAGACCTGATTTTTTCTTCTACTTGCTGCCTTGTCAATTCGACTCCTTCAGCCAGAACTATCTGAACATTTGTTCCACCGGTGAACTCTATATCGTATTTGTTGTTTTCAACATCGTTTCTATTAAAGAATACAAACAGACCTCCGGCAACCAGCAGAGCCGATATACCGAAGAAGACCGGCCTGGAGCGCATCCAGCGTATATTTGGTTTGTGAATAAGTCGAAGCATTAGTAAATGGTCTTTTATGATTCGTTTGGATAAGAGGTAATCAAAGATTACGCGGGTTACAAAAAGTGCTGTGAACATACTTGATGCGATACCAAGCATAAGGACGATTGCAAACCCTCTTACTTCCTCGGAGGCTCGCCAGTAAAGTATTGCTGCAGTGATAAATGTCGTCAGGTTGGCGTCAAAGATGGTTCTGAAGGCCTTTTGATAGCCGTTGGTTATTGCAACCCTTAAAGATGAGCCTTTTTCTTGTTCCTCACGTATTCTTTCAAAAATTAGTACGTTGGCATCAACACTCATGCCGATGGTCAGTATGATACCGGCGATACCGGGTAAGGTGAATGTCGCCCTGATGCCTGCCATTATTGCAAGCACGAAGAGCAGATTTAGAAGCAACGCTACATCAGCAATTGTGCCGGCCAGACAATAATAAATCGCCATACACACAATAACCGCTATAAGACCTATCAGGCCCGCTCTGATGCCCTGGTCGCGGTTGTCGGCTCCGATGGAAGGGCCGATTGTGTTTTCAGAAATTGGCTGTTCAATCAGTCGAGCGGGCAGTGAACCGGCGTTGAGCTTATTAATCGTATCTTCAACTTCGACCTGAGAGAATCTGCCGGTTATTCTACCCTGTCCCGGTATCCTTTCTTCTATGTTCGGTGCTGAAATTGCAACTCCATCGAGGAAGATACATAAAGGTCTGCCGACATTTTTTCCTGTAACGTTTGCCATTAGCTTTCCGCCTCTGACATCCATAATAAAACCGATGGCTCTGCGGCCGAGTTCATCGGTGGTCGGATAAGCCTTTTCCAGTTTCCAGTCTTTTGTACCGGGACTGCGTAGCATGACCTCATCGGTTTTATTACTTGCCAGGACATAATATTTGTCTCCGAACTGTCCGACTATTGATGGCCGATTCTGGGCATCCACTGAGTGCCATTCATCAGGATTTTCAATTTCAAACCATCTGTATTCACTATCCGAGGCATATTCGGGCCCTCTTTCCTGAAGACGTTCGATGTAATTTTTCATCGCAGACGTGTCAACTTCGGGATGTTCCACTGTCGGTAGTATTCTAAACTCGAGTATTCCGGCGCCTTTGAGCATTCGCTTGAGGTCCTGGGGATCATCGAGCCTGCCTTTGAAAGGACGATATTCGTCATAGGCAGCAACGACTTTTTCGATTTCTTCAACACGGTCTGGAAAGTTTGCTTTTAGCTTTTCTTTTTCTGCTTCGCGTTTTGCCGATTTGGGGGATTTTTCGAGGCATAGGTTCAGCATATCTTCAGTCAGATTGAGCTCGTCGATTTTACTCATACTTTCGTTATATTGAACTCTTACCTCTAAGAGTTGATTGACGACTTTTGCCCACTCGGCGTAGGTCTTTATATAACCACTGAGCAGTTCGATTTTGTCGTTATTGTCTGAAATTTTTGTAAGTGACTTCCGGAGTTCCTGTTCATTCAAATCAATCCAATCACCAACTTTGAGTTTTACCTGGTTGAGGTCAATGTCAGCCGAGGAAATTGCGTTTTCAATAGTTTCAAGTTTCTTATAAAGATTGTCTCTGTGTTCCCGCAGTTCCATACGTTCGTCGTAAACCTTGGCCAGGGTCTCAAGAATGGTCATTCTGTTCGGATCATTCTGTGAAAAATCAGTGAACAGTTCAGTTCTTTCTTCTGCAGGTTTCTGGAGTGCCTGGATTATCCTGGAACGACTCAAATTTTTACTAAGCAGGGCTTCTTCAGCCTTTTCGTAGTTTTCTCGCTTATCGTGTGCTTCTGCACTTGCCAGAGGCATTTGTATCTCAAAGCGGGTATTTCCCTGTGGTCTCCAGATAAGATTTTGGATATTGGCCGGATCAATTCGTCTTCGCAAAACGGTTATCATTTTCTGCGATAGTTCTTTCTTCTCGGCTTCAGCGAGGCCGAATGTGTCTATCTCATAGATAAGACTAGTCCCACCTGCAAGGTCTATGCCCTGTTTCAGGGTTTTTTGGAGAGGATATAAAGTCCATGCTGCAAGGACTACTAAGACTATAATTAGTACAATTTTTGGTGTTATATTCTTGTTCATATCTTTCCTCGGTATATCGTATCGACTATAGCGTATTATAACCGCTGGAGTTGAAATTAAGCCGCCGGTATAATACCGCACATCAGTAGATTAGCTCTTATCATTTATCTTTTGATATGTTTTTTCCGATTGCTGAACGGCGAACTTTAATTTTCGTGTTGTTTGATTCGTCAACTTTTAAGGTAATCTCATCGTCCTTGATATCGACGATTGTTCCAATAATTCCGCCGATGGTTAGGATTTTATCATTTTTTTCGAGCGACTGTTCCAATTTTTTGCGTTCCTTCTTTTGTTTTTGGGGAGCTCTGAAGAGCATAAATACCATAAGCAATATCAGCGGCAGGAAAAGCCAAACGGAAAAGGGACTTCTTTGTTGTGGTTGTCTGGACACTCCATTGTTGGGGTCGCCTGATGCTGTTGTTGTAGTCTGGCCTTCTGAAGTAACCGGCACCGAAGAGACTCCGTCGTTACTATCTGTCTGGGCTAATATCCATATATTATTCATTCTGATGTTCCCTTCATTTACAGGATATTGGTTTTCTTAATATCAAAACCGGCGTCAGACCGGCGAACAAACCGTACATACTAACGGATTTTTTCGATTTATCAATTATCAATAGTGAATTCTTTTGCCCAATTGGAGAATTGGCCTTCTTTTAATTTTTGCCTTATTTTGGCCATAAATCTCTGATAAAAAGTCAAATTGTGAATTGTAACTAATATCGGGCCCAGCATTTCGCCACAATTGAAGAAATGCCTTAGAGTGCCCCGACTGAAATTCCTGCAGCAATAACAATCGCAACCGGCCTCTATCGGCACGGAATTGTTTATATGGGCGTTATTCCTCAGACGCACCGGGCCGTTTTGGGTAAAAGCAAAGGCGTTTCGCCCATTTCTTGTCGGCAGGACACAATCAAACATATCGATACCCGCCATTACAGCAGCGATAATGTCCGCCGGCGTACCTACTCCCATAAGATAGTGAGGTTTATCCTGCGGCAGATATTGAACCGTGTGTTTGACTGTTTTTATCATGTTTTCGTGTCCTTCACCGACACTTAAACCGCCGATAGCATAGCCGTCAAAGCCTGTTTTGACAAGTTCCAGGGCACAGTGCGTTCGCATCTGCGGATCTATCCCGCCCTGGACAATACCGAAAAGCAGTTGATCGGGATTAGTATGTGCATTCTTGGCGCGTTTTGCCCAGCGAATAGTTCTTTCGACAGCTTTTTTGACCTCCGAATCGCCGGCACCAAATGCTGTGCATTGGTCCAGGCACATTATAATGTCGACACCGAGCCGGTTCTGGATGTCGGTGGCGATTTCAGCGTTAAGATAAACTTTTGCTCCATCTACGTGGCTTGCGAATTCGATTCCTTCGTCGTCGATTTTTATTAGGGGGCTGAGCGAGAATACCTGATAACCGCCGCTGTCCGTCAAAATTGGTTTGTTCCACCCCATAAATCTGCCGAGCCCGCCGAGCTTTTCTATCGTTTCAATCCCGGGTCTAAGCAGAAGGTGGTAGGTATTGGCTAATATAATAGAAGCCCCGGTTTCCTTGAGCTGCTCTGGAGTGATACCTTTAACCGCTCCGGCAGTCCCAACCGGCATAAATGCAGGAGTTTCAACCTTTCCATGTGTGGTTGTCAGCAAACCCGCTCTCGCAGCCGAAGAGGAATCTTTACACAGAATCTTAAAGTTACCCATTTTTAGAGACGTTCTGAAATTTCCGAATTTTACATAAGTACATAATCAAACAAGGCTTAGATTGTATCATAGAGTGCCGATGTATGGGAGTAATTCTTGATTATTAATAGTCAATTGTCAATATTTTAGATCCCGGGTAGTAATGAGAAAGTATCTGCCTGGAGGTTTTTCCCTGTCTTGCCATTCCCTGGGCGCCGCATTGGCACATACCGACGCCGTGCCCCCAGCCCCTTCCGGCTAAAAAGGCCCAACTATCTTCCAAATCTACGAGCTGAAAGCTTGTGCTTCTGATTTTTCGGCCGGTCGAATCTATGACCAGGCGAAAATCCTCGGCCCTCAAGAAATCGCTTTTACCGTTTGAACCGAACAATTTTATCATAGTCACTCGGGAGAAATCTTCGTATTCGGTTTTACCGACGACTTTAATATCCGTGATATCGCCAAGCTGCCTGAGTTTTTCATATCTTTGGAAAAGTTTCTTTGTAACGACGGCCTTGTCGAATCGAACCATGGGCCAGAAGAAGAATTTTGGTTTGGCGACGTCCTTGCAGTATGAACAGGGCACACCGATTAATGGCTCGAATGATTCACTGAATACATTCTTGCTGTTTTCTGTATGGCCGCCACAGGTCGAGCTATAATAGGCGGGGAAAATATCTTCGGTTCCGTCATCCTGTTTACAAACCAAAACCATGCCGATTGTCTGATTGACTGCGTCCCAGATTGTAGCGGATTCAACGGAGATGCCGTGATATACCTGATGTGCTGCCGTTTTGCTCACGTCCCAGTCGCGATTATTTCCGAATCGCCTTTTTGTGTATAAACAATAGGTTCTCGCCGCAATTACCTGAGCTTTTAGTGCTTCCGGTTCCCAGTAATCGGGCATCTCGGCGCCTGCCACCCCTGCTAAATATGATTCCAGCGGAACCAGGTTAATCGCATCAAAAGAGCTGCCGTCCGCATTTATAATTAGCTTTAATTTCCCTCGGTATTCACCACCGTTTAATTTGAAAATATATGGCTCGCCGGGATTAATTATTATCTGTTCATCTGTGAAAGTCCTCTCTGCGATGCCGATGCCTTCATGACTTAGCGCGATATCGAAAGGTGAATCAATTCTATCGAAGTGCACTGGAAGAGTTTTTGCAATGGAATCTTCATTTGTAATTTCGAAAGCTGAGGATATTTCAAGAGTGCAGTTATTAATATCTTTTAATAGTAAGACTCTGATCCAATACTGTGGCTCGATATCTATCTGCGGAGTGGGCGTCGTTACCTTCCTGTCTTTACAGCCACATAGAGCAAGCGGCAGGAATAACAGGAGTAATGTTTTATTTTTCAAAATACCGAAGCGATGCCCCTTATGCGTTGTCTGCAAGGTGGTTTTAGCAGACTTTTCTGTCAGCTGGACGGTATTGGACAAGGTCAAAATCCCTGACTTTAATTTGTTGGTTAATCTAAACTTCGCAGGGATAATCCAAGGTCTCCAAGTGATTTTTTGATTTCGTTCAGGCTTGTTACGCCGAAGTTTTTACAGCCAAGAAGCTCGGCTTCTGTTCTGCATGTCAACTCGCCAATTACGCGAATATTGAGCTTTTGGATGCACTTTCGGGCGCGTACCGACAACTGCAGGTCGTCGATGGGCTTGTTCATAAGTCCCTGGTCCTGGTCGGTCATTGCAGTGCCGTTAGAAGGTTCTACCGCAGGGAAGTGTTTTTCCTCAAGAGACATACCCAGAGTCATTCCTTTCGGCTCGAGGATTGATTTGACCTCTTTGAGAGAGGTTTCTCCGAAGTTCTTATAAGACAGGAGTTCCGCTTCAGTGATATTTAAGAGGTCTCCAAGTGTTTGAATCTTCATTTTCTTCAGGCAGTTTCTGCTGCGTACCGAGAGCTCGAAGTCGGAAATGGGAGTCTCAAGGATTTGGTTTTTGCGGCTCTTTTTCTTTTCCTTTTCCTCATCGTAGAACATTGTTTTTGAGCTTTCGATGTCTTTTTTGAACAGGATTGCTCTTTTATGATTCGGATGAGTCTCCAGAACTGTGTCAACGCATTGTGCCGCTTTGTCGAATTTCTCGTTGTCTTCGTACAGCACCGCCAGATTCAATAGGGCGCTTACGTAGGCCGGTGTGTTTGCTGCGATTAGCCTGTAGTAATTAATAGCCGTTTCTTCATCTCCTGAAAGGTCGCAGCGGTATGCCAGATGGAAAAGAGCTTTTTGGTGATTCGGCGATAATTCCACCGCTTTTATGTAATTGTCCGTTGCCTGTTCGTAGAGTCCCTGGACTTCCTGCAAACGTCCGAGCTGGTAATGATATTCGCTACTGATATTTTCAAAGTTTGCACAGGTTTTCAGTTCCTTTTCTGCTTTATCGAAGTTCGCCGCATAACGATATGTCGCTGTTTTTTCCAGCGTAACGTTCAATTTATCGGCCTCATAATCGAGGCTTTTTTGCAGGTTTTGTATTGCTTCATCAAATTCACCGATTCGTCGTTGTGCAAAAGCCAGGTAGGTAAATTTTTCCTTGCAGTCTTTTGCTTTTTGCAGTTTTTCGATGGCTTCGTCATTTCTTCCAAGAATAAACAAGCCGATACCCAATGCTAATAAAGCCTGTTTGGAGGTTTCGGCCGAATGGGCTTCCACTTGTTCGCTGAAATCCATCTGGTTCTTTTCGCTGGAATGGATATACTCAGACAGCGTCTTTATCTGGTCTAATGAGGGCAATGTTTCGCCAAATAAGTCGATTCCCGGTTCTACAATTTGTTCCATTGGAACTTCTCCCTATTTTCTACAATAAAATTGTACGGTATATTGCATGCTGTACCCCACGCATGACAAACGGAACATTATAATATCCCTGCGGATATTTGCAATAGTTTTTTTACCGCCCTCTTTTACGGCAAATTCCTGACCCGCATCCCGACATACTTACAACGGCTGCTTGCTCCACCATTTCCTTGAGACACCTTTGATTATTCCCGAATCTATTGAGCGATGCTTATTAAAACTGCCTCTGCAATTGTTCCAGAACTGCCTGGGAATATGGAGCCTCGTATATTCAGAAATAGTGACGACATTATCAATCCATGAAAATGAGAAAAACGTTGTGGGATAAAAAAATATCACTTAAAGCCCGACCATTAAGTAAACTTCTTTTATAAAATCTAACTTATTTTGGTCTGATAGGGATAGTCGATAGTAATGGTGTTTGTTAATAGCTGGTTGTCCCTTGTAAAAAAAGCGTAATCCCTTTCGGCTTTTAGAACCTGCCCCATGATACTCGATGGCTGCCCGGACCTGCGATAATTTTATAACCGTGACTATTTGCCCATTGCCTTCCGGCTTCATATAGTTTCGAAGATCCCGAGTTCATATAATCCTCTGCCATTTTCTTGTAACCAAAGTTGATAAGAGCCATGTTTAGTTGTTCCTCGCTATTAGGGATACCAAGTTTGACGGCCAAAAAGAGAACATGTAGACGATTTTTTCCTTCGCATACCTTTGTTACAAGGGCATTGATTACTTCGTTCTTATCACAGCGTTTGATGAGGTCATATACGTTTCGACCCTGCTCGCGGTTCGTCCACTCTGCATCGTCTGTGAGCAGTAATGCACCCTCGGTAAATAAGTAATTGATGATTCTGTGGTCCTTAGGGGTATGGCCGCGGTTCGACAAGTCGTATATTGTTTTTGTTAGCAGTTTGTGGAAGCTTTCGTCTAATATAGCCTCTTGGGTAAGTCGAGCGAGAGCTGCTTCACGAATTTCCAAATCCTCATCCTGAAACAGGATCTGTTTCAGTAATCTCTGAGTTAGTAATCCCTGATCTGCGAGCCTGTCGATGGCGGTTTTCCTGACTGTAGGATTCTTATCTTTACTAACAATTTTGGTTAGCATTGCATGATCAACAAGCTTCATGACAGCCACTTTGCGAACATCAGGATCTTGATCTTCGATGGCAATTCTGGCTAAGGTCCCTTGATCGGTTAGTCTGTTAACGGCGGCTTTGCGGACTGTAGGATTCTTGTCTTGACTAGCAATTTTGGCTAATATTGCATGATCAAAAAGCTTCATGACAGCCACTTTGCGAACATCAGGATCTTGATCTTCGATGGCAATCCTGACTAAGATACCTTGATCGGTGAGTCTATTAACGGCGGCTCTGCGAATATCAGGTTCTTGATCCTCAATGGCAATCTTGGCCAGCAACGACTGATCAGCGAGTTTGTATATTGCTCTTATTCGTATGTCTCTGCGGATATGTCCGAGAGCAAGCTCTGTTAGTATCTCTTTATTTGTGAGCCTGTTGAAAGCGCCTATGCGGATTGCGATATTCTCGTCCTCAACAGCGATCTTGGCAAGTATCGCTTGGTCGGTCATCTTTGAGATAGCGGCTTTTCGAACATCAAAATTTTGATCCTTGACGGCAATCCTGGCTAAGATCCCTTTATCGGTGAGTCTGTTAACAGCGGCTCTACGGACTGTAGGGTTGTTGTCTTGACTGGCAATGCGGGCTAACATTGCATGGTCAGCAAGCTTAGTAACGGCGAGTTTGCGAATGTCAGGATCTTGATCCTCGATGGCAATCCTGGCTAAAATCTCTTGATCGTTTAGCCGAGCGGTTGCTTCCCACCGCGTGTGAGAGTCAGGACTATCAAGACTGGGCCCACAGCCGGACAGAGACAAGAGCAGAATTAACGATGATACAACACTGAATCTGTTCAAGCTGCTCTGCTTCGTCGAAATTCGGGGGACACAATATTTAATTCCAAACGATATCTGTGCCACGTACTCACCAAATATTATAGCAAAGCCTGAATATTTTATTCAAAGTCAGCGTTAACTGTCATAAATCCAAAAATGTTTCATGACATTCTTTGCTGATTACAAATCTACACTTCTCCGGCGGATTTTCAATTCAAAAATTATTCGAGGATACAAAGACAAGGGCGAATAACTATTTATCTTATATGGCGCATCTCATATGTAAAACATTTATAAAAAGCTTTGAAAAAAGTCAAATAAACTACAAAAAATGCAAAAGAGTACTAAAAGGTGATAAAAAATGCTAAAAACTGACAAATTTTTCATATATTTTATGGATTCCGCATCCAGTGCGGAATGACAAGTCACGAATCACGAGTCACAAACCACGAACCACGAATAATTTCCGATAAAAATTTGTTTTTTCCTTGCATCATTGGAGCGTGTTTGTATAATATTTAACAAAATTGTATAATGAATATCGAATAACAAATCAAAAATCAAAGCGAAAAAAGCAAAACCACAGCGTAAAAATCAAAAATTTTAGCCTATCGGCCGAATTCAAGTTTAACTGCATTGCGAGGCTCTATTTTTTAGTTTTGATATGTAATTTTGATATTTAATGTTTGATATTTGATATTTTAACGCAGGTAACTGCCTCTTCGGGGGTAAATGAGTACATCAGTAAAACAGTGGATCAGGAAAAAAACAATATGCTCTTATGCTCCTGTGCACCTATGCTCCTATGTTCTTATGCACTTATGCTCCTATGTTCTTATGCGGCTGCAAGTTAGCTCTACGAAGGATTACGTACGAAATTTTAAGAAAAAAATGCAAAACGAACCCAATTATTTCGTACTGCGTGAAGCGTGATGCGTGTTGCGTAAAAGAATGTAAGCTCTTTGAAATAAAAAGATTATGAGAAAATCTCGCATCGTCTGCGATAGCTGTGGCACAAGCTATGGGACAAGAGAACGAACCCAAACGAACCCAATTATTTCGTATTGAGTAGTGCGTTATGCGTATTGCGTTAAAGAATGTAAGCTCTTTGAAATAAAAAGAATACGGCGAAATCATGCCCAATGGTAAAGAGACCGCAGTATTCAACTTCACCAATCCCGGCAACCGGTCGCTTTCGATAAAAGATATTAAAAGATGTTGCGTAGCCTCATGGCGAAGATTTCAACGCTTTTTGCATTAGCATATTACCTTGTTAATAACACACTTATGCAAAAAGCCTTAACTGCTTTTAGAATGATTAAAAATTATGATTCTTTATAATAAAATAAGCTTGACAGACCGATGTTTTGCGATGATTCTGATATCAAGATTCTTTCAGGATTGAGAGTATATTAATCTTATTGAAAGGGGGCGAAAATGGGGTCGTCAAGGAGGTTCAGAATCCCGCTGTTTCTTTTTGTCTGCATTAGTGTTTTCACCTTTACTTTTAGTTACGGGCAGAGTGCCGATTCAAAACCTTCCAGTTACTCTCCGGTTGTGATTAAGGAAGATTTCGAATCCACCATGGCGAGAATGAAGGCCGCCAAACCCGCAATTATGAAACGTCAAATGGACCTGCTCGAACAAAGGTATGATTTATCCGACAGGCCGGCCGCAGGTGTCACTATGTCCCGTGGAAAACCTGTTCAGGAAGGGATTCGCGTAAAATTACCCGAAGGTATGACCTGGCAAAAACTCAGCGAAATGACGCCCGGGGAAATTCGGGAACAAAATCTGTTCCCAAAAGGTTTTCTACCGTTGCCTCATCCCAATCACAAGGAAGGGGGAATGGTTTTCCCCCAATTTGTAATCGATGAGATAAATAATCAGGAAGGGCGAGACCTGACTCGTTTCGACCTGGATTTTGATTTGCCCGACCATTTTCTTCCCGAGTTCCCGGCGGCTATATTCCTAACAACTCGGCCGGACCTTGGGGACGTATCCCAGGGTAAAGTTGTCACTATAGATAATTATTACGAGCTTTTTAACGGCATACTTAATCCAAAGCAGCTCGAAGGCCTTCGCCTGTTGATCACACCTTTCCCTCAGCAGCAGTTCAATCAGACCGAAGATCGCCGCACTGAACGTCCGAGCAGGGGAGTAACCTGTTTCGACTGTCACTCCAACGGCCATACTGCGGCACCGACGCATTTGGTAGGTGATATTCGGCCGCAGGAATTTCGTCACCGACTCGATACACCGCCGTTGCGGGGTGTCAATATCCAGCGTTTGTTCGGTTCGCAACGTGCACTTAAAAGCGTGGAGGATTTTACCGAGTTTGAGCAGAGGGCGGCTTACTTTGACGGTGACCCTGTCATTGCCACCAAGAAAGGGGTCAATGTCCTCGAACGAGGTAGCCAGGTGCACTTTATGGCGGAGTTCCAGGCGATTCTGGATTTTCCGCCAGCCCCGAAGCTTGATATTTTCGGAAAGCTCGATCCCGACAAAGCGACCGAAGCCGAACTCCGGGGACAGAATGTCTTTTACAACAAAGGTAAGTGCAGTATTTGCCATGTCCCGCCTTACTTTACGGACAATCTTATGCATAATCTCAAGGCCGAAAGATTCTACAAACCGCAGATGGTAAACGGAAGATATGCCTCTGCGGATGGTCCTATCAAGAATTTTCCTCTTAGGGGCATAAAGGAATCACCGCCTTATCTGCATGACGGCCGACTGCTTACTTTGGAAGATACGGTGGAATTTTTCAATTTAATATCGCAAACGAAACTGACCGAGCAGGAGAAAAAGGACCTGGTTGAATTCCTCCGGGCGCTATAGGTACTGTAACAGGTTTGTTCCCGTTTTCGCTCGAATTCTCGGCCGGATTAAGTTTGCGCATTGCCAAAAGTTAATTCCTGCAGGAAGTTTCGCTGCAAGATTCATTTTAAATGTAATTACCTCAAAGTTTACATAAGCAAAATCAATGGCATTTTTTGCAGGATTTTGGTATTGTAATCGAATTAACGATTGTCATTCCCGCGTAGGCGGGAATCCACTTGGTCTTGTATTTAATGGGTCCCTGCTTTCGCAGGGATGACATAGTGGTTTGGTTAAACACTATTCACTAACGACTATACCCTAAAAATGGAAAAAGGTTTTGTATATCTGGTTGGGGCCGGGCCGGGCCGAGTGGATTTGATTACCGTTCGTGGGACCGAAGTTCTTAAAAAAGCCGATTGTATAATTTATGATAAACTGGCAAATCCGGCATTTTTAAGATTCACACGTGCAGATGCCGAGATTATACACGTGCCCAAGCGCATCGGCGGAGCCTCGGTGACACAACAGGAGATTAACCAACTTCTTGTTGAAAAAGCGACCGGTGGGAAAATTGTTGCACGACTAAAGGGTGGTGACCCTTGCATGTTCGGCAGGGTTGCCGAAGAACTTGCAGTCCTTCGCGAGGCGGGAATCGGTTTTGAAGTTGTGCCGGGTATTACCGCCGGGATTGCGGTCTCGGCCTATACCGGTATCATGCTCACAGATAGAGATTACAGTTCACAGGTCGTTTTTGTTACCGGCAGAGAAGCAGAGGGAAAGCGGCAGAGCAATATCGACTGGCCCCTGTTGGCGACGTTCCCTGGCACTATCGTTTTTTATATGGGGATGGGCAATCTTGATTCTATTGCAAAGAAACTGATAAAAAATGGTATGTCGAAAGATACGCCGGCAACAGTTGTCACTGAGGTCACCTTTCCCACGCAGAGGATTGTAAAAGCTACGCTTGCCGAGATAAGCGAAACGTGCGAACAAAATAAAGTTGGCCCGCCTGCGATTATTGTTATCGGTACCGCAGCAGATAGTGACACAAGGTTGGATTGGTTTATGAAACAACCATTATTCGGCAAAAATATTGTTGTGACACGTGATGCGGCCGGCAACGCCGAATTTGCAGAAAAGATTATTGCCCGCGGCGGGAATCCCGTGCAGTTTGAGACATTTAGAATCAAACCGTTGACAGGTTTCAATGAGTTTCTGCGGGTGCTGGCAAAATTTACCGGTTACGATTGGATTATCTTTACCAGCGGAAATGGTGTCACTATATTCTTCGAGGCTTTGAAAAGTTTGGGCAAGGACGCCAGAGTCTTCGGATCGGCAAAAATTGCAGCGATAGGCAGCCAAACGGCCGAGAAACTAAGCCGATTCGGAATCAGGGCGGATTTTGTGCCAAGCGTTTTTACCAGCGAAGAGTTCGGCAAACAGCTACTCAACTTTGTATATTTGCTGGATAAAAAAGTATTGCTCCTGCGTTCTCAGATTGCTTCGAATATGCTTGTCGAGCTGTTGGAAAAAGGCGGAGCGGTCGTGAATGATGTTGCGGTTTATACCGCTGTTTCGCAGAAAGGTGAATCTGACCGGCTGGTGGAAAAAATCAGCAAAGGCGAGGTTGACTGGCTGACGTTTGCGAGCCCTTCTTCGGTAAATGGATTCTTCGAACAAATAGATATTGATGTAGTCCGATTCGCCAAAGCAAAAATCGCTTCGATTGGGCCGGTGACTTCCGAACGATTGTTAAATCTCGGTGTTAATGTAGATGTGACCGCCGATGAGCATACGCTTGACGGTTTACTTTCCGCAATAGAAAAAATATATAAGCTTTAAATCTCTTGAAATCGAATATGCTTTAAGGAGATTGTAATGGGTTTTCCCAAAAACAGGATACGGAGGCTGCGAAGCAGCAATTCTATGCGAAGGCTGGTTCGCCAGACAAGCCTAAGAGTGGAAGATTTTGTTTATCCGTTGTTTGTCAGGGAGGGCAAGGGTCTCAAAGAGCCGATCAAGTCGATGACAGATTGCTTTCACTTTTCTGTCGATACGATTGCCAAGGAAGCACGGGAGGTTGCATCGCTTGGGATACCTGCGGTTCTTCTTTTCGGTTTGCCCGGCAAAAAAGATTCTATCGGCTCACAAGCGTGGGCTGAAGATGGTGTGGTCCAGCGAGCGATTAAAGAAATTAAAAATACTTCTCCTGATTTATTGGTGATTACCGATATTTGTCTATGCGAATATACCGACCATGGTCACTGTGGCGTAATTAAAGACGGCATGGTGGATAATGATGCGACATGTGAACTACTGGCCAGGATTGCTCTCTCACACGCTCAGGCCGGTGTGGATGTGGTTGCTCCTTCGGATATGATGGATGGCCGGGTCAAATACATTCGCGAGGCTTTAGAGGAAAACAGTTTTGAAAATGTAGCGATTATGTCGTACGCGGCAAAGTATGCTTCTGCTTTTTACGGCCCATTTAGAGATGCCGCTGAGTCGGCCCCTGCATTTGGCGACCGTAAAGCATATCAGATGGATCCGGCCAATAGCGATCAGGCGATGGCTGAAATTGCCCTCGATATTGAAGAAGGCGCCGATATTGTTATGGTAAAGCCCGCCCTTGCCTATCTGGATATTATATATCGAGCCAGGCAGCGTTTCGATTGTCCCATAGCTGCCTATAACGTCAGTGGCGAATATATGATGCTAAATTCCGCCGCCACCAAGGGGCTTTTAGATAAAGAAACGGCAATGATGGAAATGCTCATCGCAATCAAACGAGCCGGTGCCGATATCATAATTACATATTTTGCCAAAAATGCAGCTAAACAAATTGGATGAGTTGTCGTTCTGTAGCTTTGTGTAATTTTACCGGCATAAAAAATAAAAGGGCTGTTAGCGTTTTGCACCAACAGCCCTTTTTAATACCGATTTTTATCCGGAATGTATTACTGACAGCAGGCCAACCAATTATTGACGATTATGGTCAGGTCGTTAATGTCGATAATTCCGTCACCGTTCATATCTTCGCATATATCGCATTCTTCTTTCGGGACGAAGTAGTAATCTTCCGTCTCGCCGATTAAGTATCCTGCCTGTGGACCTGAACCACCATTACCAATCTGGCCCGGATTACTGCCGCCTTTCCAGGGTTGTTCCGACAATGTGATTCGCATCCATATTGATTCCGAATTACTCTTAGAATGCCAGGAAACGAAAGCGGGGGTCGTGATCTGATGCACACCCACCGGCAAACCGAACAGGTACTGATTTTGTACCGCCCATTCCGTGACAAACCTGTTGGAACAGGCGAGGCTGGGATCAGTTGTTGTATCGTCGTCCCAGTCACCATCCCGATTCCAGTCGCACCAGACATTGACCCAAAGGTCTGTGCCCGGAGTGACAACGTTTACAAGGTAGTCAAATGTGGTCCAGCCACATGTAGGCATATTAATCGGGAAGATGACGCCGTCATCATCTTTGTCGCGGTCCGGGTCGTTTTGCAATGGTCTGATGTTGTTAATTCCATCTTCATCAAAACCATTATCGGCTTCAGTTTCATGGGAGATTGCTTCACCTAAGAATGCCACAGTTTCAGAGTTCGTGTGGATCGGACCATAGGGTCCCAAGCCGCTGCCATCATTGAAAACTGTGGGGTAACGGGCTTGTGTTCCAATCGGTCCTCCCTTGGGATAAGCGGTCATTTGTACACTGTAGTTGTTGGTGCTGTCCGGAGCATCGCCGAGGTCTGATTTGTCTTGTATTGTTCCCTCGCAGGTGATGCTTATAACACCCTGACCGGCTAATGCATCATATCCGCCAACCTCGATCAGGTATTGACTTCCCGTTGTGACGGGGAATGTGAGTTCCGACGAATAACCACAGGAAGAGTCATCATTGCACCCAATCAGTCTGCTTGGTGTCGGATAGCAATTGCTTCCGCTATAGACTGCAAGCTTGGTGTCAAATTGGCTGCCGCAGAGGCTCACTGTTGCATCGCCTGAGCATGTAGCTGTATAAACATACCAGATATTTTTACTGGTTATGCAAAGGCCCGGGCCATCGAATGTTGCACAAGTTGTGTCGAATGGCTGGTTCACTACGTTACCAATTGACTGTGCGAGGAAGCAGTAATCGTTCGGAACCACACAGGGCTCAGTGGCACAACTAATGCTGAGAACACCCTGGCCTGTCGCGGAGCTGAAACCTCCGATCTCGATCAGGTATTGGTTACCTGCTACGGCGGAGAAGGTTATTTCAGACTGTTGACTGCAGAAGTCGTCATTGCAGCCGATTAATCTGCTGCTTGTCGGATAGCATCCGCATTCATCATAAACGGCCAGAACTGTGTCGTAACTACTTCCACACAGGCTTACAGTAACTTCATCCGTGCATGGAGCCGTGTAGCAGTACCAGATATTTGGACTTAACATACACAAACCGGGGCCGTCAAATGTTGCACATGATGTATCGAACGGCATGTTTTCTACGTTACCAATCGACTGTGCATTGACACATTCATCATTTGTTGGCGGGCATGGTTGAGTATCAGGTGTGATATTTATGATACCTTGGCCGCTGGCCGAACTATTGCCTCCAATCTCGATAAGATATTGATTTCCGGCTGTAGCAGTAAAAGTAATCTCTGAATCAAGACCACAGGCATCGTCATTACATTCGATGAGATCTTCTATGGATGGATAACACCCGCACCCATTATAAATGGCAAGCTTGGTATCATATGAGCTGCCACATAAGCTGACAGTGACGTCACCTGAGTAAGAAGCTGTATAGCAGTACCAGATATTTGGGCTATCCATACAATGACCGGGGCCATCGAAAGTAGCCCCTTGAGTGTTGAAATATTTATCATTAGCATTGAGTATCGACTCGGCATTGAAACAATAATCATTATATGGTTGGCAGGGTTGTGTGCTACAACTGATAGTTAGCTTTCCTGAACCGGTCCATGTGTAGTAACCGCCAACTTCGATAAGGTATTTATTTCCGGCAACAACCGGGATAAGCACTTGTGATTGTCTGTTACAGAAGTCGTCGTTGGATGCGAGTATATCCTCAAGGGCCGGGTAACAGGTGCTTCCGTCATAGACGGCTAACAACGTGTCGTAGTCACTACCGCATAAACTGATGGTGGCACAGCCGGTGCATGTTGCGTTGTAAACATACCATATATTTGCACTGGTGATAACATGGCCGGGTCCGTCAAATGTTGCTGTTGAGGTATTGAATGACAGATTTGTTACATCTCCTACTGCCTGTGCGTTTGAACAGTTGTCGTTTGTTGGTGCTGCTGAGGCGTATTCCGTGGTACTAAACAGCACCGCAAGCACACAAATCAATATCCATTGAACTTTGACTTTTTTCATTTTTTTAGTCCTCCAGAAAAAAAGATTCCACTTAAGATACGCAAAATTTTATTAGATTCACAGTACAAGGAGGTGAACGAACGAAATCACTGCTCCTCACTAAGTATATAGTACACTTAGGATAACATATTATAACGTAAAAAACAAGAAAAAACTGTTTAATGCCCTTTTTTTGTCATCTAAGGTACAGTCGCGGCGGTTTTCAAATGTCTTAGCATGAGGCTTGAAGTCTTGTTTTAAGTATAGGTATCTTTCGGGTTGTAAACTCGATCTGCTATAAATTCCAGCTTGTTATTGCTGTTTTTATCTAATGCCCGATAAAAGCAGGATTGATAACCGACATGGCACTGGCCCGAATCTACGGTTACTTTAAGAACAAGGCAGTCCTGGTCGCAATCGACGAGGATTTGTTCAACTTTTTGTACGTGTCCGCTTTTTTGGCCTTTTTTCCACAATTCCTGTCGAGATCTACTATAGTATGTTGCGTAGCCTGTACTAATCGTCAAATCGAGTGCCTGACGATTCATATAAGCAACCATTAAGATTTCACCTGTTTGGTTATCCTGAGCTATTGCTGTAATCAAACCATTGTCATCGAATTTCGGTATAAATTCTAATCCTTCTTCTATATTTTTTCCTGCCGCCAACTTTAAGTTCTCCTAAATTGTTTTTCTTTGTATCTTGCCATGTAAAGTTTTACACGTTATTATCTGTAAAAACAAGTCTTTATTTAGGCAACCTGCTTCTATGACTGATGTGAAGGCAATAAGAAGGAAGCATATATTTCTGATTTTGAGGATTGCGGTGGTTGCGGGTGGAATCCTATGGGGAGTATTCTGGTTATCCAGGGGACAAAGATGGGTCAATCTTAAAGAGATCTTCCTTCAAATGAATCTCTGGATTTTTATAGTTGCCCTCGGTGTATTTGTATTCGGCCAGATATTAGTAGGGTTTCGCTGGTGGTTGTTACTTCGAACCCAATCGATATTTATAGAGCTCTGGGCTGCTATCAAGCTGCATTATTTAGGTCTTTTCTACAATAATTTTATGCCGGGTTCCGTGGGAGGAGATTTGGTCCGAGCATGGTATGTAACTAAGCACAGCAACAAGTGGTTCGAGGCTGCCTTGAGCGTATTTGTCGACAGATTAATTGGGCTATTGAGCACACTGATAATTGCTGCTTTTTTTTACACACTTTTTCTAAGAGGTAGTGGTATCTCGATAAATTCCACCGATGGAGATGGTTTGTTGCGGTCTATTGCCGTGTACAAGTGGATATTTCTCTGGGTGGTTATCGTGGCAGCGGCAATTTTGTGTCTGCTTTTTTCACACGCTAAGGGCAGGGTATTATTAGCCAGGTTTTGGTCTTATGTTCTCATCCTCATAATGAAGATGTTCGGCAGGCTCAAAGATGCCGCAATACTTTACTGTAGCAAGCCTATGATAATTCTCGCAGCCTTCGGACTAACGGTGTTTTTACAGATTCTGACAATCACTGGTTTTTGGTTTCTCGGAACGGATATTGGTGTAGCTGTTAGTATTAAATATTACCTTGTTTTCTTTACATTGACATGGGTATTAGGAGCAGTGCCTGTGAGCATAAGCGGTGCAGTTGTGGTTGAGGGATCACTTTATTATTTATTTACACATTTTGCAGGGGTTGGGAAAGAAGAAGCAATAGCTATTGCTCTTTGTCAGAGGGCGATATGGATGTTGACCTCGTTGCCCGGAGCGGTGATACATCTGATCGGTGCGCACTTACCAAAAGACTTTTTTATTGACTACGATAAGCCGGCATTGTAATCTATGGTGCCCAGGATGATATGTGCTCTAAATGGCGGCATCGGCAGATATTATAGTGTTTAACTTTATAGCCATAAAGGACTTGGTGTTAAGGATATGACTGTAACCAGGCGTTTTAAAGGATACTTTTTACATGGATTGGCTGTTCTTTTGCCGAGTATTTTAACTATCTGGTTATTCATTTGGGGTTATACATTCATTCAGGAGAACATCAGTGTCCACATAAACAGGGGTCTTGTTCATGTTATAGCCATGTTTGCCAATAAAAATGTCGAAATTTCCGACGACGACGTACGGGAATACCTCCTGGAATTTAAGCCTGAATTAAAAAACAATTCGGCTGAATTGGCGATACATGCCAAAAGAGATGATATCAGGCGTAAGGTTCGCATCCAAAAACTCAAAGAGTCTCTTTCAAAAATATGGGTGGATGGCCCGGGTTCAATAGCTGGATTTCTGGTTGCAGTTGTTGGAGTCTGTATTCTTGGTGCGCTTCTGGCAAGCTATGTTGGAAAAAGCTTGTGGCGTATGACAGAGAATTTCATAATGAGTACGCCATTGTTGAGGCGGGTTTACCCCTATGTGAAACAGATTACCGATTTTTTGCTGACACAAGAGGAGCAAAAGAAGCTGTTTTCAAGAGTTGTCGCCGTCGAGTATCCCCGCAAAGGTATCTGGTCGATTGGTTTTGTTACCGGTTCGGGACTTAATAAAGTAGTAAGCACTGTAAGAAAAGAATTTGTTACTGTTATTATACCGACATCGCCGACTCCATTTACCGGTTTTGTGATAACGATTCCAAAGAGGCAGACAATAGATTTGGATATGACCATAGAAGAAGCACTAAGATTTATCGTAAGTGGTGGAGTTATTACACCTGAAAAGGAGCGAGTACGGGCAACTATGTGAAGGTCTTACATTGGTATGAAATAATATTACGGATTTTACTAAGATTCGGACAGTATAGTTAAGGAGAATAATTTTGCTTTTTACAATCACAGGTAAACATATCGAAATAACAGAAGCTATCAGGAATCATGCAGAGGAAAAGACATCAAAACTGCCGAAATATTACAATAGTATCAATCAGGTCGAAGTGATAATAGACGGCAGCCTGGGTGGTAGTACGGCTGTGGAAGTAATCGCACGGGCAGAACACAGCAAAGTTTTTGTCGGTACCGAAATGGGTGAAGACGCATATCGATGTATTGATATGGCTGTCCATAAGATTGAAAGACAATTAAGAAGAGCAAAAAGTAAGGAACGTGACAATAAACACACTGGCAGTACGGAATTAGCATAAAATGTGTCTCTGTTATTCGAGTTTATTCATTGAACCGGTAATGCTGTTGGGGATATATTTGGGCAGATAGAATGAAATTTGCAGATTTTGTTTGTTTTGAGGCAACGATTCAGGAATTGCAGGCCGATAATCGTGACGATGCTATTATGGAGCTTGTCTCATCACTTGAAAATGCTGGTGGGCTGAGTAAACGCATCTTAAAAGATATCGCCAGAGACATAATAAAAAGGGAAAATGAAGCCAGTACGGGTATGGGTAAGGGCGTTGCTATACCCCATATCAAGCACAAGTCAGTAAAAGGTATAGTTGGAGTAGTTGGACTTAGCAGTGCCGGAGTCGATTTCTTCGCTCTCGATAAGCATCCGGTTCATTTGGTGATACTTTTAATCAGCCCTGAGGACGACCCAGACAAACATTTACAGGCGATGGAAAATATTTTCAGGCATTTGCAGAAGGAAAAGTTCCGAAAATTTCTCAGACAGTGTAGTGGGTCCGAAGAAGTTAAAGACCTTCTTATAGAGGCCGATGAAGATCCATCTTTATAGTAATCAATCATTTTTTAAGGTCTGATTGAATTTGGATATATCGGGCATGAATCTCGACAAGCAGTATATTGGGACAAAAGCAGGGAAAGAGACTTTGGAAAAAGTGGTACATGAAATGGAAGTGGAGATAAAAAACTCAGATGGATTACATATGCGCCCTGCAATGCAGTTTGTTGATATTGCCAATAAGTTCGATAGTGAAATTACCGTAAGTAACGCCCAAACAAACGTGGACGGCAAGAGTATTATGCAGATCAGTATGCTTGCCGCTACCTATGGCAGTAAGCTGAAAATACGAGCCGAAGGTCCGGATGCACAGGAAGCAATCAATGCCCTGCGGGAGCTTGTGGAAGAGAAACACTTCGATGAGCCTATGCCTGGAAGATAGCTTATGACAGATTTTCAAAAATCAGATACGAGAGCTGCATAATGGAAATCAAAAAGGGGATAGCTGTTTCACCGGGTATTTCTATTGCGAAATCACTAATTATTGATTCAGAGGATTATCTGATTCCTCGCCGGTCTATAGACACTTCACAAAGGATGCATGAGATTCGACGAGTCAGGAACGCTTTTAGAAATGCAATTGAAGAGTTAACCCGGCTCGAGGCGGCACAGGACCAGACAAGCAGCAAAATAAAAGATATTTTCGCCGTACATATGCGTTTTCTACATGATCGGAGTCTGCGAAAGAAAATCACCGATTTGGTTCAATCTGAACTGGTGACATCCGAATATGCCGTATCCAATACTCTTCGGGATATTGCATCGCATTTTACGAAGGTCAAAGATGCTTATATCAGCGAACGAGCGGCTGATATTTACGATATCGAAAGGCGTTTGCTAAAGCATCTCCTTGGTAAAAAGCGTGAGGATGTGGCGCATCTGACCGAAGAGGTTGTGATCGTTGCTCGAGAACTTAGCCCGATTCAGACCGCCGGTTTTAACAGAACATTCGTTAAAGGCATTGCCAGCGATGCTGGTGGTCGAACAAGTCACGCCGCTATCGTAGCGCGTTCTCTGGGAATTCCCGCCGTAGTGGCACTCGAGGACCTGACGGCATTGGTCAGCGGTGGAGATACCGTGATTGTCGATGGAAATCGCGGAATTGTTATTGTCAATCCGGATGAGCAGACAACGGAACAGTATCGGGAGTACTCCAGGGAATTTGAAGAGCTTGAGCACAAGCTCGATACGATAAGGGGAAAACCGGCTGAAACCCGTGACGGCGTTAAAATAACTTTGCTGGGCAATATTGAGTTCCAGGAGGAGGCGGAAGTCGTCCTTGAAAAAGGTGGCGACGGCATAGGATTATACCGCACAGAGTTTTTGTATCTCAATACCGACACCGAACCGACAGAACAGGAACAATATGAAGCCTATTCCAAAACTCTTGAAGTTTTTGGTGACAGGCCCGTGGTTATAAGAACCCTGGACCTTGGGGCGGATAAGTATACTCAAAGTAAGCGTTTTGTACCGGAGCCGAATCCGTTCCTGGGATTAAGGTCTATTAGATTTTGTCTGCAAAACCTTATGATGTTCAAAACGCAGTTGCGCGCGATATTGCGAGCCTCGGTTCTCGGCCATGCCAAGATAATGTTTCCGCTGATAACAAACCGCCACGAACTAATGCAGGCAAAAATGATTCTGCATGATGTTATGGAGGATTTGGCGGATGAATCCATCGATTACAATAGAGACATCCATGTAGGAATTATGATTGAAACACCTTCGGCTGCTTTAACCGCTCATTCACTTGCCAGGGATGTTGATTTTTTCAGTATTGGAACGAACGACCTCACACAATATACCCTGGCGGTTGACAGAGGCAACGAATTAGTCTCTACTTTATATTCGCCCGTTGACCCGGCGGTCTTAAGGCTCATTAGGACCGTGATTCAGGATGCTCACAAATCGCAGATAGACCTCAGTGTTTGCGGAGAGATGGCTTCTGAGCCGGAGTGTGTTATGCTGCTTTTGGGAATGGGTGTCAGGACGTTTTCACTTGCACCACCTATGTTACCTGAGATAAAACAGGTAATTCGCTCGGTCACAATAGAAGACTGCAACAAAGTGGCCCGAAAGGTGCTTAGTATGAGTAATGAACGGCATATTTCAAGCTACCTTCGTGACGCCGCAAGAAAAATCCTGCCCGAGGCATTTTAACAGCTAACCGGTCGGTGGTGATTGATTACTTGAAATTTGAGATTCGCTGTTAAAGACGTCTTTACCGAACAAATTAGTTTCATTCCACAAATTTATGCAGTGTCATTTCAACCAGGAGCTATAGGAACCTGCTGGTTTATAATAAAAAAAGATTGTTTTTTATACAGGAGTAGGGATAATGCTATCTGTTTATTACCGATAGCAATAAGGAGATATGGATATAGAAGCGACGGATGATATTATCATTTTGGTTATAAAGTTCAAAATAGGGGGGAGCCTGAGATTTCTCTCACATGCCGAGGCGCTAAGACTCTTCCAGCGGGCCTGTGTCCGGGCGGGCATAAATCTGCAATATAGTCAGGGTTTTAATCCCCATCCGAGGATATCTTTACCGTTGCCCAGGCCTGTCGGAGTCGAATCGGATGATGAATTGCTAACTCTTAGGATGCATCGTGACCCGTATTCAACGACTCATGATTTCGGCGAAAAAACAATAAAGAACGACCTTTCTTCACAACTACCGCAGGGCTGTGAATTACTTTCGGTTAGTATTGCCCAGACGGGTACCTCATTTCAGCCTCGCTCGGTGATGTATGTATTAACGGTAAGGGAAGAATATATCAGCCAGGAATTTAAAGACGGTATTAGGAGCTTGCTGGCAAGTAATAGTCTTATTGTCAGACGATTGGCGGATAATAAAAATTCAAGAGACAAAAAACAAAACTCGAGGTTTAAGAATGTAGATGTCAGAGATTTTATAAAATCGATAGAGCTGGATGGTACGGATATAAATGTTCAATGTGCTATTACATCGGTCGGCTCGATACGCATTCAGGAAATTTTAGGACTGTTGGAACTGGCTGAAAAAAAACTGGCATCGCCTATAAAACGCAAGTGTGTTCAATGGCAGGATGCATGAGGTGGGAGAACAGAATACAATATTTAGGATGTGAAAATGTCAAGAGAGATGTTAATCAATGTGGCCGAGAGTGAAGAGTGTCGGGTTGCCGTTGTTGAAGACGGCCAGCTCGAAGAATTATATGTAGAAAGGGCGAGTTCCGGCAGTCACGTCGGTAATATTTACAAAGGAAAAGTGGCGAACATCGAGTCAGGGATACAGGCTGCTTTCATAGATTTTGGTGTGGGCAAAAACGGTTTTCTTCACATAAGCGATCTGCACCCTCGTTATTTTTCCGGTTCGGGCGAAGGTTCGGCCGAAAATATTGGCCGGCGAAAATCATTAAAGGACCGACCGCCCATCCAGAATTGTCTTAAAAGGGGCAATGAAATTGTCGTACAGGTGACAAAAGAGGGCCTGAAAGCCAAGGGTGCAACGCTAAGCACGTATATAGCGCTGCCCGGCAAGTATCTGGTCATGTTGCCCTGGATGAAGAAGCATGGAGTTTCACATAAAATTGACGATGACGACGAACGTAAAAGACTTCGAGAGATTTTTGATCAGTGCAAACCTCCGAAAAATCAGGGTTTTATAATCAGGACGGCGGGGCAGGGATGCTCGAAGAGGGATATACAAAATGATTTGAAATATCTCAAGCGTTTATGGAGGGCTATTGAAACGAGGATAGATGCTGAAAAAGCGCCCGGTGAGCTTTATCAGGAATCGGATTTGGTTATCAGGGCGCTCAGGGATGTTTATAACAGTAAGATAACTAAAATAATATGTGATTCTGAGAACGTGGTTCGTAAGATTCGGGATTTTTTCTCCATAGCTACGCCGCGAGTGAAAAGAAAGGTGGTATATTACGAGGGCAAGGTTCCACTGTTTCATAAGTATCACATAGAAGATGAAATATCAAAAGTCCAGTCTCGCAAGGTTGAACTTAAAGGCGGTGGCTCGATTGTGGTTGAACAAACCGAAGCATTGGTATCGATTGATGTCAATAGTGGTCGATACCGCAGACAAAAAAGTGCGGAGCAGACAGCCTATGAGAGCAATATAGAAGCCGCTAATGAGATTGCTCGACAACTTCGATTGCGGGACCTTGGGGGGCTGATAATTTGCGACTTTATAGATATGCGAAGTGCCAAGCACCGCAAGGCGGTTGAAAAGGCATTTCGAACGGCTGTAAAGACAGACCGTGCTCGCACAAAAATATTGAGCATAAGCAGATTCGGTGTTGTGGAAATGACCCGGCAGAGAATGCGTCCTTCCCTGCAGTCCAGCACTTATTTAGCATGTCCGAATTGTGCAGGAACAGGTTTTGTAAAAAGTCATGAGTCGCTTGCAATCGAGTTTATCAGGCTCTTGAACCTCTCGTCTTCAAAAGAGCAGATAAAACGGGTTGAGCTGTTTGTCTCGCCGGATGTGGCGGACTATCTGCAGAATTTAAAAAGGGCGTCAATTGTACAGATAGAACAGAATAGTGGTAAACGCGTAATTATTCATTCTGTGTCGGATTATTCCGGTGAAAAACACGATTTGGTGTGCTACAACGCGCGAGGAAGCGTCGTCAAATTGTAGGCTTACCTGTCATGCTTATTAAATCGTGTATTGATGTAATGAAGACGGATTGAACCTCATCCGAAGGCATGTGGGTTTTAGCTTGACGGAGGGCATTGCTTTGATAATACTGTACTCTGCTTTGATGTATGATGTTGTATATGGAGGTACGGAAAATAAGTGGAATTTGACCTTGAATATGCACGAAAGGTTATCGAGTCTGAGGCCGACGCGATAAGTTCCCTGACGCCGATTGTTGATGAGTCTTTTGCCCAGGTGGCCGAGATGATTTATAATTGTAGCGGTTCCTGCATATTGAGCGGCATTGGTAAAGCTGGTATAATCGGGCAGAAAATAAGCGCAACTCTTGCTTCAACCGGCACTCCGAGCCATTTCCTTCATCCTGTCGAAGCCGTCCACGGCGACCTGGGCAGGTTACGCAAAAACGATGTCGTGATTGTTTTAAGCTATGGCGGTGAAACTGATGAAGTCACTCGGCTGATAAATCTGGTTAAGCAGTTAGAGATTCAACTGATTGCAATAACCGGTGAAAGAGGTTCAACTCTGTGTAAACATAGTGACGTTGCATTGTGTATGGGGCAAATCAGTGAGGCATGTCCGCTTGGTGTCGCGCCGAGTGTTTCCACCACCTGTATGCTGGCGATTGGCGATGCTTTAGCTTTTACAGTAATGAAGGCTCGCAATTTCGGCGTTGAGGATTATGTGAGGTTTCATCCGGGAGGTTCACTCGGTACTAAATTGATGACGGTAAAACAATCGATGATGTTCAGGCCGGGAGAAAAGTTGCCCATTGCCGAAGCTGATGACACAGTAAAGCAGCTTCTTGAAAAGACCGGTAGTGTAAAGCGTCACGGAGCAGTGATGATAGTAGGTAAAAAAGGTAAATTAGAGGGGATAATAACCGATGCAGACCTTCGGCGTCTAATGACAAAAAATGGAAAAGATGCCTTTAATTTTAAAGCTCGTGATGTAATGACGGCCGGATGTAAAAGAATACGAGCCGATGCTCTTGCCGCCGAAGCGACTGCTCTTTTCCATAAGTACAGAATTGATGAACTTCCGGTGGTTGATGTAGATGACAAACCCGTGGGGCTAATCGATGTACAGGATATCGTAACAATCAAGATTGTCGGATAAAACAATTGGCGATGACCAATTGAAAATCGAATATCGAAAATGAGAAAAGCAGATCTTGCAGAAATACAAATGCTGATTTTAGATGTCGATGGTGTTATGACCGATGGGACTTTAATCATTAATGCCGACGGCAGTGAAAGCAAATGCTTCAACACGCTGGACGGCCACGGAATTAGAATGTGGCAGAGAGCGGGTCACAAGGTTGCTTTGCTCAGCGGTCGGGCTTCGGAGCCGACGAGACGTCGGGCAGAGCAACTTCAGATAGATTATGTCTTCGAAGATTGCTACCATAAACTGCCTGAACTTGAAAAATTCCTTGGACAGCTTGGCCTTTCACCGCAGATGGTGGCGTATATCGGAGATGATTTGACGGATTTGCCGGCGATAAGATATGTCGGCTTTGGAGTTGCCGTTGCCAATGCGGTTGATGAGGTGAAGAGATACGCCGATTATGTCACCACCCGCACCGGCGGCACCGGTGCCGTTCGGGAGGTGATAGAATATATACTTAAAGATACCGGCAAATGGCAGGAGCTTATGAAAAGATACCTGCCCTGACGGCTGTAAGAGGTTATTGAAGTGCGTAAAATCATAATAGGATTAGCTTCGTTTGCCGTTGTGGGAGTAGTGTTTCTGTTGTACAGCCTTGTGGATAGAACTCCGACTATTGAAACTGATTCCGGGTCCGGTCTCACGGAAGTTGCCGACAGCAATTTCAGCGAGTTTGGTGAAGTAAATAACGTTGGAAAAATCGCCGATGTCGGAGTTGGTACTATCGAAAAATCCTATTACGTGACACGTAATGAAGATTATGAGATTATAGGTGAATTCGGATTCGAAGTGCTGCTGCACAAGGAAGGTGATATATGGGAGCTTCAGAAACCGTACAGGAATGTTTATCAGCCCGATTTTACATGTTACATGACCGCCGATAAAGGCAGCGTCAGGGTTGAAACCGCCGCCGGCAGCACGACTCCGAAAGATGCGACCTTTAGCGGAAATGTCGTAATTCATGTTGTACCGGGACAATCGAGCGATATAAAAGAAAGCAATATTTATCTTGATGACCTTGTTTTCTTGAGTGACATGTCTCAACTGGCTACTGACGGGCCGGTCACCGTTGTTTCGAAAGATTTTCACATGGTCGGTTTCGGCATGAAGCTGGTCTATAATGATGTTTTGAATCGACTCGAACTTTTTAGAATATATGATTTGAAAACTCTGGTTATGAAACTCCGGCAGACGGCAATCGGAGTTCAAAGTCAACCCGAAAAATCAACAGTAACTGATACTGAAAGCTCCATCCAACAGCCGGTCGAATCCGCTCCGGTCGCTGATTCTCAAGAACCTGAGCAGCAGCAACAAGCTCAGCAGCAAAAAAAACAGCAATACCATAAATGTCTGTTCGACAGAAATGTTTTAATCGACACTCCTGAGCAGCTTGTTTTTGCCGACCGCCAGGTCGTCATCAACGATATTTTCTGGTCAAGCGGCTCAGGCAAAGAAGATAGCTCGACCCGAATTATATCTGAAAGTGACGCCAATGAGCCCGACTCTGTTGTAATAGATTCTAACGAATACGGTCAGCCTGATAATACCATAACAGAAGCGGATGAATCCAATGAACCGCCTGAACAGCTTGTCGAGGTCACTATAACCTGTGACGCTGGTATGATTATCATGCCAGAAGAACTTGCCATAGAGCCTAATGACTTCACACAGGAGGATTTAGCTGAATCAGATATTCTCACTGATATACACGAAAAAGCCGCCGGTCGGACCACGCTGATTACTGAAAGTATCAAATATAGTGCTATTAAAGATGATACCATCGCCAGCGGCTCAACTGAGTTGATATTCTATGCTGAAGATTCAAACAGTACAGACCCGAATCAAAATGTCATTCCGATTGTTGTAACGGCGAAAAAGCAGGCCAGGTTCTTAAAGACTACCAACCAGGTCGTATTCGAAGGCGATTGCTTCTGTAAGATGGGCTCTGAACAGGTAGATAAAAATCGTGATTTTAAGTTGAGGTCTCCGATACTGACGGTGAATTTGGCTGGGGAAGGATCTGATAACTCATTTGACTTTACCGATATTATTGCAGGCGGTCCTGCGGAACTTGATTTCTATATCGATGATATGACCGGTGCACGAGGGCCCAATGAACCACTGCCGGCGAAAGTTGTCGCTCAGACACAAGCGCGGTTCATTTCAGCTTCTAAGCAGGTCGTCTTCAATGGTTCCTGCAGGAGCACAATCTTGCGCGAGGACCCGAATTTCCTGGAAGAGTTCACACTGCTTTCGGAAAAGATGACTGTGGATTTGCCCAAAGATGTAAATGACCGCCTTGCCGCTTCCGGCTCCGGTGTTAAACATCTTACTGCAGAGGGTGGTGAGGTAACATTAGCGGCTCTGAAAAAGGCAAAAGCAGGGACAGTACAGGCTCAGGGTCTCAAGTCAGGGAGAAAGTTGAGTGGAATCGAAATAAAATGCAGCAGGATTGATTATGATTCACAGCGGCAGCTTTTCTTGGCGACCGGGCCGGCTTTGGTAAAATTAAATAATACCGAAGTAAAAGAACCGAACGAGCGAATCGGCACTTCAGGTATAGGCACAGAGTGGTGGGTCGTTGCAGAAAATTGTGATAATTTACAGTACTCGCCGAGCGAGAATCGTATCATCGCCAATGCATTACCGGGTGAAACCTTGGATATTCAATATATTACCGTTGAACGTGGCGAATACGGCCCGGTGATATTGGCTAAGGCTGGTCATGTGGATATTAAGCTCACCGAAGCCGAAGATGGCCGGACGGAGCTTTCAACACTGTACGCCTCGGGGGGGATTGATTATAATGATTATAAGGATAATGGAAATAGATTTATCGGCAGTGAATTATTGTTTGAGAGAGAGAAGTCTCTGGTAACGGTGGCGGGCGATGATACTCAACCATGCTACTTTAACGGTTCGCTTGTCGATGGAGTTGAATATAACATCAAGACCGGCAAAGTCAAAGCTCAAGTCGTCGGCCCCGGCTTACTGCGGATAAACAAAAAATAAAACTACTGATTTCAAATCATATCATTGTTGCAGAGTTGATATTATTGGGTCCTGATTTTTTCTGTACAAATATTATGCTATGTAAAATAAATAGTCTCAAAACTGTTGCTCTTATATTATTCCTGTTGACGTTGTCTTTTACCTGCGGAAATTCAACTTCTCATAAACAGAGTGAGAGAAAGATTATTCCTTCCACAGGAAAACATATCGATGTCCCACAAGAGGTGATGAACGATATTTACAACATGATAAAAACGCCGTATAAGTACGGCATTATTTTAAAAGGTGACAACGGCAAAAAAATAGATTGCCCCGGTGTATTCCGGCACGAAGACAAATGGTATATGATGTACGTTTGTATGAACGATGTCGGCTACGAGACGCATCTGGCTGAAAGTTCGGACCTGCTGCACTGGAATAAACTGGGAAAGATATTGTCGTTTCGCGAGGACGGCTGGGACAAGTGGCAGGCTGACGGTGGACTGGCCTTGATGGACCATACTTGGGCAGGCACATGCGAACTGCAAAAATTCGACGACAAATACTGGCTTTCCTATATTGGCGGGGCAAAACAGGGCTATGAAACGGACCCGCTGGCTATCGGTATTGCCTGGACCAAGAAAGTCACCCAGCCGGTTGAATGGAACCGCATTCCGGAAAATCCTGTCCTCTCGCCGCAGCAGTTGGACGCACGCGATTTTGAAAAAAAGACACTTTATAAGAGTAACATTATCTGGGACAAATCCGAATCACTGGGTTTCCCCTTCGTCATGTTCTACAACGCCAAGACAAAAAACGGCTACGAGAGAATCGGTATGGCTGTATCCAGGGACATGGTTCACTGGAGCCGCTACGGCTCTGAACCTGTCGTTGCCAACGGTGAAAAAGAGAGACGTGGCATAAGCGGCGATCCACATATTGTAAAGATCGATGACGTATGGGTCATGTTCTATTTTGGCGCCGGCTGGAAGCCCAAAGCGTTCGATACCTTCGCCTGCTCCTACGACCTGGTGCACTGGACGAAGTGGCAGGGGCCGCACCTGATAGAACCGTCCGAATCCTGGGACCAGACCTATGCTCATAAACCGTGGGTCATCTGTTTCGAGGGAATCGTTTATCATTTTTACTGCGCGGTAGGAAACCAGGGAAGAGTAATTGCATTGGCTACATCGAAAAAACTGCGAACAGAATCACCTTAATGAATTTGAATCCCACCAAGTGAAGCTTAAATACGTTATATGCGATTGGTACCTAATGTTGCGCATTACTTGGTTTGGAATTAGTCGGTAGTTTTGTTTATAGACATAGCTCCTTGAAGTACTCTTACATCCGGAGTTTGTCCATGATAAGGTCCCACGTTTCGTAGTCCTGATTGACAAAATTGTCGGAATTTTCTATATCTTCAAGGATGGTTGGGTCAATAACAAAATCAACGCTGAGGTCTCCCCGTGCCACGTTCCACCCGTTGATGTGCGCAACTCCTCCCGGCCGTAGAACATCCACAAGCAGCAGGCTTGCACCTGCCTTGAAATCCGCCATATTTTTGACCACACGCTCGCGGTCTTCTAAGCTTTTACATATCGGATTGTAGGAATATGGAACACGTACGCCCCAGCCGCCTCCTAAAACCGCTGTGGGAAAGACAGGATCGGAATAATCCTTGTATTTAAAGTAGGCCTGCTTTGATGGGCAGTAAAAAATCTTTCCGTCTTTAATATATTTATACTTCCAAAGGAGTCCGAGATTCCAATAGATATCGTTATCGGTGCGAAACCATCTGGCCTCATGGTTGTTCTCCTGCACATGCATCCATGTACCGTTGCGCTCTTCTCTTACAGGAGGAATTTTGCCTTCTCGTTCATCGGCAAACATAACAACGGCCGTGCACATTTGCTTCATATTTGGAGCGCATACCACCCGGCGGGCCTGTTTACGAACTCTATTCAAAGCTGGCATCAGGATGGCCATCAGCAGCGAAATAATGGCAATAACTACAAGGAGCTCTATTAACGTAAAACCTCTTTTTACGTATATCCTCGGTATTAGCTTCTTGTAAAATGCTTGAAACATGTATCCACCCGTTTTGTTTATAATTTACTCAGCACTTCTGCTGATCCTTCATATTAATGCATTTTATTCTATTGTTTATAAAGATGCAAGGATTTAAAATTTCTGTGGTGCAGGCTGCTTCTTTAGTTGTGAGTATTCCGGAAAGTTTTCGAATGCTCCCGATGTCTTTTGATTTTAATGGTTGACTTCGAGCCAAATCCCGATACAATTCGTTTCTCGTGGATCGAATCGTGTCTTGAATGAGACATACCATTGATTGATACAAAATCTGGAAAAGGAGAAGACAGTTGGCTTATAACTGTGTTGTGCTGATTAAGCAAGTACCTGATACAAAGAGGATTACCGGTGATGTAATGAATGAGGATGGTACTGTAAAGCGTTCTGCGCTGCCGGCCATCTTCAATCCGGAGGACCTTAATGCCCTTGAGCTGGCCCTTGAGATAAAGGAGCGGTTCGGTGGTCATATTACAGTTATTACGATGGGTTTACCTGCAGCAAGCGAGATTCTTCGCGATTCGCTCTATCGTGGGGCCGACGATGTGATTTTAATTACAGACCCTCGGTGTGCCGCAAGCGATACACTGGCGACAAGCTATATTCTCAGTTGTGCTGTAAAAAAACTTGATTACGACATCGTCCTGTGCGGCAGGCAGGCCATTGACGGCGATACTGCACAGGTCGGCCCGCAATTAGCGGAAAAACTTGGTATTACACAAATTACTTATCTTGAGGAACTTGAAAATCTAAACGGCAAAAAGATTACGGCCCGTCGAAATATCGGGAACGGCTGGCAGCAGGTCAAGACCAGCCTGCCGGTTCTGCTTACAGTTATCGGCAGTGTAAACGAACCGAGAGTCGCCGCTGCAAAGAAGATGATGAAGTATAAAAAAGCTATGACGCCGGTTGAACTCTGGCAAAAGGTAAAAACCGAAAATCAGGGAGTAGATGAGGATGATATTCAGAAGCTGATTGCCCACAAGTCGGCCGAGCTGAAAAAAGCGGGTTTACTTATTAAACAATGGGACCTGGATTATATTGAAGCCGACCTGAAATGGTGCGGACAGAACGGCTCACCTACAAAGGTCCATCGAATTCAAAGTGTTGTCTTGGCGGCAAAGGAAAGCAAGGAAGTAGAGCCCAATAAAAAGGGCATTGCAGATATGATACACGAATTGATTAAAGAAAAGACAATTGCATAGTAGCGGTTCGAAAGGTAAAAAAGACTTTAATGGTTGGCCAAGAATCAACTTGATAAGGATTTTTGGAGATTGGATACTGAAAAGTTCTCGCTGTTCAAAGGCTTGGCGTGTGTTTGGCCCTCTCGAGAGCGAATATTAATAAGGCCTGATTTTAGGCCAGGAAGGAAAGTAAAATGAATATTTATGTGGGAAATTTGGCAAACAGTGCGACAGAGGATGATTTGCGTCAGGCTTTTGAGGCATTCGGTGAGGTGAGTTCAGTCAACATTATTAAAGACAGGTTTAGCGGCGAATCCAGAGGATTCGGATTTGTAGAAATGCCTGCAAAAAACGAGGCTGAGTCTGCGATCGAGGGCCTGAACGGTCAGGACATAAAAGACCGGGCAGTTAACGTTAACGAAGCTCGCCCCAGAAAGGAGAACCGCAGGTCTGGTGGTGGCGGACGTGGCGGTCACGGTGGACGAGGTGGCGGTCGTGGCGGTTCCGGTTATGGCCGGGATGGTGGCAAACGCAGATACTGAAAATCGCCAGTGAGCTTTCTTGTGTACTTTTGCTTGCTTTTATTCTTCCGAAGCAAGCACGGGGGCAGGACGTTTCACCAGAACAAAGCGGAAGCGGTGACACTAAAGCCTTGAGGATAGAATATCTATGATAGATGTGAACAGAGAAGGTGAGGTTTGGGTTTTCGCCGAGCAGCATTATGGCAGGTTGGAAGATACACCCATCGAGCTGATGAGCAAGGCTCGGCATTTAGCAGATACTTTGGGTGTGAAATTGGCGGCGGCCCTACTGGGTGATAACATTAAATCACTCGGAGCCGAACTAATACAACATGGTGCCGATAAGGTATATTTGGCCGAGCATCCGCAGCTGGGGACATACCAGACCAACAGCTACGCTAAAGTAATGTACGATTTAATCCATAAGCATAAGCCACAGATTGTGCTTTACGGAGCAACAATTGCCGGTCGGGATTTGGCTCCACGGATTGCCAGTGCCACAAAGGCGGGTCTTACCGCCGACTGCACCGATTTGCAGATCGGCGACCATGAGACGGCTAAGGATAAAAAACTGCATAAGAATCTTCTGTTCCAGATAAGACCTGCTTTTGGTGGTAACATAATTGCTACAATCATCAATCTCGACCGCTGGCCTCAAATGGCTACCATTCGTGAAGGTGTTATGGCTCCAGCGGAACCTGACCCAAGACGCAAAGGCAGGATTGTAGAAGAGAAAATACAGTTGAATGAGCACGATTTACCGGTGCAGATTCTCGCCGAGCAGAAGCGACCGAAGAAGGTAGACCTTAAGGCTGCAAGAATTATTGTTGCCGGTGGTGCTGGCGTAGGTAGTAGAGACAATTTCAAATTAATATGGGATCTGGCGAATTGTCTCGGTGCTGCACCGGCGGCAACCAGAGCGGCAGTCGATTTGGGCTTTATCGACCATGACCATCAAGTCGGTCAGACCGGAACGACTGTTCGACCTAGCTTGTATATCGCGGTCGGAATCAGCGGGCAAATTCAGCATCAGGCCGGGATGTCACAGAGCCGGAAAATCATCGCCGTCAATAGTGACCCTGATGCGCCTATATTCAATATCGCGCATTACAAGATTGTCGGCGATTTGAATACCGTAGTACCGATGATAATTAAGGCGGTCAGGGAGAAAGGGATTAAAGAGTAGTCGGATAGATATTAGATTCTCGATACTCGATACGGAAGATAAAAAATGGGTAATTTTTACAGGGACAATAACGACATACAGTTTCTGTTTAGGCATATAGACCTTGGTAAATTAGCAAAGATCAGCGAGGAAAATTTCAGGTTCGCAGGCGAATTCGAATCGGCTCCAGCTAATGCCGACGAGGCGATACAAAATTACGATATGGTGCTGGACTCGCTCGGCCAGTTAAGCGCCGATTTTATTGCGACTCGTGCCGAAGACGTAGACCGGCAGGGTAATATACTAAACGAGGACGGCTCGGTGACTCGTGCAAAAGGGATCGCCGACGCCATTGAAAAACTCGGAAAGGCGGAGTTTATGGGTTTTACGCTGCCCCATCGCTTCGGCGGATTGAATTTCCCGAACCTTGTCTATTCAATCGCAATAGAGATAGTCTCGCGGGCGGATGCCGCCCTAATGAATATCTTTGGTCTGCAGGGAATCGCCGAGACTATTAACGCCTTTGCAGACGAACAGATAAAGCAGCAGTATCTGCCGGATTTTGCCGCCGGTAAAGTCACCGGTGCTATGGTTTTGACCGAACCTGATGCCGGCTCGGATTTGCAGGCGATAAAAGTCTCCGGTCATGACCAGGAAGAAGAAAAACCGGCAAGAGTTTATCAAGACGCCGAGGGCAACTGGTTTGTGCGAGGAGTCAAGCGGTTTATCACGAATGGCTGTGGCGAGATTCTGCTCGTGCTGGCTCGCAGCGAGCCGGAAATCTCCGACGGCAGGGGTCTGAGCCTGTATTTGGTTGAACGCGGGCCGTGGGTGAAAGTGCGCAGACTGGAAGACAAGCTCGGCATACACGGCAGCCCGACCTGTGAGTTGTTTTTCAATGATGCACCCGCCAAACTTATCGGCGAGAGACAACGGGGTTTGATTACATACGTGATGAGCCTGATGAACGGCGCCCGCATCGGGATTGCAGGTCAGTCACTGGGTATTGCCGAGGCGGCTTTTCGTGTCGCTCGTGATTACGCATCCACGAGAAAGCAGTTTGGTGTCACTATTGAAAAGTTGCCCGCTGTTCGTGACATGCTCATCGATATGAAGATTGCCATCGAAGCCGGCAGGGCACTGCTTTATGAAACATCCCGCGTTGTCGATATGCACATCGGCGGCGAGAAGCAGCTCGAAACAAATCCGCCGGAAGATAAGGCCCTGCTAAAGCAGCTTAAGAATAATTCGCGCAAATATAAAAGATTAGCGGCAATGCTGACACCGATGAGCAAATATTACTGTTCCGAGATGTGCAATCGTGTCGCCTACGATTCGATTCAGGTGCTCGGCGGCAGTGGCTATATGAGGGATTACGCCTGCGAGCGGTACGCCCGCGATGCCAGAATCACAACTATTTATGAAGGGACAAGCCAGCTCCAGGTCGTCGCCGCGGTGCGAGGCGTCTGTAGCGGTACGGCGGAAAAATATCTAACCGAGTTAGCTGAACAGGATTATGATGAGAATATTCAGGATTTACTTGAAATCCTCGCCGACGGCACGAAAAAAATGAATGAAGCGATAGCCTTTATCAAGGGCAACGGCAACGAGTATATGGACCTCTACGGCAGGCCGCTGGTCGATATCGCAATCGATTTGATTAACGGTTATTTATTCTGCAGCCAGGCCAGCACGAAAGTGGACATGCAGGTGCCTCTGGCCGAAAACAGCCAGGCCGATAACGGCAAGACAATTACCATCAAGCAGCGAAAGGCAATGATTGCCAGAAGATTTGTCACGAAGAATGCACCGGAGATTGCAGCGCTGACCGAGTTGGTTTGCACCGGTGATAAATCAACGTTCAACGAATACGAAACCCTCGTCGGCCCCGTCCTGGCGGAGTGAATTAGTGAATTAGCTACAATGCTGAAAGCAGTAATATTAGATTTTGACGGTGTCATCACTGACTCGGAGATTTTGCATCTTCGTGCATTCAACAAGGTCCTGGCCCGATTCAACGTTGAAATAGACAAAAAAAAATATTATACCGCTTATCTTGGCTATACCGATTCCGATTGTTTCGGAAGGCTCATCGAGGACGGCCTGCTTGATATCGACAAACAGCAAATCCCGGAGCTTATCAAACAAAAGAACCACATCTTCGAGGAATTGGCGAGGACCGAAGGCAGGACGATTGAGGGCGTGCACGACTTTTTGAACATGCTGGCACGAAACAATGTCCCCATGGCGATTTGCTCGGGGGCACTGCTGAGTGAAATTGAGATATTGCTTGAAGATGCGAATCTGCGACAGTATTTTGCTGTGATTGTTTCCGCCGAGCATGTCAAAAAAGGCAAGCCGCATCCCGAAGGATTCCTGGTGACCTTGGAGAAACTCAACGAACATCGTGACAATACTGTTAATGCAGATCAATGCGTTGTAATTGAAGATTCGTTTTGGGGCCTGCAGGCGGCCAAAGCCGCCGGAATGCACTCTGTCGCAGTGACTAATTCCTACGGTGCCGAACAGTTGCACTTGGCCGAAAAAATCGTCGCCAGACTCAGCGACCTTGGCATGGATGATTTACGAGAACTCTGCGCCTGATGATTACGGCTCACTATTTCATCGGGGTCAGCTTAAAGAGCACAACATCATGCGAATCTACCCGCCCGTTATAGCTTACATCCGATTTGCCTAAATCCTTTTTCTGCCACAGGTCGCGAATCTGGTACGTACCCAACAGGAAGTTCAAATCCTTCCAGTTCACAGTGACATCCATAGGTTTTTCCGTGGCGTTTAGTATGCACACGGCCCAAGCACCGTCGGAAAGTTCCTTGACCCATGTCTCTTTGCCGTCCTCAACCTTGTATCTATAACCCTGTTTGCCCAACGGGTCCTGGTCGATGGCAATCACTTCCTTATCGGTCATGATATCGCGAATTTCATCGCTCATTGCTCTTACATCGTTACCGGCCATCAGCGGAGCGGCCAAAATGCACCACAGACTAAAATGCGACCTCGATTCGTCTAATGACAGTCCCTCGTTGCCCACCTCCATCATATCCGGATCGTTCCAGTGGTCCGGCCCTGCGTATTTTTCCAGCCCGACCTGTTTATCCAGAATGAGCTTGAATCCCATCGACCACTGCCTTCTGCAGTCCCAGCAATCAGCGATGTCACCGGTCGTCCTCCACAGATGCCCGACGTCTTTGGCCCATTCCCACGGCTTGTTATTGCCCCACTCGCACAGGCTGAATACAATCGGCCGACCGGCGGCATGCAAAGCGTCACGCATCGTCTTATAAGTTTCCCTCGCGTCGGCGGTGCCGTGATCGCACCAGTCGTATTTGATATAATCGACGCCCCATGATGCGTAGAGCCTCGCATCCTGATACTCGTGCCCGCGCCCGCCGGGATAGCCGGCGCAGGTCTTATTGCCCGCACAGTTGTATATACCAAACTTGAATCCCGCCTCGTGGAGAAAATCGCCCAGCGTTTTCATACCGCTCGGGAATTTTTCCGGGTCGGCGACGAGATTGCCCTGTTCGTTTCTTTCTTTCGTGCTCCAGCAGTCGTCGAGTACGATATATTTATAGCCGGCCTCCTGCATGCCACTGTCAATCATGGCAAGGGCCGTCTCTTTGATTAGTTTTTCATTGATATCGCAGCCGAAGGTGTTCCACGTATTCCAGCCCATAGGTGGCGTTAACGCCAGCCCATCGAATTTCTGGGCGCCGGCGGAAAGCGAAAGACACAAGACAATCAGCAGGGCGGTTCTTTTCGATTTTTTCATTGGTTATCTCCTTTAAAGTTTTCTTCTCTCAAAGTGATGTCATTATACTGCCGCTTCAATGTCCAAGCAAGATTGCGCTTCTGTGAAGTGCAAGAGAATTAGCGAATCAGAGAATCGTAGCGTGGACCTCGGTCCACCAATTTCATGTCATCCTGAGAAGTGGTGAAGCATTCTTCCTTCTCATTCCAGCAAAAATGATAATTACGGCAGTGCACCTGACGGTATGAGAATCCTGAACTATGAACCAAAAACTGTGCGCTAAATGCTAATCACGAATCACGATACATGATGGATGATTGCCGAAGGACAAACAATGAACCATAGACTATGAACAATAATCGGCGTTTTTAGTGATAAAATCATCTAAACTCAGAGGTTAAAAAGGTCGATTTTGTTTTCGGCTTGCGTTCTTGCGGAGCCTTTGTAAAATTCCTGTTTTCAAAGAAGAAACGGCAGAATTTCTTTGACAATATAATTTTTCCGGCCGATAATTAGCGCGATTGGAATGTTATCGGGTTTTGAGAATAAAGCCAAAGGATTGGGTCATCACTAAGCGCTACATCGGTTTGCCTTTGGAATATTAATGACAAACGAAACAAACTACGATACTGTATTCGGCAAAATGGCGATTGAGCAGGGACTCTGTACGGATGAGGAGCTGCGTAAATCGCTCAAGGAGCTGGAGTCGCGGCGGGAAATTAATCCGGTCATTCTCAAAGACCTGATGATCGAGCTTGGTTATATCACTTTGAGCCAGGCTGAGAGGCTCAAAAGCAGCATAAGCGAGAGCAAGGACGCAGCACATCAGATTCCCGGCTATAAAATTCTCGGTAAACTCGGTGCCGGTGCGATGGCGATTGTATATAAGGCACGGCAGTTGAGTTTGAATCGTATCGTGGCAATCAAGATTCTGCCGAAGCGGTTCAGTGAAAATCCGGAGTACGTCGAGCGGTTTTACAAGGAAGGACAGGCGGCGGGCAGACTGAACCATCCGAATATCGTACAGGCAATCGATGTCGGCGAGGCGGGGGGATATCATTATTTTGTAATGGAATATGTCGAGGGCAGGACGATTGCTGATGATTTGGCGGCGGGCAAAATTTTCTCGGAATCGGAGGCGCTGGAAATTATTATTCAGGTCGCGAAGGCACTTGCCCATGCTCATGCCTGTAATCTTATACACCGTGACGTTAAGCCGAAGAACATTATGATTAGTACCAGCGGGGCGGTGAAGCTTGCTGATATGGGTCTGGCGCGGGGGATGACGGATATCGAAGCCGCACAAAGTGAGGCCGGGAAGGCTTACGGCACGCCGTATTACATTGCACCTGAGCAGATTCGCGGCAAAATCGACATCGATGGCAGGGCCGATATTTATGGCTTAGGAGCCACATTCTATAATATGGTCACCGGTAGAGTTCCGTTTATGGCGGAAAATTCTGCGGATGTTATGAGAAAGCATCTTCGTGAGAAACTGATCCCGCCGGACCATATCAATACTTCACTATCGGCGGGAGTGTCCGAAGTCATTGAAATTATGATGGCCAAGCGTCGAGAAAATCGCTACGCTAATACGAAAGAACTGCTGACAGATTTGGAAGCCCTTCAGGAGGGCAGGCCACCGGTCCAGGCGCGCCGCAGGTTTGATATCTCCGAGCTTGCACAATTGGAAGAAGGTGAAGCCGTTGAAGACGAAGAAAAACACATAGGCGAGGAGGCCATTGCCCAGTACCGCACGGCTGTCCTGATTCTTAGCGCCTCCGCGGCGATATTCCTCCTGATAATTATTCTTCTAATCGCGTTCAAATAACCTGTTATAATAATATCATCCCCGACAGGCGGGGGAAATTTTTTATTTTTAAGACTTATGCCTCGAGGCGGCACACAATTTTCTTCCGAGGAGCTCGTATGCGTCCTCAGCCATTACGACATCGGTGTAATCCTTCGGCTCAAACCGCTCTCGGGTGGTAATCGCCGCACACCCAAAATAGTACTCATCTCCAAAAAGGGCAAATTCATATTGAAACGCCGCCCGAAGGGCAAGGATGACCTTTCCCAGGTGACTTTCGCCCACGAAATACAAAGGTATCTTGCCGCAAAATCCTTTCCCGTCACCGCCCTGGTTTCCACGCGTGGTGATAACGAGACAGCTCTTCAACTGGACCATCACATTTACGAGCTTTTCGAATTCATCTCCGGCACCCGCTACGACGGCTCACCTGAAGAGACCACCGAAGCGGCACGCCGCCTGGCCGAATTCCACAGACTCCTAACATCCTTCCCGCACCAGTTGCCGTCTGTCAACTGCTACCACGATTCGCCCGCCGTCCGCAGGCATCTAAAGACCATCGGTTCCGAACGCTCTGCCCTGCCAAATACGCAAATGCGTTCGACCTCAGATACCCTCATGAGACTCTATAACGAATCCTGCATCCGCATCAGCCAGTTAGGCTTTGACTCCTGGCCCCGGCAGGTAATACACGGCGACTGGCATCCGGGAAATATGCTCTTTTCAAAAGGCAGGCTTGCTGCCGTTCTTGATTTCGACGCCGTCCGAGTCGCCTCGACCATTACCGACCTTGCCAACGGCATGTTGCAGTTTTCCATTGTCGGCGGCCGTCCCAATCCCGCCGAATGGCCCGATTATTTCGACGAAGAAAAACTTGATCAGTTCGTCAAAGGCTATCGCAGCGTCAGCGAGCTGGACAAAAACAAGCTGGATGCGCTGCCCGATTTGATGATTGAGACGATGATTGCCGAGGCGGTCATGCCCATCGCAGCGACCGGATTCTTCGGCCACCTGTCAGGCTCGGATTTCCTCGATATGATTTTACGAAAAGCACTCTGGTTAAACAAACGTCGCGAAAAACTCATCCCAGCATTCTGCTGGTAGAAAGCAGCGGATAGGGAATAGCGTTTAGCAGATATGAAAACATAAATTTTTCTTCGTCAATTGTCTCTCGTCTCTCATCCATCGTGTATTGTGATTTGTGGTTCGTAATGCGTGTAAATCTGATTCCCTAATCCCCTATCATAAAATTTTCTTTTTTATTTTGATTTTCAGATTCTCTGGGAGTATTTTATCTTATCTAATGCGGATGCATCCACGGGCAAAATAGCACACGAGATACGCTTCACGAGCGACGATATACGAGAATATGCGAGACGGGATTTGTTTTGTCATTCCGACCAGAGGCCTAAAGTGCCGAAGCGGAGGAATCTGATTTGAATAGATCTCTCCATTACGCCTCTGGCTTCAGTCCGCCTCAGGCGTGCCTTAGGCAGAGATGACGGGAAAAGACATAGGGTGCCTATCATGCACCACATAAATAAGAAATTTGAAGCGGAAACAGACAAATATGATTAAAAGAAGACAATATATCTCACATCTTGCAGATTTATTTACACGACGTGATTTTCTGAAAAGAGCAGCAATAGGAGCAACTGCCTTATCATCCATTTCCGACTATGCATCGGCTAATTCAGAAAAAAGTTCGGAGCAGTTCAAGGTTGACTTCCCAATAGTGGACTATCATGTACATCTGTCCGGCGGATTCAATATTGAAAGGGCCGTCGAGCTTTCGAAAAAGCGGGGCATTAAGTTCGGCATAGTTGAACATCATGGACCGGGCTACAAAATAGTGAATGATGAAGCGTTAGAGAAATACATCGAAATGCTGGACAATTACCCCGTCTATAAAGGTCTGCAGCCGGTCTATCCGAATTGGTCAAAGGCCTTTTCCAAAAAGCTGCTTTACCGACTTGATTATATTTTAATGGATGCATTAACTTTGCCGGAAAAAGATGGAAACTGGCTTCGAATCTGGCGGGCAGATACGAAGGTGGAAGATAAAGAAGCTTTTATGAAAAGATATGTGGATTTTAACTTGCAGGTTCTATCCAGTGAGCCTATAGACATATTCGCCTGGCCTACTTTTCTTCCGGCCTGTATCGCTGATCAATATGACGTTCTGTGGACTGATGAGCTGATGCAAAAGATTATTGACGTGGCACTGAAGAAGGATATTGCTATTGAAATAAACGAGCCGGCCAGGGTGCCGAAAATCAAGTTTATACAAATGGCTAAAAAAGCGGGAGCTAAATTTGCTTTTGGAACCGACAGCCGAAACGATAAGGCGGGTAAGTTTAAATATTGCCTTCAGATGGCAGAGCAGGCCGGCCTGACCAAAAAGGATATGTTTGTACCTAAGCCGGAAGGCAAAAAAGCCATTCAGAGAAAAAATATAGACAGCTAACTCGGTTTGGTGCTTATAACGCACCACATAAATAAAAATTTGAAGCGGAGAAGATTGAAAATTGTTTAATATTATTACAATCACCTATATGCTAATTTTTATGGGAACAAAATGGAATTGATAAAGTTCTTCGTGGAATCGGTTATTGAGATTATACATTATTTGGCATGGCCAGTGACTATCCTGACTATAATCTTAATTTGCTTGATTCTTTTCTACAAAGAGTTCAAGCATCTTATTAAACGCATTAAAAAGGCTTCATTTCGTAACATAACTATAGAATGTTCTGAGACACAAGAGGATGAGATTGAGAAGCTACCTGTCCCCGAGATTGATGCAAAACCTAAAGTTCCTGCCGATCTGACAGAAGAAGCAAAACGTATCTTAGCAACGCTTTGGATGGGTCAAACGCGTCACTTTAAGGGCATTTCCGAGGGACAATGGAGCTTCCGAATCCTTCCGAGCGTTTATCAATATGGCAATTTCATAGTAGGTTTTGCTGAGCTTCTCAAGTCGGGTTTTATAGGTTGGGAGTGCAAAAATGGACAAGCTGTTCTAACCAAGAAGGGTTTTGAATTCATCAAAGAAAACAGAGAAATTAGAGAATTTAAGGATGTGTATATGTTCTAATAAAAGAAAGATAGCTGGCTCATTAGGATGCGTGAAACTCGTTACAGAAGTAAAAAATTCGAAGAGGAAAAGAGAAAATGAAGACTTTTCTCAAGAAGTGGACTTTGGTGTGATACCGATAAGCTTAGTAGATAGATTGTAAATATTTCATGGTAAATTAGTGCCAGCCCAATTTCCATCATGCTTGAAAGATTTTAATTACTTTGATTTTGAGGATATTTCTCATTTTTTAGTAGAATGCATAACTAAAGTGGAGCGTTTAATAATACCCTATTTATTGGATTCCCGATTCCTCGGGAATGACAAGTTATACGCCATCCCCTGAACCCAATACGCTATACCCTATATGCTAAATGCTAATCGACGTTGAATATGCTTGTGACGCCGGTTATTTCGATTTTGGTTACACCCTCGAATGGAATATTGATAATCATCTTGACCGGATTGTAAGTGAAATCGGTGTCCTGATTCAAGGTTCTGCCGTTGCTCTTGAGGGTTTTGTAGTCCCGGCAGTATATTTCCAAATTCCCGTTATGTCCCAGCGGACCGAACTGTATATTCACTACACCGTCCTCTGTCATAGAGCATTGAATTTCCTGTACCTCGCTGCCTGTGTAATAATCGAATGTATTGTCGATATTTTCACAGGGGAAGAACTCAATTCTCAGATACGGTTCCCAGTCCGGCGTCCAGTTGTTATTCGAGTGAAGAATGTCACCGCGTGGGATAATCGCACCAGCCCTGACGAATATCGGAATGACATTGAGCGGGGTGGATGTGGTAATAGTCTGTGCTCCGGTATATACAGTACTTTTATCGTTGTAATCCAGCCATTTTCCTTTCGGCAGATATACGTCCCTGCTTGTCGCACCGGATGTCACTACCGGAGCAACAAGAATCTCCGGGCCGTATAGGTACTCGTCCCACATATCATACAGATTGTCATCGTCGGGAAAGGCGAAAATCAGTTGCCGCATCACGGGCATGCCGCCCTGGTGTGCTGCGAACATGCAGGATTTTGTATAGGGTATCAAATCGTGGTGGTCCCGGCACTGCCTGCGGGCGATGTCTATCAGGTTCGGGTCCTCGTCGTGTTCGAAGTCCTCGTCGTACCAGACTGTCCGGTCTGTGTCGATAAGAATCTCCATCATTGTGCAGTAAGTGCTGAACTGGAGCCATCGTGCAAACAGCTCCTTGCTTGGATGGTCTGACTGATATCCACCGGTGTCCGAGCCGTAGTGCGGGTAATTGATGGCTCCGCATTGCAAACCGTTCTTGATTGAGACGGCCAGACCCCCGAAGTCACTTTTTGTGTCACCGTTCCAGACGCTGACGTGTTTTCTGTTCATATCGTAACAGTTGCGGGCATGGATAAGAAAATCGTCGCCGTTTTGTTCGGCTTGCCCTTTGGCTGCCAATTCACGGAACAGATAAACGACCTCGTTCTCAGCCGAATCCGGTTGCTCGCCTTCGTGGCCGCGGTCGATTTTATAACCTTTGACGCCCATATTGACGAAGGCATCCAGTTTGTCCTTGAACCAGTCATAGGTCTCCGGCCTGCGCACATCCGCAGCGGGTCTGTTGCCGGTGAACAGGTAACCTGCCGCTTTGCCTTCTGTAAGAAGCTGGTTCTCACAGCGGTTGGTTATCCACAGCAACAGCTTATATCCTCTGGCGTCCAGGTATTTAATCATGGCCTGAGATTCCGGGAACCAGTCGTCGGCCGGATTGAAATCCATGTTGCCCCAGCCCCATGTCCCGCTGGTAAAAGGCCGGTCTATCCAGATGGCCGAGGCGGGGATGCGATAGTACTGAAGATAATTGGCAGTTGCCTCGACGTTGTCCTGGGCGCTGTCGATTTGTCTGTCTTCAATTATGTCACGGTGCGTTGCCTGGGGGTAGATGTCCCTGTGGTCGTCGTCCCTCCACCAAATCGAATCGAATGCCCAGTCCGGCGGCATCCGAGCGGGCCCGGCCAGTTGATTGTACGTACTGAAAATTTCTTCGTATGAAGGGCCGTAAATCACATAGTATTCAAGTGAACCCTCGTCGAAATCGAAGCTTGTCTTTGAGTTTACGGCGACGGTGTAGTGACCTTTTGCAAGGGATTTGGCGTAAATTCCGTATTTGTCAGAGGTTACATAAAAAGGAGCCCTGGCGTTAGCATAATTGGTATGGGGCGTATTGCCAAAGCCGAGCAAATCTCTATCGGCGCCGCGGTTGTCGATATTACCTCCCTGCGGATATTCCCAGATTCCGTAGTAGTGTTCGCCGTAGTCGTTGAATTCTTCCTTGATGTTTGAAGGCTCCTGTTCTTCGCAAGTCAGATGCACACGGATTAATCCCGGTCCCTGCAGGGAAAATTTAACATGTCCCGTTGTGGATTTTTCGTTGTGTGTAAGCAGCAAATCTGCATCTATGGTCGAGGGTGTTTCGGTGACATAGTAGGCGCTAACCGCGGTGTAGGTGTCGTCGGGTAGTTTGAATGTTGTCCGGCTTTGCGATAAAAATATCTCGGATGTCGCCTTTTCGATAATCTTAAAAGAATAAGGGTTTGTGCTTACTTCCAGCCTCAATACATTTGATTCCAGTATCGCATCATCCACCGAGGAATCATTGGTCACGAGAGTGACAACATCATTAGCCTCCTGTGCTACCTCGAACCTGACCCGTACTTGAGGGCCTTTCTCTCCGGATGTTGTATTACTATTGCTATTATCTGGATTGTATTTTTCGGCGTCTGTGATTTCCTGTGCAGAAGCTGTCCCTGCGCAGTTTATTAACAACGCCACTATTAAAATCATTACAATTACTTTTTGCATTTTTATGAACCTCAATGAGAGCCCCTTTCCTTTACAGTTGTCGCGGTTACACCAACGACGGTGTCGTTACCTTGTGCTTTCCAGAAATATTTTCCGAATTACTTGAGTATATGCTGTTGTGTGGCGAGCGTCAATCGTAAATTAGCAATGTTGGTTTGATGGTGAAATCATCATGCTAAATACAACGTTAACATAGTCAGGGATAATTAGAAATTGGGAGTTTAACTTATTTCCTGCGAAAAATTTCGCCAATGAGCGAATGTTTCAAATCTTTCTTTGTGGTCTTTCTATCTGTTCTCTCTCAAATCGAAATCCAGCACGGCTTCCTGGCCCGCCTTAAGAATTAAGGGCTTTGACTGTTGTCGTGTGATAACCAAATCCGATAACGATGGGTGCTCGATCGCTGTAACTGTATATTCTCCGGGAACTATGCCTTCGATTTTATAGCTTGCCCTGTTAGTTGTATCCTGTGTGATATTATTTCCCCGAACTACATAAAATGAATCCATAGTCAGAGCTTCATACGCAAATGTTGTTTCTATGTTTCCGTTACCTGGCTTGCGAATTAAAACGTACCATTCGCCCTGCGCCTGGTGTGAAATGGGTTTGTCAATACTGTACGTTTTCCGTCTGCCGAGTATTGTACCTTTGAGCGAGCAGTCGCCTTTGGGTGGAGGGGCAATATCAACAGTTACTTTCTCTTCGCTTTTAACTGTTGCTTCCGCCTGGCTGACTAACACGTTACCATTTTTTTGTTGTGTCACTGCGCTTAGTCGGTATTTGCCGGGCGGCAGACCGTCCAAGGTATATTCCTTTTGGCGGTTAATATATGCAAAACCTCGAACAGGCAAATCATGATCGATTTTTTCAAAATTTACAGCGTAACATCCGCCGGCGGAACCGGTGATTTCGACTTCACCCAATTTTGGTGAGAACTGAAGGTTATACATCCCCGGTCTGCTCAAATCCAATAAATATGGACCACAGTTCATCCTGAAATTGTTTCCGAGCTTTCCCCATTCCCTCCTGTAATTGAGCAGGTACCTATCCGGCTGAAATATTTTGTGTCTCATTTCCCGAAGCTCAGGTTCAGGCCTTACAGAAATGTCACCCATTCTCGCTCCATCCAGTGAATGGATGTCGAATTCGAATGTCTCGTTTTTCCAGCTTTCATCGCTAATGTTAAAAGGCCTTGGCGCAACTTCCAGGGACGCCAGATTCTCCGCCATATTAGCAGGCCAGCGTTTTCCTCCATTCGATGTAAGGCCATCGTCGTAATAGAGGCTCCAGCTTTCCGGCAGTTTTCCAGCTGGCGGCACTTCTTTTTGCATTTTTGGTGTATCAGGGGCAGTTTTACCGATGCCAAGCTCTTTGAGCTTCTCAGCCTTAACAAATTCGACGTGGGCATCTAAAAAAAGGACGTTTGCCCCTTGCTGTGATTTGAGCAGAGACTTATCATAGGCGATTGGAATATTCCAGGATGCACTTTCATCTCGACTTCTGCCTTTGCCTAAATACGTCACATTATTCTGTACCCAGAACGAAGTTTGCTCGTCGGCTAAATAAGGTTTTAATGTATCAATAGTCTCCGGTAGTTTGCTGTCGTTATCAGCGGCATAGATTGCTAAAGCAAGGCCTAATTGTTTGAGCTTCTCGGTTGAAATTTCTAATTTTTCCTCAATTTGGACTGGGATTATACGGATACCAAGCTCTTTGAGCCTTTCAGAATTAACAAATTCGACGTGGGCATCTAAAAAAAGGACGTTTGTCCCTTGATGCGATTGGAGCAGAGACTTATCATAGGCGGTTGGAATATTCCAGGACGTACTTTCATCTCGTTTTATACCTTTGCCTAAATACACAACATTATTCTGTACCCAGAATGAAGTTTGCTCATCGGCTAAATAAGGTTTTAATATGTCCAGCGTCTCCGGTAGTTTGCTGTCGTTATCAGCGGCATAAATTGCTAAAGCAAGACCCAATTTTTTGAGCTTCTCGGTCGAATTTTCTAATTTTTCCTCAAGCCGCTCATCTGATTGTTTGTCAGCAAGTCTGTTCTGATTTAATGTCACCTTTTTATTCGTTTCCTGTTTATCTTTGGAGGCTCCATTTTCAGAGATGAGCCATTTCTCAGTTGTAATTTTTGTTTTTTCAAATGCCAGTCCTGTTTGACGGCTCAAGTTTTTTAAGAGCATATCAAGTTGTGTATTATATCTTTGCTCGTTATGGTTTAACCTTCCAATATCAGACGAACTATCATTACGCCAGGATAGAGTGATGTCTGTAGATTCTGTATTATCGATAATATTCATCTTAATCCGATTCCCAACCCAAGTCAGAAATTTTGATAGTGTTCCGGTTCCACCCCCGCCGTCGGTATAGGTATCTGTGTTTGTAGTTGAAATTAGGACATATTTTCCATCTGTTACGTTTGGTAAAGCATGAAAATCATATTTTCCCTTAACAGTGATTACTTCGGTTTCTATTTCTTGTTTGCTAAACTCAATATCTCTACCCATTTCATTTTTGAATATTTTCTCAAGAGCGCCGAGAACAGTCTCTACAGTAGCTTTTTTTCTGATTATCCAATCTCCTGCAAAAATTGTTTGCAGTATGTTTGCTGGATCATCAAATTCATAGTTATTTAAATTTAAACCGAGCTGCATGAGCACTGTAATGGGCATGATACCACTCCCGGCAACTGCCCCTTTACTTTCGAGGTTCCCGTTCCATTGAAAGATATATGCTGTTTTTAAGTCTTTGTCATTGAGTATTGCCTTTTCACCCTTAGTGCTCAAAAGGTATTCACGTCGTTCGGGAATAAAAGGGGAAATTCGTTTTAGAACTTCTCCGTCCTTGAGACTGTATATCGAGTAGAATTTTTCCTGCCAGGAATTTGGATCCATCTGTTCGGTAGTATCTGAATTCTGTTCCACATTCAGGTCATGTACGCGGCCAACTCCTACAACATATTCCTTGTCTCGAATCCTATCCCTGACTGTAGCTCCTACAGGTATATCCACATCAAAATAACCTGCGTTGAAACTCGGATCATTGATCCTGATTTGGCTTGAATTTACAATAGATTTATTGAACAATGAACCATCTTTTGTATAAAGTTCTGTTTGTCCACTAACCGGGAACCAGATATTTTCGGCTACTTCTTTGTATGTTGCTGTGCTGCGGGAATATAATTCTCCTTGTTTATTGTAGCTTTCCTGAAGAGTACATGTATAACCCTGGGACGGTTCTACAATTGCTACATACCTGCTATTTACGTAGTCAAATGTTATGCGATATGTGCCGTTATTTAATTTTTCAATGTTAACAGATATTTCTTTTGTAATTGCCTCTTCAAGATATTCACACAAAATGCCTGTAAAAGTTCTCCATGGATGGCCAATACCGGCAGTCACATTTGGTGAATTTTCAATAATTGCACTTCCAGGATAACCGTTTTGTTGTGAGAAATTGGTGGATGATATGCCGTTCCATATCCAAACCTGTTGTGCCTCTTCAGGTATTTTATTGCCTGATGAATTGTAAGCTCCGTTAGTTATTTCAATTTTTATTCGTTCTTCGTTATCCAAGGTGCATTTTAAAATCTGGTAGCGGGATTCCGGGATCTGGTTAAGAGAATCTCTCATTTCGTCTAATATTTCCTGAGGCTCACCTTCTTGTCTCAGTTGTTCTATAAAATCTTCATTCATTTTTGCTTCTATCGATACATCCCGCCATAAATTTTCTTCTGCTATATATTGCAGGTTTTTGACTTGCGATCGGTGTTCCAGCATTTTTTCCAGAAGCGATTCAGCCGTAAGTGGTTTTGTATAATTTGAAGTAAAAGCAAGTGTTGTTGGGATAATTAAAATGATTAGAAGCAGGATTACCATTATGGCGGGAATCCAGCTAAAGGTTTTTTCGGATGAATCTTTGCCGATAAGCCGGCGGATTCTCGATAACAAATTTCCCCCTGCGGCAGCTACGGCCAATTCACCCCGGCCTCGAATCTCTTCCAACGAAGTCAAAGCCCTTGCGTAACAAATACGGTCTTTGGTGACAGTAACGGCCAGGTCGTCGCAGCAGTTCTCTCTCTCAACCCGAATCTTATGTGAGAGCCACCAGACGGCAGGATGATAGAAGCCTAAAATTTCTACGATGGTTTGCATCATATTAACCAGATAGTCGAATCTTTTGATGTGGGCTAATTCGTGTGCCAAGATGGCTTCTAATTGTTCGGTGCTTAAGCCGGTAAAGGCGCTGGCCGGCAGTAAAATAACCGGCCGCAGCCAGCCAACAACTGTCGGTATTTGAACTAATGCCGATTCCAAAAGCTCGACCGATTGTGTGACGCCTAACTTTTTGGCTAATATATTGAGTTTGTTTACCAGTTGGGCATCGACCTGTTTAACCATCTTTTTTCGCAGTTTCTGTAATTGTGCCCAGCCACCTAAGTGCCATAGAGAAAGAGCGAAGACGCCGAAAATCCAACCGGTTACAATATGAGGCAGTGCCGGTTCGACAAAAGAAACAGTTCGCTGTTTCCAAAGAGCAAAGTAATTTGTGCGGCTGGATTTGCTCCGGACCGGCTGCTGGTACTCGGTTGTTCTCGTCAAAGGTATTTCATTCACCGGTTCTGACGATAAAATGACGGGAGCGGATATTGATTCGATATCGACCGGCACAGGTGGTGACTCAACCTTGACAAAATGCATCGTGACAACAGGCAGCAGGACAAGCGAACCCAGCGTCAGGCAAGCGGTGATGTAACGAATGTTCGCCGAGAATCTCCGCATTATTCTCAGCAGGATAGCTGCAAGAAGAGCAACCGCTGTTGCCTGCCTGATAAAGTGCAGCAGCGTCCAGCCTAATTTTTGCACAAGTTCATGCGACAGGATATTTTCCAGTGCAGACATGATTAATCTCCCTCAATTTCATCGAGCATTTTTCTTATTTTTGCCAGTTCTTTTGCAGAGACTTTTTTCGCCGATAGTGCCCGCATGACGAGTTTTTCCGACGAGCCGGAGAAGGCTTTTTCGAGCAAATCGCCGACAAGCTGCTTTTGAGCTTTTGCTTCTGTCAGGGCCGGCTTATAGATATGTTTGAACTGGGAATCATTTCTGCGAAGCAGCCCTTTGTCAGTCATAATTTGCATCAGCTTGAGTGTGGTGGTATAGCCGGTATCCTGGTCTTTATTCATTGCTTCATTAACTTCGCGCACTGTGCTCGGGCCGTTGTCCCAGAGGATTCTCAGGATTGTTAGCTCTCTGTCTGTCAGTCGTAAATATCTTCGTTTTGCCATCTCGGTTCTCCTTTATTGTGTGTGGTTTATGTCTTTATCGGTTAAATATACGAAATATTTCGTAGAATTCAACGAAAATCTTCGTACTTTTGAAGAAAATTTTAAATACCCTTTTTTGGGCTGTAAAACGCAGAAAAAAAGCCCCTGTGGTGGTTATCCACAGGGGCTATGGATGCTTTTTTGGGTGATTTTTAGTCTTCCACTTTTTTCTTTGCGTATTGAGCGACGATTTGTTGCTGGATGTTTGGCGGTACCAGTTCGTAATGACTGAGCGTCATCGAGTAGCTGCCCCGTCCGCCGGTGACGCTTTTAAGCTGACTGTTATATTGCGAGACTTCCGAGAGCGGAACCAGGGCCTTGATGGTAATAAAATTACCCGGCAGGATATCCTGTCCGGAGATTCTTCCCCGCCTCGACGCCAGGTCGCCGGTAATATCGCCAACGTTTTCCGACGGGACGGTGACTTCCATATCCACAATCGGTTCCAGCAGAACGGGCTTTGCCTTTTGCAGGGAATCGAGGAATGCGCCCTTGCCGGCGGCACGAAACGCAACTTCTTTTGAATCAACCGGATGATATTTGCCGTCGTAAATTGAAACTTTAACATCCTGCATGGGGAAACCGGCAACGAAACCTGCCTGCATGACATCGTTGATTCCTTTGAGGACTGCCGGTTCGTACTGGCCGGGAATAGCGCCGCCGAAGATGTCCCAGTTATACTCCAGCGAAGGATCGGAATTACGTTCTGCCGGTTCGACACGAAGATATACTTCGCCGAATTGTCCGGCTCCGCCGGTCTGCTTCTTGTGACGGTAATGTCCCTCGGCTTTGGATGTAATTGTCTCGCGGTAGGGGATTTTGGGCTCTTTTGTATTGACCGAGAGCTTGAAGCGATTTTGCATCTTTTCGAGCGTTACTCGCAGGTGCAGGTCACCGAGTCCGCTGGCAACAAGTTCTCTTGTTTGCATGTCCCTGCTTATTTTGAAGCACGGGTCCTCTTCGCATAGTCTGTCCAGTGCGGTGCTGATTTTCTGCTCATCGCCCCTTGATGCCGGCTCCAGCGCCAGTGAAAACATCGGTTCTGGTACGGTGGGCATCTCGAATTTGCCGGATACTTTGCCGTCATGTATGAGATCGCCGACTTTAAGCTCTTCGATTTTCGCCAGAGTGACTATATCTCCGGCCGGACCTGCGTCGATTTCATTGTTTTCGGCGCCCTGTGATTTAAGTATATGCCCGGGACGAATTCCTTTTTTCTCGTCGTTTCGCATCAGGTTGGTATCGGATTTAAGCGTGCCGCTGAAGATTCTGATAGAAGAGTATTTCATATTCGAACGGGGATCGAATCCGACACGAAATACCAGACCTGCGAGTGGGCCGGAGGGATTGATTTGCAGTTTTGTTTCCTTATCACCATCTTTGAGTTGTCTGGATTTTGCCTGTGAGGGTGAGGGTGTGTACTTGATGATGATATCCAGAAGCTCCTGAACGCCGATTTCCTTGCGGGCGTTAGTGAAAACTATCGGGATTATCGTCCCTGCTTTTAAGGCTTCAACGAATACCGAAGATATTTTTTCCTTGGATATTTCTTCGGAAGCCAGATATTTTTCCATCAACTCATCATCAGCCTCGATAACGCTTTCGATAAGCTCGGTATGGGCCTGGCCAACATCCATTACAGGTGAATCTCCCGTCTGATTGTCAATACAGTCAATAATTGAGGCCTTATCCGAACCGGGCAGATTGGCACATCGGCATTGCGGGCCGAAAGTTTCCTGAATATTCTTAATTAATTCCGGAAAAATGGTGTTCTCAGATTCCATTTTATTAATGACAATGACTTTCGGCATGTCGGCCTTTGTCGCTAATTCAAACATTTTGCGCGTGTTTGTTTCTATACCAGCTGCCGCACTGATGACAATAATTGCTGTATCTGCTGCTGGTATCGATGTGATGGCAGGGCCAACGAAATCGGGATAACCGGGTGTATCGATGATATTAATTAGTGTCCCCGCGTGATTGGTGTGTACCAGGGCCGAGAGGATTGAATGTTGATGCTCTTTTTCCTCGTCGTAATAATCGCAAACGCTGGTTTTGTCGTCAACATTTCCGAGCCGGTTTGTTGTGCCGGTTTTATGAAGCATAGCCTCGGCCAATGATGTTTTACCGGCTCCACCATGTCCTAAAAGCACAATATTACGAATTTGGTCAATATTGGCCACTTCTTAAATCTCCTTTATAAAGTACGTTTCTATCAAAAACTTATATAAAAATCGAAATCAAAATCTCCCTTATACAATACTGCTATTATATATGACAAGTATTTTTTCTGCATTTAATGGGTCGTCGACTGTTTTAGGTTAATTCCTATTTGGCTGATGTGGGGCTCTTTGTTATTGTAATCGAGAGCGATTGTTGGTGGTTCTGTTGTTTTTCTAAATCTCCACCCAGAGTATAGTTGATTCGAAAATAATCCATTAATGGCCGGGGATTCTTCAATAATGAAGTGGGGATATTTATTAACAGTTAGTAGAAATTATCAGGCATCCGGCATATTTAGAAGGAAAACTGTTTGTCAAAAGCCCGGCCATGGAGGCTGGATTTTTTTAATCGGCCCTTAAAATCGGCCCCAAATCCTCCAGTTCCTTCTGTGCCGCTTTCTTCTTATGCTTATGTTTACCTCTTAAGGCTTCTATCTTAGCCATAGCCTTGTCTTGTAAAGCACCCGGCTGACGGCTCTTATCCAGCATTTCCTCGAGGGTGATAACACTGGTATCATAGAGGTTCCAGAGATGCTCATCAAGAAGCTGCATTCCCAGTTTTTTGCCGGTTTGAATACTGGAATCGATTCGATAGGTCTTGTTTTCACGGATAAGGTTGGCAATAGCGGGCGTTACGACCATAAATTCGTAAGCGGCAATTCTTCCCCTGCCGGTGGCCAAAGGACAAAGAGCCTGGCTCAATACTGCTATCAGGTTACTGCTTAACTGGATACGAATCTGTTCCTGCTGACTTACGGGGAAGACGTCGATAAGTCTTGTAATCGTCCCGGCGGCACTTGTCGTGTGAACAGTGCTGAAGACAAGGTGGCCGGTTTCAGCAGCCCTGACGGCTGCTTCGATCGTTTCGAGGTCTCGCATTTCACCGACCAGAATCACGTCGGGATCCATTCTTAAAACGCGTTTCAACGCCTCGGAGAAACTCGGGACGTCAACGCCGACGGACCGCTGGTTAATAATTGATTTTTTATGGTTATGATAGTATTCTATCGGCTCTTCAACGGTTATTATGTGGCGGTCGAAGTTTTCGTTAATATAGTTTATCATGGTAGCGAGGGTGGTCGTTTTGCCACATCCGGTTGGGCCTGTAACCAGGAACAGCCCTCTTGGCCTTCGGCACAAAGCGGCACAAATCTTCGGTAAGCCTAATTCCTCGAAAGTCAGAATCTTTGACGGGATCAGACGCAGAACAAGTGAAATATTACCTTTTTGCTTGAAAACGGAGACTCGAAACCTGCCTTTATCGGCAAAAGCGAAACCAAAATCTGTGCCTCCCTCTTCCTGAAGCTCCTGTTGGTTCCTATCGGGAGTGATAGCCTTCATTAAGGCTGTGGTATCATCGGAATCGAGAACCTTGGTTTCCAGAGACCTAAGTCTTCCGTCTATTCTCAATACCGGTGCTCTGTTTGTGACCAAGTGTATATCTGAAGCACCCTGCGTGACACAGGCATGCAGCAATCTGTCCATATTTACTGTTGCCATTTACTAATCCTTAAAAACTTAATATCGTTTAATCTACGACCATATCTTCAGTCTGCGTGATTCTGACCACTTCAGCAGGTGTCGTTACTCCGTTAAATATCTTGAGTTTTCCATCATCTCTCAATGTTCTCATTCCGCTCGCCCTTGCTGCTTTTCTTAGTTCTACAGTCGGTGCTTTCGAAAAGGCCAGTTCTCTTATTTCGTTGTTCATTTCGAACATCTCAAATATAGCGATTCGGCCTTTATAGCCGGTATTTTGACACTGACTGCAACCCGCCCCTTTGTAAACGGGAGTTTTTTTAAGCTGTTCCGGAGTTATTTCAAGTGCCTGCAAAAGCTTCGGGTCGGGATTTTCATCGACCTTTCTGCACTTTTTACAGATGATTCTAACAAGTCTCTGTGCCATAATAGCCTGTATAGAACTTGCTACGAGAAACGGCTTAACGCCCATGTCTATCAGACGTGTAATTGCACTTGGTGCGTCATTTGTATGCAGAGTACTGAAAACCAGGTGTCCTGTCAGTGCTGCCTGAATCGCAATATCCGCCACAACACCATCACGGATTTCACCGATAAGGATGATGTTAGGAGCCTGTCGCAACATTGCTCTTAAAATCCTGTCAAAGGTCAGCTCGATTTCTTCTTTGACCTGGCACTGATTCATTCCGGTGAAGTTGTATTCGACAGGGTCTTCGGCGGTAATTATTTTCTTGTCCGGCTTGTTGAGATCCTGCAGGGCTGCATATAATGTAGTGGTTTTACCGCTACCGGTAGGACCTGTCACTAAGAATATGCCGTTAGGTCGGGTGATTATCTTCTGGAACTGCTCATAGTTATCATGTTCGAAACCGAGTGACTCGATACCGATGTTGACCGCATCGGGACGTAAAATACGCAATACCACACTCGGTCCGTGAACACCCGGCAGGGACGAGACTCGGAAATCAATGTCCTGGCCGCCAATCTCGCGCTTGATACGACCGTCCTGAGGCAGTCTTTTCTCGGCGATGTCCATTCCGGAGAGAATCTTTAAGCGTGTCACCAGTGGGGCCTGCATACTCTTGGGAATGTTATCTCTTTCCATACAGACGCCGTCGACGCGGTATCTGATACGTACTCTGTCGGACATCGGCTCGACATGTATATCGCTGGCCCGCATATAATATGCGTTATCTATTATCAGGTTCACCAGTCTGATAATAGGAGCATCGTCGTCCTCACCGGCGGCCTGAGCACGAAGCGCTTCTTCCTGTAGCTCGTGGCCGATGTCGGCAAGTTCGGCGGCGGTTGCGTCGATACTGTGTTTGAGTCTGTCATCCTGCTCCTGCTGGACATGGTTAAATGATTCCTGGATAAAGTTGCGTATTTTTGTTGGATTTCCCAGGTAGCAATCGGGTTCGGTATTAAGTCGGAAGCGAATTGCATCCATCGTTTCCAGGTCTGTCGGATCGCTGATTAGAACTTTTAATCTGCCGTTATTCATGCCCAGAGGAAGAATATTATGCCTTTTGACAATCTCCTCCGGTATGAGTTTCATTGCCTCCGGTGGGACGGTAATTTTATCCAGGTTCACGTATTCCAGGCCGAATTGTTTGGCGATGGCCTTGGTGAGTATATCTTCGTTTATCAGACCCAATTCGAGCAATACCTCGCCGAGACGTTTATTTTTGCTCTTCGATGTCTTAATAGCATTAATCAGCGCCTGTTTTTCAACAAGGCCGGCCTTATAAAGTATTTCGCCTAAATGCCTACGTTGTTTTGCCATGTTCTCCTCAGTATTCTGCAAACCCCAAGTATGACTATTATAACATCTCTGTCAGTATTAGTCAAATATTCAATCTTAATCGAAGCATGTTAAGAGCCGTTTGTGCGGCCCGAAGCCGTGTGAACTGTCTCTTTTGAATAAAACGGCAATGCTTGGTTTCGCAACCATCATCGGAATCAACACTTATATATACAAGCCCAGTAGGTTTTTGTTCGGTCGAACCGGTTGGACCGGCTATACCGGTTATGCCAATTGCAAAATCTGTTCCGGCTTTGATTCTGGCGCCTTTTGCCATGGCTTCTGCGACCTGTTCGCTGACGGCTCCGTGCTTTTCAATCAATTCGGTCGGCACACCGAGTTCGCGAATTTTAGCATCATTACAATATGTTATCCAGCCATAAGTGAAATATCTGCTTGCTCCGGGAATATCGGTTATCAGTTTCGCCAGCCAGCCGCCGGTGCAGGATTCGGCTACGGCAATGGTTTTATTTTGTTGAGCCAATTTTTCGCCGACGATTTCTGCCAGGGTCTGTTCTTCTGTGCCGTATATTAGCTCTCCGAGCAAATCGCGAAGTTTTTTTTCATCTTTTTCGACCAGTTGTTGTGCTTTATTTTGTTCTTCTGCAGTTGCAATGATATGCAATGAAATAATACCTTCGCTCGCCGTGCAGTTGATAAGCGGATTTCTACCTCGCTGCATCATATCACCGAGCATTTCAGCAATAGATGATTCGCCCGCTCCGAAGCATTTTAACTTTCGCAAGACCACAGTCTGCCCTCCGGCGAATTCTTTCAATTCCGGCAGGACGGATTTTTTGAACATCTGCTTCATTTCCAACGGCACACCCGGCAGGGCGATAAATAATTTGTCTTTGTGTTCGGCTAATATACCCGGAGCAGTGCCGATATTTTCGAGGGGCTTTGCACCGGCGGGGATATACGCCTGAATCTTATTTTTCTCCGGCATTTGTAAATTTCGCTGCGCGAAGCGCTGTTGAATCTTTTCCAGCAATTCTTTATGTAATAGCAATTTAACGCCGAGAAATTCGGCAAAAGCCTGCCGGGTCAAGTCGTCGTCGGTAGGCCCCAGTCCGCCGGTGGCGATAATCACATCGGCGCCATCGCCGGCCATACTGAGTTTCTGTACGATTTGCTCGATTTCGTCCGCGACGGTATATGAGCTGACGACGGGTATGCCGATATTTTGCAGCTCAACGGCCAAGTGTGCAGCGTTGGTATCTACAGTTTTGCCTGCGAGAATCTCATTGCCAATCGTAACTATGCTTGCCTTTTTCATAAACGCCGGATTCTAATCTCAATCCCAATCCGAAACAAGAAAAAAGCTTCCTCCGGCAGTATTGCGGAAACGAATTTATTTGTAGACAAATTTAATTGGCTTTTTATTTTTGCCCAAGTTGGTAACAGAGTAGTTTGTTATTCTTCATCGCCGGTATTACTACCATGTCCTTATCTTGGATATATTCGAAATCCGCGATATTAATTTCCGCATCTCGCGTGTTTATTAATTCGGTAACCTGCCCGGACGGTGTTACCAGGTGTAGGTTCCCCATAAAATGAGAAACTAAGTAACCGTCGCCGCACTTTTTTATGCCGTCGAGAATCCCTGGGCCGAGATGGGCGATTTTAGCGACTTGCTTATTCGAAATGTTTACCGCCTTTAGATAATTATCGCTGTTGGCTGCAACGAGTAATTTTCCGTCGTCGTATAAAATGCCATTTGGTTGGGATATCTCCTCGCTGTCCAGCCATTTCTCCACGTTGTTATCTTTTATTTTGTATATCGTATTTGTGTCGCTTTCAGAGACGTAGATTCCACCGTCCGAATCGACGGTGATATCGTTTAGAAATTTAGAGGTCTTGATATAGAACTTATTCGATACCTTGTCCTCTTTCAAATCATACTCGACTACTCCGAATCTCTCCACGATGTAGAGCTTGTTGCGGAAGAGACATATTCCGGTCGGGGTAGTAAGATTACCTATCCAGTCGAATTTTATTATTTCGCCTTTTAGATTGACCTTCGATATGGATTGCTGCCCGTACGGCAAACCGTTCTTCAGTCCGCCTGTATAATTGGATACATAAATAAATCCTCTTTCACCGTCATAGACTACCGATTCGGGCGCCTTAAATATTTCGCCTGTTTCCCACAACTTTACAGGTTCGGCATTCGCCTTTGCCAATCCAATCAGGACGAAGAAACAAATCAATAGTAGTTTTAAGTTCTTCATAATATTTCCTTTACCTTATACATTGACGTTTTGTTTTAAGTGACCTGCTTTCTTCAACCGACTGCCGCAACTTGTGGTTGTGACTTTGTTTTCAATTTCCATCGGGTGAAGATTTTGTCGATGAACCAGAATATCAAAAGAATAGGACTCCATAAGAGCATGATTAATATCGTATAGACACCGCCAAATACATATGCACCAGTATTCCTTCCTCCATCCGCGTGGTGGTAACGGATAAGCTCCTGCGGCGGATTTTCATATTGTGCGATTGCTTTTTCCAAAAGAACATCCTCGTATATGACATATTTTATGCAAGATTCCCAGCCGGTACTAATACAGACTCCGCATAGAACGGCACTAAGGACAAAACATAATCCTGCTTTCAAAGTGAAGTCCTTAGACTTCCAGTACACTCGCTGGAGTGTATATATACCTACAAGAAACAAAGGCGGTGAGAAAAACAATACGTAAAAGTAAGGATTTAGCGTAAAGGCCCATCGCACACCCAACGCTTCGGATAGAGCCGACATTTTACACCTCGCTGGCAATTTTAAGACAAACGGCTATTTTCTTACTCGCTGATGGATAACTGTATCAGATTGGAGTGGGATTTTCAAGAAAAAAAAGACATGGCTTTTATGATTTGAAAATGGAATTTAAAGATTGCCGTGCTTTTCTTCGCTAAATCGAAGTACCCATGTTTTTGTTCCGGTGGTGGTTGCGGGGATTGTGCAGAACAATTGCAGCAGTCGCCGGTCATCGGCGTCCAGTTCGGATGACTCGGCGCGGGTTGTTACGTTGTACCATGTGGGCGGCAGCTTCTCGAATGTGACTCCGTTGTCCTGTGATAATTCCACGCATAATCGCTCGTCTGCGTCATCGAGACCAGAAACAAGGACCGCTGGTTGCTGATATGCAATCGGTGATGCTACAGTCCCACCACGGTCGGTATCGAATGCAATCGCAGCGGTATTATTTAAATCCGCAGCGATGTGGTAAGCACCGGTAGGCACACGATAGCCGTAAGCGGAAATATTCTCGCCCGTCTGCAATTTCCCTATACGAGCCTCGGCGTACGGGTGACGATAGTCGTCGGCATAGGGCAGGGCGTCACTGACACTTTTAATACGCGGCAGAATACGCCCGTTCTCGGTTCCCAACTGCGCCATAAAGTGGCGATGATGTTCCTCGAATTGACGCCATCCCCTGAGTGCGACCTGCGTATAGGAAATATTGTCCCAGGTCAGGTCGTTGAAGACTGCATAACTCGCTCCCCGGAAAGGTTCGTAGAATGTCAGCAGGCTTCCGAATCCCCGCGGCGGTCGAGTCCAGTGGGCGAAAACGTAGTCGTTCTCAACCGGTGGCGTGTTGTTTCTAAATAAATCACCATCCGTGCCGTTGTCGTAAAGCGAATCGCCGTTGCTTCCTCCCTGCCAGTAGCTTGTTCTCGGGGCCTGGCATGGGTCGCCATCGGCGTGGATGGAGAAAGTCTCGTCGAGAATATTGGTACGGCGGATAATAAAATCCAGGTTCTTGCCCGGCGTGACCTTGGTTGCCAACCGTAGTGTTTTTTGGTCGATGCGTTCGGCAATCTGTACAGGGCCCCATCCTCCGGCGGTGCTTTCGATGGTGTCTCCCTGTGTCACCCAGGGAATCAAGAAATTCGTACCGTTTACCGTCGTGATTATATTCCCATTGGCGTTGATGCCTTTTCCCTCACCGCCGGGGCCGGTCGAGCGGATTTGTGTCCAGTTGTCGGCAATGACTGCGTCGAATTTGATGTAAATTTTCCCGTTCGGATAAAAGGTCCACTGCGTTACTGTCTCGACCATATCAAGCTCGATGAATTTATCGTTCTCAGGGCCGTCGCCGTTATTTAGTCGGGGGTGACATTTCTGCAGTACTCGCACCCGTACCGGGGTGTTCTCGATGATTTCCAGTGAGGCACGACCGGGATTGTTGTTTCTGCCCATAGTTGTCATGAATTCCTGGTCGCCCAACAGATAGACGTCGTAATCGAAGATGCCGCCCTGGCAGTAGCCGGGGCCGGTCAGAAGGTTGTCCAGCATTTTCGGATCGTGCACTTTGTCGAACATTTGATAGATTCCGCCGTTATAGAAAAGACTGAAAACCACCTTCCATTCGTCTGTTTCGATGATGAGTTCCTTCTTTTCGGTAGCTAAGTTGTCCGTCACTATAAGTTTTGCTTTTGCGGGAGTCCACCCTTCGGGGTTAGTGAGTTCTCCCCGAGCCGGCGTAATCGCGCCGGGAAATAGAAGAACGACGGCACATATAAGAAAATCCGATAGATAATGACACTGATTCTTCATATCTGTATGTCTTGACAAATCTCAAAATAGAACAATAAAACCAATTTTATACGGCAGGATTATATAGCGTTCACCCGATTCGTCGGCAATAAAGATATATTATTAGCACGGGATTTTCAAGCGAAATGGTATTTTTGTTATAATGGACTTTATGCCCTTGATTTTCCGCCTGAGACGTTGATGATCGTGCCGTGGATATAACTGCTGCGTTCGGAAGCCAGAAAGCAGACGGTGTTGGCTATCTCGTTGAGCTTGCCGCTTCGGCCAAGTGGGATTGAAATATTCTCGTATTTTTTGCGGAATTGTTCGACTGTGATACCACGTGTATAGGCTACGGCTCGTTCGTATTCATCCGAGCGCAGAGCGGTGGCTTCGACGATACCCGGAGCAATGCCGACAACACGTATATTATGTTTGCCGAGCTCTTTTGCCCAGGAACGTGTCATAGAATAAATTGCTGCTTTGGTCGCCGCGTAAACGCTCTGGCCCTGCGAACCTTCCATGCCGGATTCAGAGGTCATATTGATAATCACTCCGCCTGTGCCCGTTTTAATCATCACCCGCGCAGCCGCCTGTGCACATAAATAATATCCTTTTTGATTGATATCAATCATCTTGTCCCAAATCTGCTCGGTGATTTCTTCCTTTCCCGCCGGATCAACGAGCAAACACGGAATAAGAATACCGGCATTATTGACCAGTATGTCAATCCTGCTGAAGGCATCAAGTGCCTTTTGTACCATGGAATCGACATTTTCTTTTTCTGTCACATTTGTTGCTATGGGGATGTGATTGCCGCCGAACTTTTTTTCAAGGTTAGCGGCGGTCTTCGAAGCACCTTCCTTATTTATATCGGCGACAACTGTGTTAACGCCGACTTCGGCCAATCCTTCGCACACAGCCTTGCCGATGCCGCAGGCTCCGCCGGTTACGATGGCGATTTTTCCTTCCAGATTGAGCCAACTCATATTTTCTTTTCTCCTGCTCAATTTTTACTGTGACTTACACGTTAATCATTGCCTTGATGACACCGTCACGATAACCTGCAACCATATCAAAAGCGGCCTTGGTATCACTGAGTTCGAACCTGTGCGTTATCATGAAGTCCAAGTCGGCTTTACCGGAAGCTATCAAATCGGCCGCTTTTTGTGCGCAGTGGTTTTGTCTTCTGACGTTTATTAGTGTTATTTCCTTCCTTCGAATTCTGTCGATGTAAAATGATACACGCTCCTGGCGGGGAATACCTATGAGCATAATTTTTCCGCCGGGCCTGAGCAGTTCCGCGGCTTGGTCGAGTGTCTCCTGCTGACCCGCGCATTCGTAAACAATATCAACACCATTCGGTTCATGTTCCAGGATTGCCTCAACGATGTTTTCCTTTTCCGGATTGCCCGCCCAGACGGCACCAGCGTCTTTGGTCGTCTTTACTCGATAATCCAGCTTGTCGGTCATGTAAATATCTTTGACACCTTCAGCCTGTGCCGAAGCCATACAGCTTAGTCCTATTGGTCCCGAACCTAAAATGGCGATTTTTGAATCGGCGGAAATTTTCGACTGCTTAACGGCATAAACACCCACTGAAAATGGCTCGCATAATGCCGCCTGCTCCAGTGAAATAGTTTGATTAGTCGGAAGGCAACTTTCCTGCTGCATTACGATATACTCGCACAAAGAGCCGTTTCCCTGCCCCGGGGTGCCCAGAAAACGCAGGTTATAGCATGTATTTTCCCTTCCCATTTTGCACTGGTCGCATTTATAACAAGGTTGGGCCGGGTCGATTACTACCTCGTCACCGACTTTGACTGTTGTAACCGAACTACCGACGTCTTTTACGGTAGCCGCACATTCGTGGCCGACGATAAAAGGATATTCTTTGATAATTTGCTCACCGATTCTGCCGGTCTCGTAATAGTGCACATCGGAGCCGCAGACGCCGACCTTTTCAATCTTCAAAAGGACGTCCGTACCTTTTTCTATTGCAGGTTCGGGAACTTCCCTTAATTCCATTTGCTTTGGAGCAGTAAGTAAAATCGCCTTCATATTGTTTCTATCCCCAAAAGTTATTATATTTTAAGTATAAAACAAGTATATTATTTCGACATTAAACGCCGTCTTCTTATAACACAAGCAGAATAGTATTTCCAGAACTACTTAACGTGAATCAGTTTTATCTCGAAGAGTTTCGGCCATAATTTTCCGGTGACAAAGAGTCGTCGATTAACCGGGTCGTATGCGATTCCGTTAAGAACATCGACCAACCGGTTTTGGTCTTGCCTGTCCAGAAGGCCTTTTAGGTCGATAAGGGCGGTTACTTGACCTGTCTTTGGATCGATGATAGCAATGCGGTCGGTCGGCCAGATATTGCAGTAGATTTGACCATCGATGAATTCCAGCTCATTGAGTCCCCATAACAGTTTGTTATTGTGATGGACGTTAATGCTGGACGTTCGCTCGAATGTTTCAGGGTCCCAAAAGTATAAAGTCGGTGTGCCGTCACTCATAATCAGGTTTTTGCCGTCATGTGTCAGACCCCATCCTTCGGTTGGATAATGGAATTCTCGTAACAGTTTGAAATTCTCTTTGTCATAAACAAATCCGACTTTTGACAAATAAGTTAGCTGAATAATTTTATCTTCAAATATAGTGATACCTTCTCCGAAGAATTTAACAGGCAGCTTAATACTTTGTATAACCTTACCGGTTTCCAGTTCAATTTTACGCAGTAACGAACGTCCCGAAAGTCCCGTTCCTTCATAAAGGTATCCATTTTCCCAGACAAGGCCTTGTGTGAATGAATTCGGGTCGTGAGTAAAAGTATTGATGATTTTATAACTATACAGATTGCCTGTTTGGGAATTATGTGAATTCAGGAAGTACAAAACAAGGATGGTTCCCAAAATCGCTATGGTCAGTACCGGTATGATGACCTTGAGGGATCGGTTCACAAATTTTGCCTTTGAGTATTGTTTATCTAAACGTTAAATCTGAAATTAATAATATCGCCATCCTGGACGATGTAGTCTTTGCCTTCGAGTCGGATTTTTCCGGCGGCTTTCAGGGCTTTTTCACTGCCGTGCTCTTTTAGCTCGTCGAAACCGAATGTCTCAGCCCTGATAAAACCGCGCTTGATATCGGTGTGTACCTTACCGGCTGCATCAACCGCTGTTGTGCCTTTCTTTATCGGCCAGGCGCGCAGCTCGTCGGAAGCAGTTGTTAAAAAACTTATCAGACCGAGCGCCGAATAACAGCCATTAACGAATTTTTTTGCCGCTGATTCTGTAATACCCAGGTCTTCTATAAACTCGGCTCTGCTCTGGTCATCTAACTGTGCCAGTTCATACTCGAGCTTGGCACATATTGTGGCGACCGGTACCGAGCTTTCCAGAGTATCGCTGAAATCGAACCTCTGGTCTAACCGGTCTTCTCCAACGTTTACTGCTACTGCGATTGGTTTTAAGGTTAAAAATCCGAGGGATTTTATCATTTCGAGTTCGGCTTCGTTATCTATCGCCGAGCTGATAGGCTTTTCCGCTTCGATTGTTTCCTGTAATTTTATCTGTAAGGCCAGTTCAGCCTTGTCGTGTGCCTGTGTTTTAGTTGGTTTATGGACCTGCTTTTCGAGTTTTTCTATCCGTGTGGCAACGAGTTCCAAATCGGCAAGCAGAATTTCGGTTCGCAGTTCCGCCAGGTCTCTGGCGGGATTTACTGTTGCTCGGTAGGGCGGTACGTCTGGATTTTCGAATGCCCTAACTACCAGCACGAGCATATCAACGGTCCTTATTTTATTAATTAATCGCCTTGCTGCCGCTCTGCCATGCTCATCGGTAAAGTTGAAGCCGGGCACATCGAGGCAATCTATTGTGGCGTAGGTTGTTTTTTTCGGCTTGAGGTATTCGATCAGCCAGTCAATTCTTTCGTCCGGGACAGGGACAATCGCTTCTTCAATTGTTGTCGAACCGATAGCAGGGATCTCTTTGCCGCTTATGCTGGCAAGAAGTGTACTCTTGCCGGACTGCAATAAACCAAGAAGTGCTACTTTCATCTTTTTCCTTTTTTCCTTTTTTGCCTTCTATTATCCGTCCAGCGTTTTCTTTACTATATCCGCAACATTTTCTGGTGAGAAAATTCCCGATGAGATTTTCATTATTTTCGTTAAATAACGCTGGGATGAAAATAAGGAACGATTCGATACCTTACATTCTTCTTCTGTAATGTGAATTTTACAATGAGGTCGGCTTTTCTTGGGAATCGCATTACTGACGGTTACTTGAGCGTCCATATCCCGGAGTATGTTTGCGAGGTCTGAAATTTTGGATTTTCTTGCTTCATTTTCTTTATTCATTTTCTGGAATTCTTCCTGCAGTTTGAAAAGTTTAGCTTTTTCTGTTTCAAGTTCTTTCCATGTTTTTCTGAATATTCCCTTGGGATCATAAAATATGGTTTTACCTGACTCTGTTAAATTAATGATTACAGCTCTTTGTTGTTCGCTCTGTGCTGTCATCCTTGCGATACTTTCTTGTAGTTGAAAAATTTCCGCTTTCCTTGCTTTAATGTTTGTAATGTAAGCAGGGTCGTAAGAAATGTAAATGCGTTTACCACCAAGTGGAGCGGTAAAAAACAGATATATTCCGAAGGAGGCAATAAAACAAGCCGCTAAAGGCGGATATCCCCATCTTAACATCCAGGCAAAATCTGTAAAAGCAAGCAGAAGAATTATCATACAACATAATATTCCGAAGAAACATATTCCCGGAAATATGTCTCTTAGAGAGCTAAAAAAGATTGGGGTTAGCACAAGAGCCTCAATGACGAGAAGGTAAAACATAAATTTGACTTTTTGGCTGGTATTCATCATTATACCAAAATCACTCAACAATCCTGCACCGAGTTTTCCAGTTGCGTAAAATGTATCCTGCATAGGATTGCAGAATTTTCGCATTGTTATCAACAGCTCATTCCTGGACATGTCTGGATTGGAATACCATAACAATGCAAGTATACCAGTGAGCTTAGGGGCTGAAATCGAAGTACCTGCCTCTATTGTGGTAATTTTAGTAACTTCGATATGCGATGGTGTCCATTTTTCGTATATTTCCAGGCTCTTACGTTCCCTCGTTTCCACAGCTAAATCTACACCACTTCCATAATTGGAATAATCAGCCTTGCACCCGCCTTTTGATGCGGCGACAGCAATTACTTCTTCATAAGCAGAGGGATAAAGAAGTTTATCTTTGCTATCATTGCCTACTGCAGCAACCACTATTGTTCCCATTTTGTCAAGAAGCCTTATTATTTCTTGTTCGAGTTTGTTGGGTGCATCAGAGCCAAGACTTATGTTTACTAAAAACTTTTTATTTGGAGATTTAATAACATGCTCTAAAGCTTTACTAAGGGCTTTTATATAACTTGAAAGATTTCTTGATGTATTAAAAGATTTGATTTCACAACTACCCAGACTCCACTTTTTAGCAACTTGCATGGTTTTCCTGCCATGCTCGCTCAGTTTAAAATCGTCTATAATTAGAATTACAGGGGATTTTTCATGTTTACCAAAGATAAGAGGAAAGACAAAAATCGGCAGGCAAAAGAAAAATAGTATCCAGCCCATTTTTTTTATGCCCTTCATGGTTTAATCCCTTATCGGTTCTTGTTGAACCTATCCTTTTTAATACTCCGGTGGACCTACGACATTATGACTAAAAAATTATTTTCCATAAACACTTTTTCCCGATACATCATACGCTACAACGGCGGGAAAATCCTCGACCTGCAATTTTCTTATCGCTTCGGTTCCAAGGTCTTCATAGGCGATTGTCTCGGCAGCGGTAATATGTTTACTTAATAATGCTCCCGCTCCGCCAAGTGTAGCAAGATGTACCGCACAATATTTCTTTAAAGCCTCCCGAACCTTGTCATCTCGATAACCTTTTCCAATCATTGCTTTTAAGCCTTTGGCAATCAGCAGAGGGCTGAAGTTGTCCATTCTTGATGAAGTTGTTGGACCGGCGGCACCTATTACACTGCCAGGCTTGGTGGGTGTCGGACCGACGAAGTAAATGATTGCTCCTTCAAGCTCGAATGGTAAATCATTGCCTGCTTCAATTGACTCGCACAACCTTTTGTGTGCCATATCCCGAGCGGTATAAACTACGCCGTTTATTAGGACCTCATCGCCTGCTTTCAGTGAACGCACATCGGCTTCGCTTAGAGGGGCCTTTAATTTTATTTTTATGCTATCCATTGATTAGTTCATTATTAATTTGTTTCGTTCACCGATGAACCGTGGACAATTAATTAAAATCATAATATACCAGCGATTTTACTGGTTGAAAAGGCATAAAATCCGCATTAGCGATAGAATAACATGGAAAAGCAGTCGGCTGTAATGCAATTAAAGTTCTGTTATTTAATTTGTTGCAATTTAATTTTGCTATCGTACTATGGTGAGTATAATAACATCATGGCAAAATATCCTATATTTCTGGAACTTAGCGGTCGACGTGTGGTCGTTATAGGCGGTGGAACTGTAGCTGTGCGAAAAGCGCAATCGTTATTGGCTGCCGGCGCCCGGCTTGTTGTTGTAGCTGAGCGCATTGATAAAATGATGACGGCCCTCTGCCGAAATAAAAACGCGGAATTGATCAAATCCAAATATTCAAAAGAGTATCTCGCAGAAGCGGTGCTTGCTATAGCAGCAACAAATAGTCATCAACTCAACAAGCAGATATACAAAGATTGCCAAACATTGGATGTTTTATGTAATGTTGTTGATCAGCCTGAGCTTTGTGATTTTTTTGTGCCTGCAGTTGTTAAACGTGGTGACCTGCAGATTGCCGTCGGGACCGAAGGCCATTGCCCGGCTTATTCGGGTCATATAAGAAAAAAGCTGGAAAAGATATTTACCGAGAAACATGGCCGATTTCTTGCCGAGCTGGAGAAAACTCGAAAACAGATTATCAAAGATGTGCCGGAACCTGCTGAGCGAAAAACTGTTTTGGGACTGATAGTGGACGATGACTCGTTTGAGTATTTTGTTCAAAACGGCCCGGACAAATGGCGTGCTCGAATAGAAGAAATTATTAGCGGCACGGTTTGTAGCTGGCGGTAATACAGTTGGTTTTCAAACCTTGATTTTATCGATTACCACCTGGAAGTATTTCTGGCGGTGTCCTATGCGTTTTTTACTGTTTTTACGTCTTCGAAAGTGCATCGGATAGAGCTTTTTGCCCTTTACGATAGCTTCCTCGGCTGTGGTTTTGAATGAGGCAATGACTTTTGCACCTTTGAGAAATGGGTTGCCGACTTTGACTTTTTCGCCGTCACTTACAAGCAGGACTTTATCTAATTCAATTGTTTTGGCGTCAGGCGATATGTCAGTCAGATCGATATTGAGACAATCGCCTTCAGCGACCTTATATTGCTTTGAACCTTGTTCAATTACTGCATACATCTGGAAAACTCCTGGTATCCATCTTTTATAATTTTGGATAAAACGTGCATTTTACTTATCAGTCTATTTTTGTAAAGCAAATTATAAGATATTTTTGTATTCTGTCGCCTGATACGAATAGAATCCTTATGAAATGGAACTTAGCTCCGGGATTATGTTATTTTAGCTAATTAGTATAACTGATTTTTAATCAAACACTTACTGATATGTGAGGATCGATATTATGCAAATAGCTCTGGTTCGGAACAAAATCATACCTCTTGGAGAGCTTGAATCGGTGTATCTTGACCGCGGGCTGTTTTTCGGTGACGGTGTGTATGAAGTGATACGCAGCTATAACGGCAGGATATTTGCCCTTGATGAACACCTGCAAAGATTTGCTGGCAGCCTCGCCGCCGTTGATATAGTCAGTGTAGATATTGAAAAGATACGCTCCGATATCATGAGGGCTTTCGAGGCAGCCGGCATTGCCAATGCCAAGATATATTTCCATATTACACGGGGTTCGGCCCTGCGAAGTCATGTTTGGGATGATGGTTTAGAGCCGAACTTTTTCCTGACCGTTACGGAGTTGGAAGATAGTACGCAGGTTAAGACCGAAGGTATAGCTGTCTCGATTCATCCCGATTGGCGATGGAAAAGATGCGATATAAAATCGTTGAATCTGCTTCCAAATGTTCTCGCTCGCCGGGACGCCTCACAAAAAGGCTGTGAAGAGGCCATACTTGTTGATGAGTCCGGCCTGATAACCGAAGGGGCGGGTTCGGCGTTTTTTGCAGTTTTTGGAACCAAACTTCAAACCGCACCTCTTACAGCCAATATTCTGCCCTCGATTACTCGCAAATATGTAATTAAAGCGGGTGAAAATATCGGATTGGAAGTAATAGAAGAGTCGCTAACACCAAAGCAGGCAGGCTCCGCTGACGAGCTATTTATCGCTGTAACCACAAAAGATATTGTTCCTGTAGTGAAATTCGACGACAACACGATAGGAGATGGTAAACCGGGTAGATATACAAAATTGCTTGTTGAGGAATTCCACTTATTTACTGTATGATATCCTTTTGACATAAAGGTTTTTTTGGGCATCTCCGGCTAAATTATCATTTGTAGGATTTTTCAAGCTTGATATAAACTTTTATTGCAGCACCGACCTTTGGTTAGGTATAATTTCTTTAAGGATATAATGTGGGATTAAGTATATAAAATATCAGAAAGGAGTGTTGATATGATTCTTCCAGGATTCGTAAGCAAAATTCTCGCAGCATTTCGTGGCGGTGTTTCTCCTGTGCTTATTTTTCTGTCCGTATTTTTAGGTTTCTGGTTTGGAATGGTTCCGGGTTTCTCTGGTTTTCACGTTGTCCTGATCGTTTTTATGTTGCTGTTGAATATTCCAATCGGAATGCTGATTTTTTGGGGCATATTAGGTAGAGGTATCTGCTACGCTGCGGCACCGGTATTGTTTCATGTCGGTACCTGGATGCAGGGGAATATGTCTTTTGTATTTCGCTTTTTTGAGTCACTACCTGTGATAGGACTGACTGATTTCAGCACGTATTCGGTAGCAGGCGGATTTATCCTTGGTCCGGTTATAGGGACTGTTATCGGATTGCTGATGGTCCGTTTTGTCGTGAGCTTTCGCCGGATGCTGTTGAAACTCGAAGAAGGCTCCGAAACATTCAGGAAATGGTATTCCAAAACATGGGTGCGCATCCTGGACAGGGTACTGATCGGCAAACGCACCAAGGATGCAAAATCACTTTTTGCCAAAAAGACAAAATATGTTCGTAAGGCCGGTGTGGCTCTGGCTGTCATTGTTATCGTCATATCTTTAGTCGTGACAGGCTTTATCAAAGACGAGGCGGTTAAGGAATATGCCACCAAGGCAATGACACGTGCCAATGGAGCTGAAGTGAATCTCGATCAGATAGGAATTTCTATCCTCAATGGTGCTGTCTCGGCCTCAGGGATACAGGTCACCGACCCGGAGAATCCTGTAAATAATCAGGTAGCTATCGAAAAAGTTGCCGCCGACGCAAGTGTCTATGATTTATTTCTGGGTAAAGTGGTAATGGAACAGGTGGAAGTTTCCAACGTTCAGTTCGACCAGCAGCGTGAAACGCCGGGTAAATTGTACGAAAAAAAGGTAAAAGAAGAGCCGAAAGCTTTCGATCCTAACAAATATAAGCTCAGTGCTGCCGATCTGGTCAAACTCGAAAAATACTTCAAGGATGCCAAGGCACTTAAGGAAAATCTCCGGAAACTTAGTAAGTACCTGCCGAGCGGCGAGGGCGAAAAAGGAGCTGCTGAAGAACCGGAACGAATGCCGCAAAAATATCTTGAATATCTGACGGCGAGGGCATTGGTGCCGGTCTCTTCTCGTTTCATGGCAAAAATTGCAACGCTTGATAAAGTTCAGATACCTTCGGAAATCTTCGGCAACAGTAAAATCCAACTGACAAATGTGAACGACGCCCCGAAGGCCGCCGGTCTGCCGATTACATTTGAGATGAACTCGCTCGAAACACCCGCAAGCGTGAACATGACAATTGATTACAGTCAGGATACCCCGAAAGTCACGGGTACTTTTGACGTATTGGATATGTCTAAAATCCAGTCGAGCCTCAGTAGTGACGCCGGCCTGATTTTCAAATCGGGCACCATTTCAGGTAAATTCAGCGGGATAGCCACAAGGGAAACTATTGACTTGTCCCTGGATATCGACATCCGAGACTTTAAGGCAGAAGGTCAGGGAGAAGGAGTTTTGGGCCTGGGCTCGGATGCAACTTCCGAAGCGCTCGCGGTTTTAGATAATCTTAAAACGACAATACGAATCGTCGGACCTGTCACTGAGCCACGCCTGGTATTTGATGTCAAGGGTCTCACAGAGCAATTCAAACAGGCACTGGTCAAGGCTGGCAAGGAAAGACTCGCTAATGAGATTGACAAGCAGCTTGGAGAGCAAATAGATGAACAACTGGGCGAAGATGTTCCCGATGAAGTCAAAGACGTTTTGAAAAAGCCGGATGAACTTCTTAAGAAGGGGCTCGGCGGTCTTCTGGGCGGCGACAAAGAAGAAGATGATGAATAATATTCAGTTCTGAATCGCTGAGAATATACACGTCCTGAGAAGGAGGTAATTCCATGCTTACACGGCGTGAATGGCTAAAATTTGCCGCCGGTACCGCTATTGGTGCGGCTATCCCGGTAAACTTGTTGGGTTCAGAAAAGACCGAGCGCGTGATAACTGATTACGAAAAACCAATGTTCGATTTACCCGGCAGGATTAAGGAGCCAGTTATTATCGAGACGATTGAGTTGTTGAAAAGAGGTAATACTTACTTTGTTCGAACCCGGTCAACCGGCGGGGCGGTCGGCATTATTCAAACCAAGCAAATTGAACATTTTATTCCTATATTTGAAAAGCTCGTTGCGCCGCATTTCATCGGTAAGGACGCTCGTCGGATTGAAGCACTCATCGATGAGGTTTACGTAGCGAATTATAAAATTGCCGGACTGCCGTTCTGGTGCCCCGTTGCATATATCGAACAGAGTGTGCTTGATTTACTGGGTAAAGTTGCAAACAAATCCGTGGGTGAACTTCTTGGAGGCGTGCTTCGAAGGGAAGTTCCTGTTTATCTTTCCGGCTCGACTCGAAACACAACAGCCGAGCAGGAGGTCGATATTTACGCCCAGGGCATCGAGGCGACCGGCTGCAAAACAGTGAAATTCAAAATTGGCGGACGTATGAGTCGAAATCTCGATGCCTATCCCGGCCGTACCGAAACACTGGTTAAACTGGCACGCAAACGTCTCGGCGATGATATTACTTTATACGTCGACGCCAACGGTTCGTACAATGCTGAAAAAGGCATCGAGGTCGGGCGGATGCTGGAATCGCTGAACTTTTCCTTTTTTGAAGAACCGTGTCCCTGGGAGGAGCTTACCGAGACGCAGGCGGTGACAAAATCGCTCGATATACCGGTTGCGTGCGGCGAGCAGGACTCGAGCTTGTGGCGGTTTCAATGGATGATAAAAAACGGCGTAATGGATGTCGTGCAGCCGGATATCAATTACAACGGCGGCTTGATACGAACGGCGCGAGTGGCAAAAATGGCTGCCGATGCAGGGATGAAGATTGTGCCACACAATACGCAGAGCGGAGCTGCTTCGGTGAATATCCTGCAGTTTGCATCGTGTACGCCGAACATCGGTCCGTTCATGGAACATACTTGGAGACGGCCGCAACAATCTCAGGATTGGTTTACGCCTAACTTTATTATTAAAAGTGGTGTCCTTCGCGTCCCGGACGGGCCTGGATTCGGAATCGAAATTGACCCCGATTATCTCTCAAAGGCCCAGGCCGTTGTGAGAATCACTGCATAAAAAAAAAGATGCTGTCGGCACCCGAGTCTGCCCCAATATATCGAGCATATCGAGTACCGATAGCATCCAATTTAATTTATTGTTGTATCTTTATTATCGAAAAAAGCCACTGTGCGTGGAACTTCTTTATGTCACAAATATTCGTCAATTTGTGCGTAAGGTTTTTGCTGATTACTTAAGTGAATGGTGCTTACGGTACTGGAGCGGGCTCATTCCTTTAGCTTGTTTGAAGTACCGTGCTAGATTTTTCATATCCGAGCAGCCGAGCGTGTTGGCAATCTGAGATATTGACAGGTTTGTAGTGACAAGCATACGTGCGAGCTGGTCCACACGAACGCGCTTAATCTCTTCATGCACAGGTCGTTCCAGTACTCTTGCAAATCGTTCGTATAAACTCCGGCGTGATATAGGTACTGCTCGAAGAACATCATCGACCTGAATGGCGTCTCTTTTGGCGCGCCGGTAAATAAAGCGGATAGCCTGGGCCACGTATGGGTCGTCAATTTTCAAAATGTCGGTTGATTGTCTTGTAACAACGTAAAGCGTAGGCACAACTATTTTCTTATTTGGTACCTGCTTGCCTTTCATGAGTTTGTCAAGCGTTGCAGCAGCTTCGTATCCTCCTTTTTCTGCACCCAGTGCTATGCTTGACAGTGGCGGCGACGCCAAATCACAAACAAGGTCATCATTACCAAGCCCAATGATGGCGACTTGCTCCGGCACATTAAGACCTGCAATTTTACAGGCTTCAAGCACGTGCTGACTCCGGTCGTCATTGCAGGCCATCAGGGCAACAGGCTTCGGCAAACCCTTTAGCCAGTCCACCAGGATAACCTGTTCTTTCTCCCATGAGTGTGGATATCGTGATTTTGGCTGTTCGTATTCGTAAAGGTGCGTTTCGAATCCGGCCTGGCTGACTCTATCGCTGAAACCCTTGCTGCGTTCGCGTGACCAATAATACATCTGCCCGAATCCACAATATGCGAATTGCTTGAAGCCTCGACGCAGGAGATATTCAGCGGCCATTCTGCCGATAGCTGCGTCATCGGTCACGATGTTATGTAAACCTGGGAATAATTCCCTGTAAGGAGCGACAATAACCGGAAGACCTAAAGCAAGTATACTCTCATTTAATTCTTCCTCACGTTGTTCACGCAAAATTATGCCGTCAATATCGAGCTTAAGCAGTCGTTGTAAAGCTGCCTTTTTGCTGTTTGTGCCCCAATAGAAGGGAGCCTTTCTGTAGAATATCCAGGGGCCATGAGCACGAGAGTACTTTGCAATTCCGCGCAGAATCGACCGCCCGTATTTTCTTGAGGTCTCCATCATCAGTAGAACTTTATGTTTTTCTTGCATTGTCTTGAAATCAATTATAATTAAAGATTCGAACCGATGTTGTTCTCAATGCTCCCGCTTGTACTTATGGTCTCCTTTTTATATTATATAAGGAAAGGGTGCCGTCGTTGCTATTTCTGCATATATCATTAACAATATTACCACTTCTCTGGTTAAACATCCAGTACGCCAACAACAGAGCAGAACTACCGCAATGGCGGCACCCCAAATTATATCAAAAGCCGATAAAACGCAAACTAAAACAAATTTACTGCATATAATAATCCTGATTTAAAAAGTTGCAATATAGAATAACGGCGCTTTAGCTACGCGTCTATAGAAGCATTAAATCGTAAGCAACTTTTCAAGTATCACTGATATCAAATTGACTAATATAAACATCCGTATAATCGTTTATGTAGTCTCTGTATTTTTACAAATTTTACATTTACTGCTCCACATACCGCAGGCGAATATCGTCAATGAATAAAATTCCTTCGCTTCCGGTCGCACCGGTCCTATCGGTGCCAATACCTATCTGAGTGACATTTGACAGATTTATACCGAAGGCCGACAAGTCGATGTCCCATTGTATCCATTGGCCCGCTGAAATATCGGCTGCGTCACCGTCATATACGATTTTTGAATTGTTGAGCTTTACATACAATTGCTCCGTGGCGGGATTATTCGGGTCACCGTAGAACCATAAAGTCAGAGTATTTAGGTCGTATTGTGTCCAGTCACTACCTATAGCCAGTTCGCTTGTACTCAATGTAACCTCTGAGTAGCTGGCAATGGTGTTGTCATATAAAAATGGAGCCGACTGATTGCCACCATGAACAATGTCGGTCTCAACAATATGTTCACCATTGGCAAAATCCGGCTCAAGGTAACCGATGGTAGAGCCGTTGACATTAGGATTGGCATATCCGTCCATCCAGGTTAAATATATCCTGTTACAACCTTCCTCACTTTCGTTAATGTCATTGTAGGCCTCGAAGTCTTCTATAGCAATGTAGTCTCCCGTTGTAAAGGCCCAGACATCGCCTTCCCAGAGCATTTCCGGATGGGCTTCATTGACCTCATCTACCCGCCAGTAATAGGCTGTGCCGAAGCTCAATAAACCTGGGTTGTAGGTGTTGTCGGAGGTATTTACAAAGGTGACATCCGGGTAGTCGGCAAGATTTGCCGCATTTACGTCCTTGATGTCGGCGTAGTTGGTGCCGATGTACACATTGTGTGAAACGGCATGCTTGCCCGCTGTCCAGCTAAGGATAGGCTCGGTCTTTACATCCGTCGCCTGATAAGCAGGAGATGGGTTGGATGCGGGTTTGGAACTTATAAATTTTACATTGTCGAAGTAGTAAGTTACCGGCCCGACACTACCATCGTGACCCTGTGAGAAATTTAGCTGTACCGTCGTATCCAGGGGAATCTCGTCAACAGGAATGCTGGAGTAATCCCAGACGAGTGTTCTTGTATGGGTTCCCGGAAAATTTATAGGGTCCCATGCACCGGGATCGTCGGGATTAGCTGTATCAAGAGCAGGAGGCGTTAACTCCCTCCAGTCCCAATCAAACGCTTCAGCATTGATGGCAATTTGCTGAACCTGCGACCAAGAGTGTCCTTGCCACTCTGATTCTACCCATGTCACATCCATTGATAAGAGGTCGTTTTCCACAAAAGCTTCAGTTTGACTTTCGTTAAGCACAAGACGCAGAATCCAGGCCCAGCCTAAATCCTGGTCAAGATCCACCTTGAGACTCTTGTTATTCAATGTTGCACCTGTTGTGCTGTAGCCGAATGTAATAGACCTTGCAGTATCCGGATATGCAACCCAGTTGTCCATGTTGTCTTCCCAGTCGCCTATAATCACACCCTGGCCGGGATACACGGTTGTAAAAGTCCAGAGGTCTCCTTTCCAGATATCGGTGCCGTTGACCTCATCGATCCGCCAGGTATAAGTAGTGCCCGGGACAAGCTCGCCGGGATTATAGGTATTTAACTCCTGGTCTTGAACGAGAACGACACCATCCGGGATATTGGTTCTGCTTGCGTTGTTTACGTCATCGGAATTGATACCGAAATATATATCATGTTTGTCGGCATGTACTCCGGGTGTCCAGCTTAAAACAGTATCGACTGGTAGATCTCTCTCCCCGTCGCCAGGCTCCGGGTCATACGACGCTCCTTCTCCGAATATTTGTATATTGTCGATATAGTAAACACCGCCGGGATCGAATCCGCCCCAGTTAGTAGCTATAATCAGCTCCAAATAACCAAGATTGTCATAGTCAATTTGGTTATGGACAAGGGAGTAGTCGTAAACGAAGTTGATTGGGTCATCACCATAGGCAGGTCCCCAATTTGCAGGCTCGTCCATCTGGTCACTGAAGTTCCAAGAACCGCTTTCATCGTCGTAGCCTGCATTAATACCTAAATATAAATTGCACCACCAGCTTCCTATATCGCCCCATTCGTAAACGAGCCGAGTAATGTCCATTGAGATTTTCAGGTTGTTCCTGAATTCGTCAACCAGATCGTTCTCTATCAGGTCTAATACTAAAGCATCCACATTACCGGTAGGAGTTTCAATCCAGATGCTGCTCTGGTTTAATGTAGCTCCGTTCAAGCTAAATCCTGTCAGGATGGTGGAATCGGCAGCCTCCCATCCATCCGTACTATTATTTTCGAAATCTCCTATTCCTATACCAAAAGTTGTTGATGCCAGAGTTAACATCGATACGACAGAAAACACAGAGATCAATTTTTTAAACATAATAGTCCTCCTTAAAAGATATACGCAGCGATAATTCTTTTTTATAACACAGTATGGTTTACATTTGCTGTGATAAACACTCTGCTTTTTATGCTTATTATCACTTACTTTAAGCTACTTAATATAATTGTCGGATGTTATTTTTCTTTGGTGTAGTTCGTACCTGTCGACATCGACTTATGAGATTTGAACGAACCTTCTTCTTGGAAATTACAGAACCCTCGATAGTGAAAGCTAAAATCATAACTCTTAAGCAAAACTCAAGCAACTTGTTGTTTTCATACTAGCTTGAGTTTTTTGGTGACCCTTAACTCCAATCCGTCACACCTGTTAACAATTTTTGCGATATCTTGTGCGCAGAACAAAGCTTTTTTTTACCGACACACCAACACCACAAATTATATATTTTATACCACATAAACCAGCCTCTAATCAAGAAAAATCTTGTTATATTATTGCATCTATCGGTCAGTCATTTTTTTCAGGCAAAAGCGGTAGTTACTGTGTATTAGTAAGAGACCTATAGCCGTTAGCATACTAAATCGGCGTATAAGAGCGGATAATTTAGTTCAGCAGTACTATTTTTATGTTAGGAGGCTAAAAAAGCAGGGCTTATACCGAATTAATCGATATAAGCCCCGAAGCTTCCTAAAGAGATAACCC
>CAZDVE010000008.1:0-101334 GCA_964508785.1 uncultured Pirellulales bacterium | reverse complement strand
TAAGAAAGTACGTTCAAAAGCAAGGCGAAGAAGACAGCGGACAAGCGAAGCTTGAGTTCTAAAATGCTACGGGTTTTAACCCGTAGTAGTTTACTTGAACCTGGGTGAGGTGATCCCCTCGGTGCCCTTGGAGGGATGCTAATAATATTTTCGATCCCGGTTTCTCTGATGTTTGGTATAACGGGAGTTGTTTTCGATCAGCAAAAGACGCTTGCCGTTATTGCTGCTGCTGTTGCAGGGATATTGATATTTCTTTATCTATCTTTATTATTGCTGGGAATTTAATGTCTTATAGAACAACCTCAACGGCTATGACGGGAGTTTAATTATATCTGCGATTGATATATGTATTCATAAATGATAGGATTGGGCGGAAAACTTTTTTAAGTATTTTCTCAAAGGAGAAAAAGGAATGCTTTTTGGGAAACTTTCTACGGTTTTTATTACAGTAGCCGGTGCCGTTTTTCTGACAATTTGCATGCTTAAGCCCGAGTTAGAGAGTCCTCTTACGGTCTTTGGAGGCTTGCTTATACTGTTTTGTGTTCCTGTATCTTTGATGTTTGGCATTATTGGAGTTCTGTTTGATCGTAATAAGTGGCTTGCAATTATAACCACCTGTATTGCCGGGATACCTGTGATTATCATTTTATATTCATTTGTGGTACATTTGGGGCTTTTCAAGGTAATTTTAGTCTTCTGAGCGTTATAGCCAATCTGTCGGCGGTAAAATCACTGTTTTTTATATTTGGTTCCAGTTTCAGAGCGAGTTTTTGAATTACGATTATATCATTTCTTCTGGTCATAAGAGGATTGAATTGTTAAAATCCCGTACAATTCAGGTGTTGACATGAGTGAGAAAAAATTAATTCCGGTAGGACCCGCGGCAAAAAAAGCTGGCATTTCACGACAATCTCTGCAATATTATCTCATGATTGGGCTGCTTGAGCCGACTGAGATAACACCTACAGGCAGAAGGATGTTCGACCAGAGGGCGGTTGAGCGAATCAAGCTTATAAAAAAACTCAATGACAGCGGCTATCCATTGCGTGGCATCAGGGAGTTATTTATGGAAGGCCGCACTGATTTGAAAGGAAGCAAACAGTGAGCGACTATGAAACAACACAGAGAAGGCGTAATATGGTTGTAGGCTTTTTTGTGATATTGGGTGCCTGCGCATTGGTATGGTTGATTTTTAAGTTCGGTGATTTGCCGACGTTCGTAACAAAACTTGATTCCTTCCAGTTATTCGTTCAGTTCCCCACGGCCTCCGGCGTGCAGAGAGATACGCCCGTGCAGTTTTGCGGTTATCAAATCGGGCGGGTCACCAAGGTTATGGCTCCGGAGATGAGAGATGAGCTAAGCAACGGTGAGAAAACCGGCATGGAGTATTATCAAACGGTGGTTATTATTAGTATCGATAAAGCTTATACAACAATTCCTTCTAATGTTGGTGTGAAATTGATGACGCGCGGCCTGGGCAGCAGTTATATCGAAATCAAACAAATCCCCGGAAAAGAAGCAGTTCCGCAGGATCCTAACCGGCCGGAAACAAAGTTCCTTGTGGATGAAATGTGGCTTCAGGGTTCGACCGGTATGACCAGTGAGTTTTTCCCGGAGGAAAGCCAGAAAAAGCTGGACGAATTAATCGAAGGTGTAAATGAATTAATTGCCAATGCCAATGACGTTGTCGGCGACCAGGCTAACAAGGACAACTTCAAGCAAATCTTAACAAATCTGGCGGATGCTACGGAAAAGGCTCAATACACTCTTGAGGAGATTCGAAAGTTCGCTGAGACGGGAACTTCTACGCTGGAGAAAGCCGATGTTAAAATAGAGCAGGCGGTGACTGCTGTCGTTGATACCAGCGAGGACATCCGGGAATTGGCCAAGACCGGGACGGCAACTCTGGAAAACTTCGATGACAAAGCGGAAAGGCTCGTTACTGCTATGGTCGATACGAGCGAAAATCTCAGCGGTGCGATGAGCGAGCTTCAATTAGTTCTTGAAAAAGCCAACAACGGCCATGGTTCCGTTGCCAAAATACTCAATGACGGCCGATTCTATGAAAACTTACTGGAGAACACCGAGCAACTCAAAAAACTTTTAGATGAGATGGAGGCCTTTATCAAGGAATGGCGGGAAAAGAAAATTGAGGTCACGCTGTTTTAAGATGTGACAGGCCATCCGCTGTTGATTTTAAAAGTTAACATAGTATTTGTTTAGAGCCTCCTGAAGCCTTGAAAATTACTTGAATTGATTTATGTACTGGGCAGGGAGTTGTCGATAAAATACCCGGCCTGAAAGCGCATCCATTAAAGTCAGACCTATATATAGGCAGCAAATCTGGGGCGGACAGAAGCTGCGTGAAGTATTCGGCAAGGATTTGTCGACGGAGTTAAAAAGGGCAAATAATAATGTGGTCGAGATTAATAAAATTCCTGAGTACCGATATTTGGAGAATACGCCTATCCGATTACTCACGTTTTAAATCTTTCCTGCTCAACCAACTGCGTGTAATTGCTCTTGCCGTTCGAGGCTATCGTGAGGATCGCTGCAAGTTTCGGGCTTCAGCATTGACCTTTTTTTCGCTGCTGTCAATCGTCCCTGTTATAGCAATGATGTTCGGCATAGCCAAAGGATTTGGCTTAGAAAGACGTGTGGAAACAGAAATATTAAAGAGATTCAAAGGGCAAGAGGAAATAGCTGAAAAGATTGTTACATTTGCCAATTCTCTGCTTGAAAATACTAAGGGTGGTTTGATCGCCGGCGTGGGAGTTGTTATCCTCTTATGGAGTGTATTAAAAGTCTTGGGCAATATAGAGCATTCATTCAATGAAATCTGGGGCGTCAAGAGGCCAAGAAGTTTAGCCCGAAAGTTCAGCGATTATCTCTCACTGATACTCGTGTGCCCGATTCTTATGGCCGTAGCGAGCAGTACCACAGTGTTAGTGAGCAGTCAGGCTAAGCTGTTGCTTGAGAAAGTCACATTCCTCAAGTCGTTTGGACCGTTATTACTGCTTCCTTTGAAACTGTTGCCTTACTGTACTCTTTGGATAACATTCACCTTCATATTTGTTTTTATGCCTAATACCAAGGTAAAGTTAAAGTCCGGCCTTGTTGCCGGTATCCTGGCTGGCACACTTTTCCAAATTGTTCAGTGGGCCTACATTAATCTTCAGATCGGTGTGTCTAAATATAGTGCCATCTATGGAAGCTTTGCTGCGCTTCCATTATTTCTGATATGGCTTCAGATAAGCTGGCTAATTATCCTGTTTGGTGCAGAAATCGCATTTGCCGTTCAAAATGTACATACCTATGAGTTTGAGCAAGATTGTTTGTCTGTAAGTCACAAGTACAAGAATCTGCTTTCATTACTTGTCACAAGACTTATAGTTCGAAGATTTTGTTCGGCAGAACCACCCATAGGAGCAAATGATATTTCTCATTCTTTGGGAATTCCTATCAGATTGGTTAGACATATACTATATGAGTTAGTAGAGTCGGACGTAATATCTGAAGTAAGCAAAAAGGAAGAAAGCAAAGAAGCATTATATCAACCGGCACGTGATGCCGATACGCTCACCATAAAATACGTTATCGATGCCCTTGAAGAAAGAGGGAATACTGAAGTACCGGTTGTCGACTCCGCTGAGTTGAGAAAGTTAAACGACAACCTTTCCAGCCTGAGTGAAATTATGGAAAAGGCTCCGGATAATGTCGCGCTTAAAAGTATCTAAGTGTCAACATCAGAACGTTGCCCAGAGAAGGAATAAGTTGCATATCGTAAGTATGAATCCGACAAGTTTGAATTTAAGGTTGAGTTATTTGTATGCATTTATGGCTATGGTATTTGCAGATGGAATACTTACTATGGACACGGGTGAGAAAATGCAGTTGATCGATGTATTAAAGTAATTCCGGATTATATTAATGCGAAGGCAAAAAATCATATACAACATTGAAGCATGCTCTTAGAATATAAATAATTCACATCTTTTCATTCGGATTTTCCTAAAAAAACATTGAATTGTATTGTGGACTGAGCTGGCAGTTATCGTTAAAATACCCGCCGTGAAAGCGTACCCATTAAAGTTCAGGCCGATATATAAGCAGCGAATATGGGGCGGACAGAAGCTGCATGAGGTGTTCGGCAAGGATTTACCGCCTGGCGAAAAAATCGGCGAAAGCTGGGAACTGGCCGATTTACCGGATGATAAATCTATCATCGCCAACGGCGAGCTGAAGGGGCAAACCCTGATCTCGGCGGTTGATAAGTATCCGGTCGAATTTACAGGCGAACCTTATTTCGAAGGGCCGTTTCCCTTGCTAATCAAATTCCTGGATGCCAATGATTTTCTTAGTGTTCAGGTCCACCCGGATAAACAGACGGTCGAACGATTGGGCCAGGGGCAGCCTAAAACCGAGTGTTGGTATATTATTTCCGCCGAGCCTGATGCTGTGATTTACAAAGGGCTCAAAAAAGGAGTCACGAAATCACAATTCGCCGAAGCTATTGAAAGGGGAGACGTTGCCGATTTACTGGCCAAAGTAACTGTCGAAGCGGGGCAGTGCCATTTTCTTCCCGCCGGCACCGCACATGCTATCGGGCCGGGACTTTTGATAGCCGAGATTCAATTGCCCTCGGATACGACATATCGTGTCTTCGACTGGAACAGGGTGGATCAGACCGGCAGGCCCAGAGAGCTGCATATCGAACAGGCATTAGAGAGTATTCACTTCGATGGTTCTGAGGACGAGTATCCTGTAACGTCGATAGGGCGGCTTGTAAGTTGCGAACATTTCATAGTGGACAAGGGACATCAGGCCAAGAATTGCGAGGCGTTTCTTTCGCAGGGTGAAGTCAGAACGCTGATTATCCTTTCCGGCTCCGGCACAATTCTCGGAATTGATGGTTACAGCGTTGATTTTAAGGCGGGTGACTGTGTGCTCGTACCTGCTATGTATGAAGGAGCGATGCGCTTTGCTGATGATACGGAATATTTGACAGTGACCATTTGATCGTTTAATGATACTCAAGACATATAATTTTAAGCAGAGTTATCTTGTGGTCTTTATAGCAGCGGCGGTGCTGTATATTTTGACATGTGCGCCGTCAGTGGTCTGGCAGGACAGCGGCGTGATACAATATCGGGTATGGCACAATGATATACAGGGTAAGCTCGGCCTTGCGTTGTCACATCCGCTGTATTATATCATCGCTATTGCAGTGAAACATATTCCGTTCGGTGAGCTTGCTTATAGAGTAAACGTATTGACGGCGGTGATTTCTGCGCTGGCTGTTGCGAATCTGTTTTTATTGTTAAGACTGTGGCTTGGCGGAATGTTCGCCGCCTGGCTCGGTGCCGCCACCCTGGCTTTGTCACATACTTTCTGGAGACATGCTACAATCCCTGAAACTTATAATTTAGCTGTGGCTCTGCTCTTGGGTGAACTGATAATGCTCCTGCAATATGCTAAAACTTCCCGAAAAAAGTATTTGTATTTTTTAGCCCTTTTAAACGGCCTTGCGATAGCTAATCACATGCTGGCGTCGATTGCATTTGTCTGCTATCTGGTTCTTGTCATGATTTTCCTTATCAAAAAGCAAATTAAACCGCGGGATTTGGCAATCATGGCGCTGTTGTGGATTATCGGAGCCTTGCCCTATGAATATCTGATAATAAAGAATATTTTACAGAGCGGTGATTTCTGGGGCGCATTGGCTTCGGCGGCTTTCGGAGCAAGATGGCAGGGTGACGTCCTCAATACGACACTAACAATCCGAATAATCAAAGAAAATTTTATGTATCTGGTTCTCAATTTCCCCAATCCCAACCTCTTGCTTTTTGTAGTGGGACTGTGGAGTTTATATGCGGTTTCGCCGAAGCGGTGGTTCGCACATATTTTAGCGGCGTTATCAATCTTGTATTTTGTTTTTGCCTTTCGATATACAGTGCCGGATCGCTACGCCTTCTTCACTCCCTTTTATTGCATTGTCTCACTTCTGATTGGTGTCGGGGCTTACAGATATTTGAGTGAGAGCAGCAATTGGGTAGCCTATGTGTTTGTGATATGTTCCCTGGTAACCGTACCCGCTTATATAATGGCACCGAAGATTGCAAAGGGATTGGAAATTAAAATAGGCAGCGGAAGGGTCATTACGCATCGGAATAATGACACCTATTTTCTTTGGCCGTGGAAAATGGGGTATAAGGGAGCAGAACAGTTTGCGGTTGAAGCGTTATTCAGCGTCAGGCCACCGGCGGTAATTTATGCCGATGCAACGACGGCACCGCCTTTGTTGTACGCGCAGGAGGTTATGGAGAAGCGGTCGGGAACAAACATAAAAATCATATCCAGTATAGGAAGCAGCGAAAATTCACCTGAATTTAACGAACTGACAATAGAAAAGCTGCTAAGGGAAAGAGATGTTTACGTAGTCACACCGGCCGATGGATATTGTCCCTACTTTTTACTCAGGCGTTATGATTTTGAGCCGGCGGGTGTCCTCTGGAAGGTAGTCAAAAAAGGTGAGAAGTTACTTTGATATCAGCATATAGTAATGTCTGCTAACTTTTAAGGGTGGAAATAATTTCAGGATTTGGCTGGTTTTGGATTTTCGAGCCAGACCTCGCCGTCGTACCGGAGCATGACCAGGCCGTCCTTGAAACCATCGAATTTGATATTTGTCTTTCTGTCGAGCATCTCCTGTAAAATCCATTTAGGAAAGTCAGCACCTGCATGAATGGATAATGGAGCGCCTCCGCCGAATCGTGGATTGATTTCAATAAACTTGAGCTTGCCTTTTGGCGTCTTAAATAACTGCAATGTAACCAGGCCTGGACCGGCGCCAAGAGTTTCAACCAGTCTTGCGGCATGGCTCATAATGTGATTGTTTTTGACGATTTGACCTTTGCTGACCTCGCCCGCTCTGACCTCAATGCGTTTTCTCGGGACGACACATCGGACTTTCATCCCAAAATCAACATAAACGTCACATGTATATTCGGTGCCCTGAACGAACTCCTGGCAGATTGGATTCGGTATTCTTTTGGCATAAAAGGACAGTTCTTTTTTATTGTGAACGACTGCGTTTCCTCTGCTTGCGTAGCCGTCCCAGGGCTTTAAGAAACAAGGCCAGTCGAGGTTGTGCTTTAAAACTGCAGAGTGAACGTTCATAGTAACTGGAGTATCGAAGCCGTTCTTGATTAAGAAACGATACGTCTGCCTTTTATCCTGGCAGATATCAATAACTTCCGGTGATGAAACAAGCACGCGACAATCCAGAGCTGCGAACTTCGAATTATTACGGGCTAATAATTTCAGGTCCAGATCAACGGTCGGTACGAGCAGGTTTACCCTGTTGTTTTTTACTATGGCCAGCAGTTGCCTGATATAGCCGGTATGTGTTGTCGGCTTGACCAGAAATCCTTTATCGCATAATTGCAGGGCCGGACTTAACTCGGTGGTATCTGTGCCGAAGAACGATGCCTTTGTCCTTAATTGCTTCGTCGCCCGGCGAAAGCTGTTGAGCAATGAGACTCTTCTGCCGATGCAGGTGAACAGTACGTTCAGTTTATTTTCTGTTTTTGACTTTTGTTTTGCCAATTAATCAAATTCCTACTTGCACTTTTCATAACCAATATTTAACGAAAACCAAAAATAGTCAATATATAATTCATAAATTCTTTTCCGAAAGGAGAAAAACAATTTTATCAATTCCTTTGACAATTTGACCTTACGGTTCTAAACTGACCTCTCGAGTTAATTAATCAGGCAGAATTAATCAGCTGATTGGAATGAACAATTGAGGTAGTGAATATGCAGGATGCGATTCGGACGGGAGTATCAATGCAGGTTCCACTTTTGGATTTGAAGGCGCAGTATGCAACCATCAAAGAGCAGGTTATGCCGGCAATCAGCAAGGTCTGCGAGAGTCAGGCGCTTGCTCTTGGCCCGGCGGTGGCTGATTTTGAGGAGAAAATCGCCACATATTGCCAAAGCAAATATGCGGTCGGGGTCTCCAGTGGAACCGATGCTTTGCTTGTAAGCCTGATGGCTTTGGGAATAGGAGAGGGCGACGAGGTCATAACCACACCTTTTACATTCTTTTCCACCGCCGGATGTGTAGTCAGAGTTGGAGCAAAACCTGTCTTTGTCGATGTAGAACCTGATTCTTATAACATCAATCCCTCCGGCATTGAAGAAAAAGTTACCGAAAAGACAAAGGCCATTATACCGGTGCATTTATTTGGTCAGGCGGCTCAGATGAAGCCCATTAATGAAATTGCGCAGCGGCATAATCTCGCCGTTATTGAAGACGCTGCTCAGGCAATAGGGGCAAGCCAGGACGGGATAAAGTGCGGCAATTTTAGTCATTGCGGCTGCTTCTCATTTTACCCGACCAAGAACCTTGGTGCTTTCGGCGATGGGGGGCTTGTTACAACCAACAAGGAGACGCTTGCACAAAAGCTGAAAATTCTTCGCGACCATGGTCAGAGTCCGCGATACTTTTATGGAATGATTGGCGGCAATTTCCGCCTCGATGGTATTCAGGCGGCGGTCCTTTCCGTCAAACTCGGTTATCTCGATTCCTGGAATGAGAAACGAAGACAAAATGCCGCCTTTTACGATGAAGTTTTTTCAGATACGCCTGTACAGTCGCCAAAGATAGATCAGAACAATGTGAGCATATATCATCAGTACGCTGTCACTGTTCCTGATAGAGACCGTCTGCAGAAGTTTTTGGCGGAAAACCAGATTGGTTCGGCGATATTCTATCCTATGCCGTTGCATCTGCAGGAATGCTTCAGCGAGCTTGGCTACAGACTTGGTGATTTACCGGTTGCCGAACGGCTTTGCGATGAAGTTCTCTCGCTACCGATTTATCCGGAATTGTCACGGGAACAGATAGAGTATGTCGCAGGGACCGTACTGAAGTTTTATGGAATAGATTAGAGAATTATTTGTAGGATAAGTGAGTTGTTAAATGTAAATGAAAATCCGCCGGTTGTTTGGCCCGAGGTTGAATCTATTCGTGAATTTACCGGCCGGTGGTGGGTTGCCCATACAAAAAGCAGAAATGAAAAGGCTCTTGCCCACGATTTAATCAGTAGAAATATCAGCTATTTTCTTCCAATGACATGGAAGGTCAGGAGGAAGAGCCACAGAACAATAAAATCGCTTTTGCCTTTGTTCAGCGGGTACTTGTTTTTTTGCGGCGAGGACGACCAGCGAACGGAACTGAAGAAAACCGACCGCGTGGCGAATTTAATTGAAGTTAAAGACCAGGAAAGATTACTTGATGAATTGGTTCAAATTGAGCGTGTGCTTCAGACAGGTGTTCCCCTGGTACCCCACAAATATATTAAAGTCGGCCAGAAGTGCCGTGTCCTGGCCGGGCCGTTGATGGGATTACAGGGTATTGTTGTCACTACAAAAAGCCAGACACGTCTGGTTCTGCAGGTTGATATGCTCGGCCAGGCGGCAAGCGTTGAAATAGATATTGATATGATAGAAAGTATCGATTAGGCAAATTTAAGAATTCTTTTATATCTATGAAGTTTTTGTTGTCTGGTGCCCGGTACGGGTGAATGAATGATACACAGGAGACGATAGAATGCAAATTTGTGTCATTGGTGTAGGTTATGTAGGCCTGGTAACGGGAGCGTGCTTGGCGGAGGCGGGTAACAATGTTATATGTGTAGACAACGACAGCGGAAAAATCGACGGTCTTAAAAAGGATATCATTCCCATCTATGAGCCCGGCCTGACCGAGATAGTAGAACACAACACCAGGCTCGGCAGGCTGCATTTTACGACCGATCTGAAATACGGCCTGGATAATTCGCTGATTATTTTTCTCGCAGTCGGCACACCATCGACCGAAGATGGCTCTTCCGATATGTCAGCAGTCATATCAGTTGCCAACGGCATTGCTGATAACCTTAGTGACTATAGGATTATTGCAACTAAGAGCACTGTGCCTGTAGGAACGTGCAATAAAGTGACCGAGATTATAAAATCGAAGACGGATGTATCTTTTGATTATGTCAGTAATCCGGAATTTCTAAAGGAAGGTGCGGCTGTAGAAGATTTTATGAGTCCCGACAGGATAATCATCGGTACAACGAATCCCCGGGTCATGAAAATTATGGAACAATTGTACAGTCCGTTCATGAGAAAGAGCAGCCGAATGATGTTTATGGATCCTCTCTCGGCGGAGATGACAAAGTACGCCGCCAATACGATGCTGGCAACGAGAATCTCGTTTATGAATGAAATCTCGATTTTGTGCGAGAAGCTCGGTGCGGATGTCGAGCAGGTGCGACGCGGACTCGGTAGTGACTCAAGAATAGGCTCTGCATTTTTATTTCCCGGTGTCGGCTACGGCGGTGCCTGTTTTCCGAAAGACATTCGGGCGCTGATTCATACCGGTACCGAGCATGGAGTCGAGATGACAATTGCAAAAGCGGTGCAGCAGGTTAATATAAATCAACAGCAGCGCTTCGCAAAGCTCGTTACCGATTATTTTGCAGGACGCCATGATAAGACTACCTTGGCCGTTTGGGGACTGGCTTTTAAGGCAAAAACCGATGATGTCAGGGAATCACCGGCGATTAATTGTGTTAAGAGACTTATCGATTGTCGGATAAATATAAAGGCTTATGATCCCGAGGCTGCTTCTTCGGCGGTGACAGTATTGGGTGATAAAATCCGGATATTCCAGAACGGATATGATGCACTGGATGATTCCGACGCCCTTGTTATTTTCACCGATTGGCAGGAATTTAGAAATCCTGATTTCAAAGCCATCGCTACGAGGCTGAAAAGTCCTGTTATTTTTGACGGCAGAAATTTATACGACCCGGATGTAGTTAAAAAAGCGGGGATCGAATATCACAGTATAGGAAGAGCTACTGTCCCCGGATGAGTCAACCAATATATTGTCCCAATCATTCAGTAACAAAGTGACACAAATGCAAATTCTTATTAAGAGTTTGGGTATTGTCTTGGCTCTGATAGCAGTTGTTTATATGCTAAGACCTGATATGGCGAAACGGTTAATGCTTTTTTTCCAAAAGGGCAGAAGAATATACTTTGACGGTGTCATAAATTTTGCCCTGGCGGCGGTTTTCTTTATAGGAGCTCGTGATTGCAGATATCCTTTGGTAATATTTATCTGCGGAATAGTTTTTATGTTGGAAGGTTTTTTGATATTCTCTTTCGGGCCTAAAAGAACATCACCTATTCTTGAATGGAGCAGGGAGCAGTCGGAAGGATTATTTCAATTTGTCGGCTTGATTTTGGGTGCCGTTGGAGTAGCGACTTTTTTGTCGGCATAGTGTTTATTATCAAAAAAAGATTAGAAAAGAACCTATGAAAGTACTGATTACAGGGACTGCCGGCTTTATAGGCTCACATCTGAGCGAGCGTTTGCTTGCAAGCGGTTGGGATGTGGTCGGAGTTGATAATTTCGATGATTTCTATGATCCCGAAATCAAACACAAAAATATCGTAAAATGCCTTGAAAATTCGAGTTTTCAGCTTATCAAAGCTGACATTCGTGACGCCACCGCAATGAATAAGGTGTTAGGCGATGGTGTCGATATAATTGTGCATCTTGCCGCCAAAGCCGGAGTTCGCCCATCAATAGAGCAACCTTTGCTTTATACCGATGTCAACGTCAATGGTACAATGGTCTTGCTCGAAACAGCTAAAAAGCACAAAATCGGCAAATTCATCTTCGCATCCAGTTCGAGTGTTTATGGCAACAATAAAAAAGTTCCTTTCTCCGAAGGGGACAATGTAGATTTTCCCATCTCGCCTTATGCCGCTACCAAAAAGGCCGGCGAGCTGCTCTGCCATACATATCACCATCTTGATGGTTTATCCGGAACTTGTTTGCGCTACTTTACCGTTTATGGCCCCCGACAAAGACCGGACCTAGCTATCCACAAGTTCGCAAAACTCATCGAGCAGGGTAAAGCCATTCCTGTTTACGGCGACGGCTCAATGATGCGTGACTTCACATATATTGACGACATTATTGACGGTACAAACTCAGCAATCGAGAAGTGTAAAGGCTTTAATATTTACAATCTTGGCGAATCGCAGCCGATTACGGTCAACGATTTAATCGCAGAAATAGAAAACGCTCTCGGTAAAAAAGCAATCCGGGAATATTTGCCTCGACAGCCGGGCGATGTCGAACGAACATACGCCGATGTCGCCAAAGCCTCTAAAGATTTGGGCTATAAACCTTCAACATCCATCCAGGACGGTCTGAAAAAATTCACCACCTGGCTTAGAGAACACACATAGCTTAAAATAGCTTTTGTTATTTAACGATAGATTGAAAAATACATAGGAGAAGACACAATGACAGACGAAAAGAAAGCGGACTTAGCCGGTCCGGGTATCGGTGACTATAACGAACTGGAAAAAATTCTACCCGGTGGCTATGAATCTCTGCTATCCCCGAAGGAAACTCAGATTGCCACGTATGCAGTCAAAGATTACATCGAGCAAAACATGTGCAAGGAACTGAACCTTATCCGTGTGACTGTTCCTTTGATTGTGGACGTTGAAAGCGGTGTCAACGACATGCTCGACCGCGATGGTTCGCGAACTCCAATCCAGTTCCATATCTCTAATGATAATGATAAGAATCCAATCGATGCTCAGATCGTACAGGCAGCCACGAAATGGAAACGTATGGCTCTGAAGCAATTTGATATGAACGTCGGCGAGGGTCTGTTGACCGATATGCGAGCCGTGCGCAAGGACTACTTCCTGGATCACGACCATAGCGCCTACGTTGATCAGTGGGATTGGGAATTGGCAATTTCCGCCGAACAGCGTAACCTCGATTTCCTGCGCGAAGTTGTCCGCAAAATCTGGAAGGTTCTCAAAGGTGCCGAGACCCACGTTCAGGAACTTTTTCCACAATTGAAAAACGATAAATATCCCGATTTGCCCGATGAGCTTACCTTTATTCACGCCGAAGAAATACTCGAAAAATTCCCCGACCTGCCGCGAAAGCAGCGAGAGATAGAGATTTTACAGGAATGTCCGGCTATATTTATTATCGGCATAGGCTGGGTTCTGGAGGACGGCTATCCGCATGAGATGCGGGCGGCGGATTACGACGACTGGGTCACCGAAACGAAATCAAAAGACGGCCGGACGGTGCACGGTCTAAACGGTGACATTCTCGTCTGGAATCCTGTCACCAAACGCCGCCATGAGCTTACATCCATGGGCATCCGTGTCAACGCCGATACGCTTATGGAGCAACTGGAGTTGTCAGGTCTTCTTAATATGCTCGAATATCCGTATCATCAGGCAATCGTAAACAATCAAATTCCCCTGAGCATCGGCGGTGGAATAGGGCAATCCCGCACGTTTATGCTTCTGCTGAAAAAGGCCCATATCGGCGAAGTCAGCGCTACCGTCTGGCCGAAAGTGCTGAAGCAAATGTGCAAAAAGAAAAACATCCACGTAATAGAATAAAAAATTCGAATTAGCAAGGAATGTTTAACCCCTGGATTTATTCAGGGGTTATTTTTTTGTACAATTGCAGGTTCTTGTTCATACGGAACATTTATGTTATTATCATTTACAGTATATAACAGGTATATTTTAGTTGACTGTAAGTATATAGATTTGCAGTTGTTATGGGCATAGTGGGCAGAGCAGGCCTATGGCAAAAGCCGGAAAAATTAAGGATTTGGAAAATCTGCCGGATGATGAAATCCTGGATATGCGCATTCGCGACCTCGGCGTGCAGATACAGGGCTCCGAACTTCAACCGCTGATAGAGAGACTCTATCAAGAGCTTGATGCAAGGGGGATATGTTTTCATCCTTCGTGTTATCTAACCGATGAGTGGCTGTGCCCCGACAAAGTCCCGATCATTGGGATACCTTTCTGCCTTGCACATCCACGCTTAAAACAGATTGAGAAGAAAATGATGTATGAGGTCGAAGGAGGCACTGAAGAATCATGTATGAAGCTTCTGCGTCATGAATGTGGTCACGCCTTAAATTATGCATACCAGTTGTACAAAAAAACAAGGTGGCGGGAATTATTCGGCTCCTTCTCGACAAGGTACCTGGATACTTATTCATACCGGCCCTATTCCAGACGATATGTAATCAACCTGCAGGATAATTATGCTCAGTCACACCCGGATGAAGATTTCGCTGAGACGTTTGCTGTTTGGCTTGCACCCAATAGTAATTGGGAACAGAAATATCGAAATTGGCCTGTGATAAAGAAGCTGTTGTATGTAGATGGCTTGATGAAACGTATATCAACCAAAGCACCTCTCAAGACGGTTCATGGGCAGCCGCCGTGGTCGGCCTCACGGATGACTTCGACACTTGCTGCTCATTACGAACGTAAACGAAGGGTGCTGGGCAGCGGATTTCAGGGATTTTATGATGATAGTCTTATCACCCTTTTCGCATCGAAACATAGCAGTTCTGCCGATAAGAAGGCATCGAAGTTTCTGCGTCAACACAGGCGTGAGCTTGTAGATAGTGTTGCACGGTGGACCGGACACAGAAAGCACGATATTCATCAACTGGTTGATACCTTGGTTCTTCGCTGCAATGCACTTAATCTTTACGCGAGATCAAATCAGATGGAGGATATTGTGGGCATTACTGCTCTGCTGACTGCTATTGCAAGTAATACACTCAGGATAGTTGGGAGGCATACACGTTAATGGCCCGAAAATTGAATATAACGGTTTTGGTCGATGCCACTGAAGTCAAGGAAAGTGATCCGAATTTCGAGACATCTCCTGATGTTCCGACCACGGAATATCATGTCATCGAAGCATTGCGTGAGCTGGGTTATAAGGTTTCGGTTCTTGGCGCGGTTGGTGATATTGACACGATTGTTGAAACTCTCACGAAACATAAACCCGATATGGTTTTCAACCTTACCGAGGCGTTTAATGGAGACCGAAGTTTGGATAAAAATATTGCCGGACTTCTTGAAATGATCGACATTCCTTTTACCGGCACGGGAGCTATGGGATTGATGCTCTCTCGTGATAAGCGACTGTGCAAGGAGTTGCTGAGTTTGCATAAGATTCGTGTTCCTAATTTTTACTCTTTGCCTCGTGGCCAAAAAATCCGTGTTTCTAAGACGGTTCGTTATCCTCTTGTTGTAAAACCGGCGCTGGAAGACGGTTCCGAGGGCATCTCGAACGCTTCACTGGTAAACGATGATTCGGAATTGCAGGAACGTGTCCAGTTTATGCACGAAAGATGGGAACAGCCTGCAATCGCAGAGGAATATATAAAAGGCCGAGAGCTGTACGTAAGTATTATGGGGAATAAGAAGCTTGTTGTTCTTCCGATTAGGGAGTGTCTTTTTGACTCTTTAGGCAGCCAGGGGCCTCAACTGGCGACCTACCGTGTAAAATGGAATGAAGAGTACAGGAAGAAATGGAATATAAGATTTGACTTTGCCGAGCTCGATCCGACGGTAGAAAAGAATATCGGTCATATATGTAAGAAAGTATATCGTGTGTTGCATATAAGGGACTATGGACGAATAGATCTTAGGCTAACGCATGATAATAAGGTCATTATTCTTGAGGCCAATGCGAATCCTGATCTTGCCTATGGTGAAGAAGTAGCCGAAGCGGCTGAAAAAGGTGGATTTTCTTATGAACAGTTCATTGGGAAAATCCTGAATATTGCCTTACGCCGTTACAAATGAGCCGGCTATAAAATAATATTTGTATTGCTTAGGTGACGACATATAATATTGTAGTGGCAAGAGACATTAGCTTGGGGAAGAATTATAGCATTTGGAAGTTTCTCGAATGGCAAACACAGAAAAACAGCAATCTTCAGAAAATCATAACTCAATGAAAAATAACTGTTGTTCAAACAAAGAAAGCGGGCATTGTGCTAAAGCGAACAGCTTCATTGCCTGGACCGGTAAGTACCCCTGGCTTGTATGGTTGCTTCCCTTGATTGGTCTGGTTTCGCTTATCTGGTTTTTAGTTCGTGTTATTCCAAAGCCATCTCGTGCGAGTTACCCGTGTCAACGTTTGGCGGCACCGCTGGCCGGTGGCTTTGTAGTATGGATTGCCGGGCTGGTTGGCTCGAGTCTGGTCTATCGAAAAGCACGGCGGCTAATGAACAAATCACGATATATACCGGCCGGCATTTTTATTTTTACGGCGATTTTGATTATTTGGGGTACCCTTGGCATTACCGGTAGTAATCCGGCAGAGGCGTCATTTGAGCCGTCTGAGCCAGTGAATAGCCCTATCGGTACGGCCAGAGGAATTCATCCCGGCCGAGTCGTTTGGATACGTGACCCCGATGCAACCGGGTGGGACCAGCAAAACGGAAACTGGTGGGATGATAGTAATACCAACCAGAGCAGAGTTGATGCTATGATTTCTAAATCCATTCAACAGTTAACCGGTCAAAAGAGCGACTCCCAGGCATGGGATGCGCTTTTTAAGCACTTCAATAAGACAAAAGGCTCCGGTGAGGTCGGCTATAGAAAGAGCGAGAAAATCGCCGTTAAGATCAATATGAATCAGGAACGAGGCCGTGGTTGGTCACCGGATATCGGGCTGCCGAGTCCTCATGTTATTTACTCGCTTGTGGACCAGCTTGTAAACGAGGCCGGTATATCCGGTTCCGACATTACAATATATGATGCTTCGAGGTATATCGGTGACCCTATTTATAATAAAATCAGAAGCAATACCGATGAGAATTTTCAAAGTATCAGGTTTGTAGTCACGCCCGGCAGCGCCGGCAAAGGACGTATCGCAGCTTTGCCCAATACTGAAAATCCGCTTGTAACCAGGGCCGGTACAGCGTATCTGCCGAAATGTGTCACCGAAGCCGATTATATTATTAATCTGGCGTTGATGCGGGCCCATACGATGTTTGGGGTGACTTTATGTGCAAAAAACCATTTCGGCACCACGTATTTTCCCGATAGCGGCGGCTGGACTCCAAGACCGTTGCATAAATACGGCAATAGTAGAGACAGTATGGGGACATATAATTGTCTGGTTAATCTCAATGGTCATAAAGAGCTGGCCGGCAAGACGATTTTGTATATGATTGATGCATTATATCCGGCGAGGTTTCAGAGTGGCCCGGTTACGAAATTTTCCGCTTTTGATAACGATTGGTTTTCCAGCATTCTCGTTTCACAGGATATGGTGGCGATTGACTCGGTCGGGCTGGACTTTCTACGGGATGAGCAAAAACTTAATCCGAACATTACTAACGTCAGGGGCAATCCTGATAATTATATGCACGAAGCGGCATTAGCAAACGAACCGCCGTCGGGAACAAAGTATGACCCCGAAGGCGATGGAACAGCTCTGGAAAGTCTCGGTGTTCACGAGCACTGGAACAATCCGATAGACAGGAAATATTCACGCAACTTGGGAACCGGTGAAGGAATTGAATTAATATCGCTGGAATGATTAGCTGCTTTTCCTGTCGCGGCATTTGAAAATATTTAATCCTGTAATTAATGGTGGTTTTTTATATACCGTTTAGCCGACCAAATAGAAAAGGGGCCTTTACTAATGTTTAGTAAAGGCCCCTTGTAATATTAAAAGTATTTTCCCGATTTATTCTTCAAGGACAGCCTGTTCTTCCTCAGGGAAATACAATCGGATATCATCGACGAAGACCACGCCTTCACCGCCGACAGCGCCTGTCGGCTCAAAGCCTATAGTCAGCGTTGTGATATTACTTAAGTCCAAATTCAATGTGGTTAAATCGATAGTCCATTCCTGCCAGCTTGCATCTACCAGGTTGACATCAGATACCACTTTTGCGTTGTTAATCTTAACATACATCTGTTCAGTAGTGGAATTATTGGGATCACCGTAAACCCACAGAGACATAGTATTCGGAGAGCCGACAGTCCAGTCATGACCGATCGCAAGCATGTCAGTGTTCGCTGTTACCTCGGAAATACCTGCCGTAGTGTTATTATAGAAAATCGGTGCAGATTGAACGCCACCGTGAGCAGTCGTTGTTTCAACAAAATGTTCACCATCGGCGAAAATCGGATCGGGATATCCCATGGTCGAGCCGTTTGTTTCCGGATTGTCGAATCCATCAAGCCACGTCATGTAGATTCTATTGGTGCCTTCCTCGTCAAAATTAAGGTCATTGTATGACTCGAAATTGTCCACGATGAGATAATCGGCTATTGTAAAGGTCCAGATTCTGCCTTTGCTGATTGTTCCATCGTTGTTGATTTCATCGATTCTCCAGAAGTAGGCCTGATCCGCCTGAACACCCTCTTCGATTGTGAAAGTGGTATTCTGCTGGCGACCTCGATAAATATCCGCGGTTGATTGATTGGCGTCAACTACACTGTCTTTGTCGATTCCTATGTACACATCGTGTTCCGCTGCTTCATCTCCCGGTGTCCAGCTAAGCTGTTCAAAGGCGATTAAATCCAGTAATGCCCCGTTGGCAGGGATTGGCTCCCAGGCAAGAAGCGGGTCGCCTCTTACTGCATTTTGAATCTCCTCTGGTGACAGAACTCGGTCGTGAATCTGGACATCGTCTATGGCACCGAAGTAAAGGTATCGATTACCAACGGATTCTCTTCCAATATTAACATTGTAAATACTATTCGGGACGGAACCTGAGTTACCCGATGTATTCTTTAACGTACCATCGATATATATTTGTAGTTGGCTTCCGTCGCAGGTTCCGACCACATGGTGCCATACACCGTTAAATGAGCTATCCACGGGCGTGTCAACGAGAATAGTGTCACTGAGGCGGAATTGAATATTGTTTGATCCGGCGTGCCTTAATCCGTAACTGTCGTTACCTTTTGTAACAAAGGACTGGTCTTCACTGTTACCGGCTTCTTCCATTTTTACCCACGCCATAACAGTAACGACATCATTTATATCGAGGCTTGGTGAATTGCCGATATCTATGCAGTCGTCAACGCCGTCAAAAGCCAATGCACCTTCAAATTGACCTATAATCCATTGCGGTTCTCCTACGATTGAGCCGTTGTTTCCATAGCCGGACCAGTCAAGTGCGATTTTTCCTTCTTCGTCGTCCAGCTTCCACCATCCGACCAGGTTCGGGTCAGTTATTGGTGTTTCGGGAATCGTCCTGAAAGTCCAGAGATCGCCCGTGGTCATCGTTGCATCATTATTATGTTCGTCTATGCGCCAGTAATAACGCGTATCGTATGTTAGAGTATCGATCTCGAGGGTAGATTCAGTCTGGTTGCCTTTGAATTCGGGTGAAGTATTGTCTGCGTTGGCCACGGCGGATTCATCGGTACCGAAATATACATCGTGCGATTCTGCCGTAAAACCCGGGCTCCAGGAGAGGTCAGTGTCGAGGTCCACGTATTTGGCTTCGTTTGCGGGGCTGGGATTATAAGCCGAGAGTGGCTGAATTGTAAAACTCCATACTTCTCCGGTATTTATTGTGGTTCCGTCGGCCTCGACTTCGTCTATACGCCAGAAATATGTCTTACCTAATTCGAGTGACAGGGGACCATGGCTGGTCTGGTCGAGGATTGTTAAAGGTGCTGTGCCGTCGATTACCGCCTGCTCATCATCGCTGAAATATAGATTGTGAGTAACTGCATTGAGTCCAGCGTCCCATTGAAAAGTCACTTCGGTTTCGGTGGTAACACTTCCGTCTGCCGGTATGGGATTGGAGGCTCTTTCCGGACTGGCCAATTTCTTGACCTCAACAGCAGAAATTGCACGGTTATAGAGACGGGCATCGTCTATTCCACCTGTGTGATACCATCGCGTTCCATCTCTTGTTCCTATCCTGACCGGATCGGCATTGGTTGCAATCGCACCTGTCTGGTTTGTAGTGGCAAGCAATTCACCATCGACATATAACTTGATTTGACCGCCGTCATAAGTTCCGACCATATGGTGCCAGAGGTTATTGAAAGAATCATCAACACCATACGTAGCTACCTTCCAGCCACCAATATAAATCACTACCTCTAAGTTATTCCAGGAATTATGTTTGATGCAGTAACTGTTGTTGCCTTTACCTAAATAATGCTGATGCGCATTGTTACCGGCGGTACTTGTATTTATCCACGCTGCCATAGTAATTTGCCCGGTAATGTTAACGCTGTCCGCATTGCCGCAATCGACGTAGTCGTCAACACCATCGAAATACAGCGCATTGCCGATCCGGCCGTCTACCCACTCCGGGTTGCCGTACAATATACCGTCGTTCCAGTAGTCGGTTTCATCATAAGTAACAGAATCGATCGCTTCGTCCAGTTTCCACCAAGCGACGAGATTGGGATCGGTTACCTGGCCCATACTTATTACTGTGAAGACCAAAACCAACATTAAAGAAGTTAAATAATGCTTTTTGCTGTACATGATTTTTCTCCTGTATAATGATAAAGTTTTTTTACAATTGAGCATGAACGATACGCCAAAACTTTTATTGTTTTCACGGAAACTTATTGTTTCGACATGCAATAGCTTAAATGCAGTGTTTTCGGCCTGATGTGACCTCCTTCCTTTTAACATAAACTGCAAGTTCACAAGGAAAATAATCTAATCACAGGCAAAGGTTTGTCTGCTTGAAAGACCCGTCCTTCGCTAAATCCGATAATAATGTTCAAAACCACAGGTTTTAGGAATATAATTCAATGGAAAAAGGAAAACCATCGAACCTTCCTACTTTATTAATAACAAATAAACAGCTACTCTGTCAAGAAAAAACAGGCCTTTTTACTCCCATTTTAACCGGATTAAAGAGTTTTTTGACAGGATTATAAAAAACGCCGATGGTCGTGTGAGTATTGAATTAGTTGTTTACTTTCTATCTTTTACTTTTTTCACCTTTTCCAGCGCTTCTTCTGCCTCTTTACGTGAAGTAATGTCACGAATACTCTCGCGGTGTCCCAGAGAATTGCCTTTATCGTCATATATCGGCTGCCAGGACATTGCCGCCCAGATGATTTTACCGTCTTTGCGCACAATTCTGAACTCGACGTCGTTGCCCGTACTTCCTCTGAGCGCCGATTGAAAAGCTTTAATCATGCGATTGCGATCCTGTTCATTTACGACCACTTCCGGGTAATCATCCATTGCCATAATTTCTTTTACGTTATAGCCGGTGATACGTTGTGCCGCTGGATTTGTCCATAAAACTCTGCCGGATGGACCAATCCAGACTTCCCAGTCATAGGTATAATCCGCGATTGCACGGAAGCATTGGTCGGTCATTCTTGAAACTAATTCGGTACGTTTGCTCGCACTGATGTCGTCATATACCGCAACAATATGCCCCGACGGCAATCGAAATACATAATTCTCCCGCCAGCCTGCTATTCTTTCGTCCTTATATATCGACACCGGATGATGTTCCGGCGTACCGGTTTTGTAAACCCTTCGAAAAACATCAAAAAGGCCGAACTTCTTGACTCCGGGAAATACCTCGGTGACACGTTTGCCTGCCAGATCTTCTTTTTTGATATGTTCGATTTCCTCGGCCGCACGGTTAAAATCTATGAAGATAAAGTCTTCTCCGTCGTTGACGGCTTCATAAATTGCTATGCCGCTGCATACGTTATCGAATAGAATCTGGAATTTTGCCCGGTATTCTTTGAGCTCTTGCTCGGTGTTTATCCTTTTGTTGTGAGGTTTTTTGTTTTTGCCGCTTCCTGCCATATTTTGCCTCTGCTTAAAATCCTTAAGCATCCCCTCACTCTATGATGATATACTTTGATTTCACTGAGCTTGTTCGTGTGATGTTGTGTCTCTGCTATGTCGTATTATGTTATTCTTCCTTTCGAATTGGTCAATTTTTATTTGTCGAAATCTTTTTTATTTTTTCCAAAGACAAACCGTCTTTATGTTCACTTTTGCCTTTGTGATTAATCGGTAAATTAAAAAAGGACCTATAGCAAACACGTCGATATAGGTCCGAAATGAAATCATTAATTTGTAGCGGCAGAACAAAACCCGTTAGTTGGCTTACTGCACTGGAGGACGATACAGCCGAATATCATCGATGTATATTATCCCTTTGCCGCCTAATTGCGGATTATCTCTATTACCTAATCCGATTCCTAAGGAATTGATATTACTAAGATTCACGCCTCGCTCAGCAAATCTCTGCAATGGGATGTTCCACTGCGTCCATTGATCTATCAAAGCTGCATTCGGGTCATCGTGATAGACCACAGCATTACCATTAAGAACCACATACATCGGTTCAACTTCATTGGTAAGTAAGCCTATATCCTGGGATGTCCATTCCGGGCTAACAATTGTATCGGGGAAGCTAACGTTTGAGAATACAACCTCACATGGTACATCCTTATCGTGACTGGAAACCGCTAATCCGACATATAAAGGATTTGACATGCTTATTTGCATCAGGCTGAACGACGTCCAGTCCGAACCATTTTCTGAGTAGTATGCTCTGACAAGTCCTCCGGATGTGCGTTCTAATCTGACCCAATAGGGTGCTGCAACATTAGGATCAAATTGTCGTTCTGTTACGTCGTTTACAGTAGAACGATACTGAAATCGTACGCCGTTTTCAGGAGTTATTAAAAGTGCACAGTACCTGGCGTTTGAATCCAGTGTATCACGGATCATAATACCGGCTTTAGCAAACGGGTCTGTGTTTTCCAGACTATCGACCTTTGCTATGATTTTACAGGCACCGTTTACCTGTTTATATGCATAGTGAAGTTGGTCTGAACTGTCCCAGATATCCTCACCGATGCCCTTGACCGTAAAAGTGCCTGCCGGTTCTTCGATGAAGCTGCTGACCTGGGCGGGGTGACCTCTGAACCATATTGTTAGGGATTCGACATCTTCTTGTGTCCAATCCTGTGCATCGGTCCACCGGCGTTCGGTTTCGGAATTGAACAATGTTCCGGATGTTTCGAGTTCTGTACCTTCGTTAATGATACCATCATTATCGTATTGTAAGGGCATTGATTGCTTACCTAAGTGGATGATGACTTTCTCTACAGAAGGGGGTTCTATATAACCGACGGTCATGCCGGTATTATTAACATAATAGTCTGACCATGTGTCGTATATTTTATTATCAATATCATTGTAATTTTCAAAATTATCAACAAGCAGGAAGTTGGCGGTAGTGAAGCTCCAGACGTTGCCTTTCCAGGGGATGTTTGGGTCAAGGTCGTTGATTTCATCTACCCGCCAGTAATACTTTTTATTGAATTCGAGAAGTTCGGCACCAAGAGGATCATAAGCGGTACTTTCCTGGCTTTGGCTGACAAGAACGCCTCGCGGATCAGATATGGTGGCTTCATTGACATCGTTATAATCAGTTCCGAAGTATACATCATGTGTCACGGCATAAAGGCCCGGCTTCCATTGCAGTATCGTATCACGTGTCACCTCTGCCGTATTGTTTTTGGGATTGGGATTAAAGGCCAGTTCAGGATCGGTACTGACTTCGAACATGTCAGTCTGGATTTCCTCCTGCGTCAAGGCCGTATCGTATATTCGCACTTCATCAATGGCGCCATAGAAACCATTACCGCCACCCAGATTGTCTGCTCCGATCATTACTGTTGCATTTGTGTTTGAGCCAAATGTGAAACTCCCGTCGCTCATTTGTTCTCCATCAACGTAAAGTCTGGCCGTAGTGCCATTAAAAGCCGCGGCCACGTACTTCCACTGTCCTTCAGGCAGGGCGTCCATGACGCCGATATAGCCGGATCGGCTCCCGAAAAGCAAATAACCGTTGGTTGCGTTCACCTCAAGGTACCACATAAGCGATCCATAGGGAGCAGGATCCCAGTCGTCTCGTTTGGCAACAATCCCATGCCAGTCGCCTGTATATCCATCCCATCGCAACCAACATGCAACACTTAATTCACCTGTCTGCTCAGATGGATTCCAAGTCCCGCAATCGACCCAAGCAGGCTGGGGCTCAGATCCGTCAAAATAGAGCGCCTTGCTAAAACCCGGCGCACTATCAATCCACACGGGCTCGGCCTGGGCAATTCCAACATGACGATACCCGGAAAAATCCCTGACGACTGTGCCAGCGCCTTCGTACATTGGATAATACGCTACCAATTCTCCAAAAGTGTTGTGAACAGCAAAACTCAGCGTTAATACAAACGAGAATATATAAGCCGATTTTTTGCACATGATGTATCTCCTGTGAAAAGTATTTAATGTAAGGAGTTATCGATATTTTTCCATATATCGGAATATAATCCGAGGGGATTTATGCTTATGGAACCTGAGACCACCTCCATACCTTACTTTTTTTAAAATTCTGGACAAAAGTGTACTTCGCACAGTATGTACAAAGTGATTATATCATATTTTCTGTGATAAAAATCACTTTTTATGCAAAAAACATCCCATTATGTGCAATAGCTCAGCGTTGTTACTGTTTAACCGCACGAACAAGATGTCTTTACAAAACAGTTCGGATTATCACCGAAAACTGACGCTGTGTGGCGTAAAATTATAACCGTCACCTGGATTAATTGTCGTCATATACTGTTGGCCGATACAGCCGGATATCATCAATGTACAATTTACCTGAACCGCCCGGTGTTGTCGTATTGTCTTTTGTTCCTACGCCGATAGATAATTTGCTGATATTGGTTAAGTCCACGCCCTGATTTGCAAAGTCCTGCAGATTAATTTTCCATTGTGTCCAGTCTGGATTCAGTACTCCACTAAACGGTGCGTTAGGATCTTGATCGGTGTAATAAACCACTCCTTTGTCGTTGAGTACTACATATAATTCCTCTGGAGAATTGTAGATCAGCCCCACATCCTGATGCTGCCATGGTTGCTCGCTGCCGGTGCCGGTAATTGTCACGTTGGAGAACACTGCTTCGGCTGAAATATCGGGATTATGACTGGTTACGGCCAGTCCGACATACAAGGGTTGACTTGCGGATAATTGTCTTAGAGAGAAAGATGTCCAATCACTGCCATTTGACGAATGATATGCCCTGACCAATCCTCCTGAAGTCCGTTCCAACCTGATCCAATGGGGTGCTGTTATGCCTTCTTCAAATAGTCTGTCCGTTACATCTTCACTGACTGTACGATACTGGAATCGGACGCCGTTTTCAGGAGTAATCAACACCGACATGTTTTGCGAGTATGCATCAAGAGTATCACGAATCGTAACACCTGCTTTGGCAAACGGATCGGCGTTATCCAAGCTCTCAACTTTTGCGATAATCGTGGTGCTGCCGGTGATCTCCTTGTAGGCAAAATGGAACTGATCTTCAAAGCCGTAGATGTCTTCGCCGGCTCCTCTTATTGTATAGGTTCCTGCCGGATCTTCCAGGAAGTATCCCATATAAGGTCGGTGGCCCATGAACCATATCGATAGTGTTTCGAGATCGTCTATAGTCCAATCATGGGCATCAGTCCATTGTAGTTCAGCTTCGGAGTAGAATGAAGTTCCGGTTTTTTCGAGGGTGGTACCCTCGTTAACCGTGCCGTCGTTGTCGTAATAAAGGGGCATAGATTGTTTACCGCTGTGGATTATATCCTGCTCGGTATATGGAGAGTCAAAATATCCGACTGTCATGCCGGTATTGTTTACGGCGTAATCCCCCCATGTATTGTATATGATATTGTTTACATCGTCGTAGTCTTCGAAGTTTTCAACCAAAATAAAGTTAACCACTGTAAAGCTCCAGACGTCACCTTTATAAATTTTCGGATCGCCCGATTCATTGACTTCGTCAATTCGCCAGTAATAAGTCTCTCCGTAGTCGAGAGTCTCGGGCTCGAAGGTTGTCGTTTCATGATTTTCAGCGACCAGTACACCTCGCGGGTCGGAGAGAGTCGCTTCGTTGACATCATTAAAATCTTTTCCTAAGTAAATATTACGCATATCGCCGTAGAGGCCTTTTTTCCAGCTAAGAACAGGTGTTCGGGATACTTCTTCTTTTCCGTCTGTGGGATTTGGGCGAGAGGCGATCTCGAAAATCAATATACCGCCGTCCATGACGGTCAGAACGTCCTTCGGCGTCATTGCGAAGTCATAAATGCGGAAATCATCCAAAGCTCCGGAAAAGTATGTATCACTTTCGTATTGTGACCTGCCGAGCCAGTTCTGGGTAGTGACACCGAGGTTCTGCGGTCCGTATCGCATAGCGGCATTCTCTCCGGCGACTTCACCATCGACGTAGAGCATGGCTACAAGATTTTCCGAATCCACTGTTACAGCCACATGATGCCATCCGACAGGTAGTCCCTCGGGATATGTTTCGGCAGTGGTTACACGGTCTTCGTCCTGCCAGGAGCCCTGAGCAAGACCGAAAATAATCGGCTCTTCACCTGTATTAAGCTGACCTCTCGCTGTGAGGAACATATTGACTTCTGTACCGCTGCCAAAATCAAAAATGCGAGCCCAGTATCCTCCCAGTTGGCCGGTGAAATTAACCCACATCGAACAACTAACGCCGGTTAGTGAGCTAAAAATTGAGTCGATCGGTAAATCGACATAATCAGATTCGCCATCAAACTGAAGTGCGCCACCCAGCCGGCCTTCGACCCATTGTGGACTTCCTCTCAAATCAGCGTCACGGGCGTTGCCGGACGAATCGTAAGCCACATCTCCGGATGTTTCATCCAGCTTCCACCAGCCCAAGAGACTCGGGTCTAATTGGGCGTTGGAAATATTTGTCAGAAACAAGCAAAATGTTAGAGACAAACAAGTTAAATAACTTACTTTCTTGTACATACCAGTCCTCCTTACAGTAACTTGAAACAGTAATCAATGTGTCGGGGAAATTTCTCCTGCTGAAAAGTTCAAATCAACGGTTATCACATTGTTCTATTTGTACAATAACAATACTTTTTAGTCAAGCAAAATCACCTGTTGGATTGGTATATATACATGTAATATCTATGTACAGATGATTAATTAACGTGAAAGCATGTTATTTCGATAATTTGTTGTGTTAAGTTATTAGTAGCCGTTTAACAGTTGATGTACAAATTCATGAATTTAGGAAATCAATATATCAAAGATGATGGATGGTAGTGGGTTGTTAATAGAAGTATGATGTTTGGTCTTCCGGTCTTGCGCTGGTGATTAGAAGATACGGCTGCCGATCTGGAAAATGATAAGTGTCACTACGTATGCCAAAACGGTCAGGCCGAAGAATTGCAGCATCGCCCATCGCCAGGAATTAGTCTCCTGCCTGGTCATAGCTACCGTCGCAATGCACGGTGCGTAAATCAGGCAGAACAGCATAACACAAAAACCCGTCAAAGGCGTATAGTTCGCACGCAGTTTTTGCCTCAGGGTCTTTTCCGATTCATCTTCATCGCCGACCGAATAAGTAATTGCCAGTTGTGATACGAAAACTTCCTTGGCCGCGGTAGCTCCGATAAGGGCTGTTCCTATCTTCCAGTCGAATCCGAGCGGTTTAAGTGCCGGCTCTATCGCTTTTCCAAGTCTGCCGATGACCGAATGTTCCAGCTTTTCCTGTTGGGCCTGCTGCGGCGTCAGGTCTGTAAGCGAATCCGGACCGGGTTTCGGGTAACTCATTGCAATCCAGAGTACAATCGATACTGCCAGAATTATTGTTCCGGCCTTTCGCAGGTACATCCAGCCTCGCTGCCACATGTGTATGCAAATAGATTTGAAGGTCGGCACGCGGTAGGGCGGCAGTTCCATGACAAATGGCACGGTCTCGCCCCTGAGCACCGTCAGTCGCAAAATTTTGATGCAGATAACCGCTATTATAATTCCTATCAGGTAAATCAGCCACATCATCGGTCCGTGCCATTGCGCCGGGAAAAAGGCAGGTATGATTAGTGCATAAATGGTTAGTTTTGCTCCGCAGCTCATCAGTGGAATTACCATTATTGTTGTGAGCCTGCTGCGTTTGTTCTCGAGTATTCGTGTTGCCATAATCGCCGGCACGGAGCATCCGAATCCGATGAGCATCGGGATAAAACTTTTGCCGTGCAGCCCTATCTTGTGCATTATGCGGTCCATAATAAACGCTGAACGTGCCATGTACCCGGTATCTTCAAGCAGGGCAATCATAAAAAACAGCAGCAGGATATTCGGCAGGAATACCAGCACGCCGCCGACCCCGCCGATTACGCCGTCTACGAGAAGAGACCTGAACCAGTTGTCACTACCTGCCGGCCATAGATTTGCTGTCGCCTGGGACAGCTGGCCGAAGAACCACTCCAGCCAGCCCATGGGGTAAGCACCGATTTTGAAAGTTAGAACGAAAGTCAAATACATCAACAGCAGGAAAATCGGCAGTCCGAGGATTCGGTGTGTTGCTACGGCGTCAATCATATCACTGTAATTGTGCCGCAGCTCTACAGTGGTTTGTATTGTTTCCTGACATGCACCCGATATGAAGCCGTATCGCCGGTCCGCCATAACAACTTCCGGATTATCACCGAAGATGCCCTTTAGATGCTCGGTAGAAGCGGCAACAGTATCGTGCACTTCTCGACTTTGGATTTTCGCGGTTATTTCGTCGTCCTGTTCCAGAAGCTTGATGGCCAGCCATCTTGCATCGTATTTTTGTATCAGCAGATTTTCTTTGCCGGCAACGGCCTTTTCGATTTGTTCCAGCTCATGCTCAATTTCCTGGCCGTAGTTTATCTTGTGGATACGCTGCTTTTTAGCCAGACCGGCGATATCTATAATCGCATCGAGAAGCTCTGTTTTGCCCTTGCCTTTATTGCCGACGGTCTTGACGATTTTCGCTTCCAGGAGCATAGACAACTGCTCGATATCGAACAGCATGCCTTTCTGCTCGGCGATGTCACTCATATTAAACGCCAGGACCAGCGGAACGTTCATTTCAATAAGCTGCGTTGCCAGATAAAGGTTCCGCTCGATACTGGAGGCATCGACAACATCGATCACGACGTCCGGCTGCTCGTCGATGATAAAATTTCGGGCGACGAGCTCTTCGGTCGAATAGGCGGTAAGACTGTATGTCCCCGGCAAATCCACGAAAGTTATTTCGTAATCTCCATGCCTGCACGTTCCCTGTTTCTTCTCCACCGTCACGCCGGGATAATTTCCCACATGCTGGCGTGCTCCGGTGAGTTGGTTGAAGATAGAGGTTTTTCCGCTGTTAGGATTTCCGGCCAGTGCCGCTGTGATTTTCTTTTTCATCACAACCACGTACCATTATCTTATGGGCCATACCCCTGCCCAACATCATTTTAGAGCCTTTTACGCTGATAACCAAAGGGCCGGGATGGCCGTTGCTTACGACTGTTATTACTACATTTGGCAAAATCCCCATCGAAGTGAGTCGACTGTTCAAATTGCGTCCGGCTTCGATACTCACTAACTGAACTTTTTCGCCGGACTGAGTCACGGACAGGGGTTTTATTTCTTTAGTTTCCATTATTAATGCTTATTTACTTTTTTGTTTTTTGTTCTTTTTTATACAGAATTTCCGAAATTCTTCCATAACATCATGACCGTTATCGCTGCTTTTGTTTAGAAATTCGATAAAGCACAACAGCCTGGAAATAATCTCCGGCCCGAGAGCATGCTCTGCTTCGCAGGCGGTTTTTTGGGCGATACCCGGTTCGACACCCAGGATATCTGCTAAAAAGGATTTTAGAATTTCGTGCTTGTTTGCAACCTCTGCCGCCACTGCGCGGCCTGATTCGGTCAGGCTGATATAATCATAGGGCTTGTAATTTGCCAGTTTCTTTTGCTTCAATGCCCGCAGGGCGCCGGTTACAGAAGCACGTGATACGCCGAGCTGTTCTGCGATATCCTTACTGCGAGTAATATTTTTGTCTCCCGCCAGATTGTAAATCGCCTCTAAATAATCTTCCAGAGAGGCGCTTAATTTTGTCTTTTGCGTTACCGTCATATCATCAAATCATTATAATTATAAGGCTATCCTAATATAGTTAGCTAAGCCTAACTTTGTCAAGAGTTTTTTTGATTTTTTTTGATATTAATAGGCATTTTGACATGATTTTCAGTTAAAATCGCAAAAGTTCCTGGTTCAGAATTATATCTATTAAACGTATAAAATTTGTGGAGATATACTATGAGTAAGAACGTTCTTTTTATAACTTTATTTGTGGCTATTGTTTTTGCTGCGGATGTCTGTGGTGGTGATTGTCCACGGTTTCGCGGGCCGAACGGCGATGGCAAATTTAATGAAACCGGACTGCTAAAAGAATGGCCCGATGGCGGGCCGAAGCTTGCATGGTCCGTAGATGGACTCGGCAGGGGATATTCATCTGCGGTCGTGGGTAACGGCACGATATACGTCACCGGCATGGATGACCAGCAGCAGGGATATCTTTTCGCATTTAATCTGGACGGCACGTCGAAATGGAAAACAGCCTACGGCCAAGAGCTGGGTCAGAGCGGCCCTGCGGTGGCCGGGACACGCGGCACACCGACTATCGACACGGACCGGATTTTTGTTATGACCGGCTTCGGCAAGCTGGTCTCTTTCAACCCAACAAAGGGCGAAATTATCAAAACGATAGATCTGCCTGAGAAGTTCGGTGCTGAACAGGCCAGATTCGGTTTCGCCGAATGCGTGCTCGTGGACGGCAAGAAGGTAGTCTGCACGCCCGGTGGACCGGATGCGTCACTGGTGGCCCTGAACAAGGATAGCGGTGAAACCATCTGGCAGACCAAAGGCCTGAGCCAGTCATCGGCCTGCTGCTCGGCCAGGCTGATAAATCATCGCGGCAAAAAAGAGATTGTGACGATGCTTTCCGATAGCGTCGTCGCTGTTGATCCGGAAACCGGCAGGCTGTTATGGCAGTCCGAGCACAAGCATCGGGCCGGGGTCCAGCCGAATCCGCCGCTCTACGAAGATGGTATGATCTATATCTCTTCGGGCATGGGTGCAGGGGGCGAAATGCTGGAAATTGCCGACGACGGCATGAGCGTGACATCGAAATGGACCGACAGAACTTTGGATTGCCAGATGCAGGGCACGGTTCTTATCGACGGTTATATCTACGGTACAGCTCAAACCGGCGGCGGGCTGGTCTGCCTGGAACTAAAGACTGGTAAGGTCATGTGGAAAAGCAGTGAGTTTGAGAAAGGCGTTGTGATTTGTGCCGATGGTATGCTATATGTTTACGCCGAAGATGGAACAATGTATCTAATCAAGCCCGATCCTAAAGCATTCACTCCGGTCAGCAAGTTTACCGTGACAATGGGAACCGACGAGCACTGGGCGCATCCGACGATTGCCAACGGACGATTGTACATCCGCCATGGCGATACCTTGATGGCATACGAGATTCGATAGGCAAGGGGTGATAGACGATTGACGCGTCATCTGGTGAACAGAGTCGAAGGATAGCAGAGATTATCTCATAAGATGCTTTATGGCTTGGCCTTTTGTAGGATAATCAAAGAAAGCGCGGAGCGCGGTAGATCAAAACTAAGCCCTGCTTCATTATCGTTAACCTCCAGGATCATCACGGGTTCGAGCAGTTGAAGTTGCATTGCTTCTTTTAGCTGGGCAAGCATCTCCGGAGTGGGATTTTGCGGACTGCCCAGTTCGAGCCACTTCGTATAGGCGTTGCTGTGGGTCTGGTCGATTCGGTAATGTGTCACTCGAAGAGCCTCTATTTTTGCATTTGAAAAATAATCTTCCGGCAGTTTTACCCTCAAATGCACATTGGCGGGTTTCGCCGGGACGAGAATGTCATGGTAATTCCAGAGCAGGACTTTTATGACTCGGCCATCGACGACGGCCATTCCGTTTATGTCAGGCCGTTCGCGAACGCTTTCCTTTAGAATTTCTTCCATTGGAATAGCACCGTCACTTACCAGCGGCAGTTGATTCCCCTTTAGTTGACCTAACATTTTGAAGGCGTTCAGTACGGGCTTGTGTACTCCGTTGGTGGCCAGTGTGCGATAGCCGGCAAACCACGGCATACCGTCGAACATAAAAGCCCAGGAAAGCACGCCCTTGAGGTTTACACCTTCGCGATCGGCCAAATCCAGACTGTATTTCATCATTGCCGCCACGTATGAACCGTAGGCAGGGACATTTCGATAACCTCGCTCGGGAGATTTCGAAGCGGGCATTGCCGCCGCCCCGTCCGGGTCTGCTTCGCCGATTATGATTGGCGTATTTGTGAACTCGGGGAAGTCTGCGACTGTGGCAAATCCTCTGAGGTGTTTTTCGAGCTGGCCTTTCATACTCATTTCCACGTGGCCGTCCCTGAATGCAATTCCTCCTTTGGCATGGAAGCCGACGTAGTCGAGCCGCGTGCCGGTCTTTCCCGTCAGTGAATTTTTTCCCTCGGCGCAATGCCGCAGGAAGTCACGCAGGAACCTGCTGCCGGAGTTGGCCACGTGCGGGCCGCCGAGTTGCGCTTCGGGCATAACTTCATGGAGGGCCTGCTCGGTATATTCGAAGAGCTTGACGTAATCCTCGTAACTGCCCTGAAAATAAAAAATATCCGGCTCGTTCCAGAGCTCCCACAGCCATGTCTGCTCGACGTTGTCATACCGTTCTTTTGCGTGACGTGCCCACCGGCGAATCAGCTCGGCCCATTTCTCGTAATCTTTCGACGGGAAAAATACACCCATTCCCTTGTTTGGTCCGAACGGCTGGGGCGGACGATATGGCTCCGGCTTAACGGAAAGGTCTTTCGGCATTAATCCTATTTCCACGAGCGGCCGGCAGCCGGATACAATCACCGCGTCGAATATCTCATCCATGATTTTCCAGTAATAGACCGGTTCGCCGTCTGCGTTTTCAGTATAGACGTTGGTCGAGCCCCATTTCGTGCTTGCTGTGCCGTCGCCGCTGTTGAGCAGAAAATGCTGGCGCAGATAGACCGGCTCGGTATTGATTTGTGCCACCGTTTTCATCAAATCAATGCAGTCGGGCGTGGTTGTATAGTTGCACTCATCGTAGCCGTAATACTGCCAGACGTGCTTGAGCGGCTTGCCCGGTTTTGTGGCATCTACCTTAACCGAGACAACCGGCGATTGTGCCCGGACAAGAGACGGGATGAGAAAAATTGCAAATATAAGTGCAGTAGATATAAAATTTTTATAAAAGCGGTCATTCATCTGGTTCGCCTTTCCGTATGAAATTATTTCTTTGAGCTTCACGAATTAAACAATTCCGGTATAAATTGCCCTTCAAGCTTACAGTTAAACCTGCTTCTTTGCAAGAAGTCAGAATGTTAAAAGATATCACATTATCGGGAAAATGTAGGGGAAATCGGCGCTTTTTTCGGCACGTTTGCGCAAGTATTCAAAAACAAAAATCCGAATTTTTAAAATTTTTTTAATCCGTTTCCTAATGGCTACTTAAGATTCCGGCTCTGTTTGAAAATGCCCATTTTTTCGACACGTTTGCGCAAGTAGCCACCATTATGGGGGGAGGAATTTTGGTTTGCAGGTTTATTAAGGCATGAAAACATAATTCACTAATTCTCTGATTAACCAATCGACTCAGACCCGCGGAGGGTGTTATCGAAGTTGTTGTCAAAATTCCAAGCCGGCTGGATCGGCCGATATTGTTTCTTTTACTTCTGTATCGGCAATTGCGCTACGGCTATGCCTTTCGGCGAATTCCGCTGACAAAGGGCAAGTTCGCAATAGTGGACCCGGAAAATTATGAGAAACTAAGCAAATACAAATGGCACGCCCTTCAGTATAGGGACACCTTTTACGCGGTAAGAATCGGCAGAAAATCGGAGGCCAGGTACGGGAAGAATATCTGGATGCACCGTGTCGTTTTGGGCCTGGACGAAGGTGTGATATGCGACCATATTAATCATAACGGATTGGATAACAGAGAAGCAAACCTGCGGCCGGCGACGCATAGCCAGAATATGCAAAACCGCCCAAAACGAAGAACAAAATGCCACTCGAAATATAAGGGAGTCTCGTTCAGAACGGCGCAGAGAAAATGGGTCGCCGATATACAGGTCAACGGCAAACCGATATTTCTCGGTTACTTCGATGATGAAACCGAGGCGGCGCGGGAATACGACAGGGCGGCAAAGAAATATCATGGCCAATTCGCGGCGTTGAATTTCAAAAGACACCGAAGTAAACTTCGGCGCCGTTCAGGCCAGGAACTTCGGCGCTAGTTCCTCCTAATGTCACCCCTGCGAAAGCAGGGGTCCATGACTAAAAAAACTGGATTCCCGCCTTCGTGGTAATGACAGTTATAGACACTAAACTATATATTCGGTGAGCCGTATGCGAACAGGTATATGATATATGCGAAATATCCGCTAAGCAGTATCACACCGGCGGTTCTGCCGACAACACGTCTGCCGATTATTATCAAGCCTGCAAAACCTGCACAGACGATAATCATAATCCAGTAATCTACTCCTCCTGCGAAGCGGGCGGATATATCGAACGGCCGAACCACTCCCGCCGTGCCGGTGACAAGCAGGGTATTAAAAATGTTCGAGCCGACAAGATTGCCCACGGAGATATCATGCTCGCCCTTGACCGCGGCGACGACGCAGGTGACAAGCTCCGGTAGGGATGTACCCAGTGCGATAACGGTCAGGGCGATGACACCTTCGCTCAGGCCGACACGCCTGCCGATGAAAATTGCACCTTCGACCGTCATTTTCGCTCCCAGCGCCAGCCCCGCCAATCCGAGTACTACGAATATCACACTCTTTTTAGCACTTGTCACTTCGTATTTCGTCGCTGCTTCGAGACTGCTTTTAATCAGCTTTGCCTGCTGGGCCTGCTTACGTGCGATATATGTTATTAACAGAATGAGTGTCACGAAAACGACCAGCAGGACTGCCGCTTCCGGCCGGGCAAGATATGAATTATGCAGAAACGGCCAAAGCAGCAGTGCCACCGCCAACATGACCGGCACTTCGCGCCGAAGGGTCAGCCTTTGAACTTCCAATGGGCGAATAAGGGCAATAAGACCGCCGACCAGCGCGAGGTTGGCGATATTCGAGCCGAAGACGTTGCCGACGGCGATATCTCCGCCGTTGGTCTTCTGCAGCACACCGGCGATACTTGCTGCCACTTCCGGCGCCGATGTCCCCATTGCTACTATGGTCAGGCCGATGACCAGCGAGCTGATGCCCAGCCGCTGTGCCAGGCCGACCGCGCCGGAGACTAAAAGCTCGGCACTTTTCCAGAGAATCGCCAGCCCGCCAATCAGAAATATCACTGCCAGATATATGTTCATACAATTCGCCTGATTCAATGCATCCCCGGTCGTACGGGGATTCGATATCCGGAAACATTAATTCAAGAGCGCCCTTTTTTCAAGCTAATTAGTATTTAAAAACAATTGACATTTCTCCAAGTCCTGCTTATCCTGTTTCCAGAGGATTTCACCGAAAGAGCGAATGCAACAGTTAACAAAGGCGTTAGCGAGCTTCTGACGAGCAACTAAAAAGCAGGTAATGCTAATAGGAAATTAAAATACCGTATATGATATATATCAATCTATTTTAAATTTATACTGAAATAGGAGAGGTATTGTTTTGAAACAAGTCAAGATAGCGTGGACACATCATGGTGACTATTTCAAGGTCGTAATGGATAACTACTTCCGAATTCAGGAATTGAAAAAAGAGCTTGATGAATTTCATCGTAGTCATAAGGGTAAGAACATTTCCGATGATAATGTTGACTTTATTGCATCTAAAAATGATGCTATTGGAGAACTCGCCCTTATTGTTGTCGTTTTTTCTGCTTTTACCCTTGAAGCTTACATTAATCACTATGGAATTGAACACCTTTCGCGGAATTATTTCTCTAACTATCTTGACAAGCTTGACCTACTTGCTAAATGGATTATTGTACCCAGAATTGTTAAAAGTAAGAAACTAGATCCCGGTTCAAAAGCTATGCAAGAACTATCTTGGCTCATCTCTCTTCGGAATCGTCTTGCCCACTTCAAGTCAAAAACCATAGCTGTTTAGGAAGTAAAAGATTCTGATTTCCTGTGGTATGAAGATGCCGAAAGAGCTGTAAAAACCTTATATGGGATTGTATCTTTGCTAAAAAAAATTGATCCCAAAGCCGAGACCGATTGGATAGATCAAGAAACTCGAAAATAACCTTAAAAAGGCATTGAGGTAAGACTGAAATAGCACGTCTTGGTTGAGATTGTAGATTTGAGGCGTGGTTACGTTGGTTTTTGGTGGTTGTATATCTTATTTTTGGAGGTTAATTAGGTTACCCCCTCCATTGAATTGTTAAGTTTGAGTTCCGGAAGCTTTATCTGTATCCTGCTTCATTTCTTCTATGTTATGACCTTCTTTGTCTTCGTTTGGGGTATTATTGTGTTCTAAGAAAGATGGAAGCGAATATAAAAAAAATAGATATAGGCTTACTCCAAAACTTACAGCAAGAATCCAAATTAGTTTAGTCATTTTGTCATTCATCGATTGGATGGTGTGAATGGAAACACTCACTTTATATGATTCAACTTCTGCTTCTACAGCTTGTTCATTAAGGGAACTAATTGAAACTGCTATAGATATTGTATAAAACATCAAAGCAATTACAAAAAATGATATGAAAGGTAGTGCAAATGTATTTAAAATGTTCCGATATCCTTTTGGGTGCTTATAAGCAACAAACGCTAAGCCAGATATAATTGTTAAAAGTAAAGCTGATAGGAAAGTATTTAACATAATAATATACAAAGTCTAACTACTGTTTAATGGTTTCTCCATAATAACACATGTTGCCATTTTACTATCTGTATGTACCTATCGTCTACTCTACAGGTTCCATTGTCAATAGGAATATAACACTATTTGAGTTTTGCGCTGCAATCCCACTCCCAGCCATATCCAGCATAGCCCGGCTGAGGTTGACGATTTGAAGTGTGGTTATGGTGGTTTTCAGCGGTGATTTAGAGAGGCATTAAGTTTGTTACTCTACTAATTAATCTTTCTATATTTGAAAAGTCTACGCTCAGGGTAGAGTCCAAAAATGCCGATGTAATTGTTTGATGAACTGCGGAAGACTCTCCGATAAAGCAACATATTAGAATTCTTACTAGAGAATATAGTTGATGGGAAAATTTGATTTGTTAAAAATACCTCACTTACCTTGAAAAAGGATACAAAATGTTAGCCAGAACCACTAAAAAGAAAGACAAAACTAAGTTGCTAATACTTGACAAAAGTGCGTTTCATGGGACGTCGCGTAGCAAGCTTATTAAATTTGTCAAGAACCATTGTGTGATTTTGCCCTATACTCTTTGCGTTGAGTGTGCTATTAGCCAAGAAGGTGATCCGCCTAAAGATTCAAAAAATCCCATAAATCTTACACAAAAACTACTTGATGTAGTAAAGAGTGGAGCATTCGCAGGTAAACCGCTAGCAAAAATTGTTAAAGAAGAAAAGTCAAGAAACGCTGCGATTGAATCTCTTATTGATAAAGAAGAAACACAAATTATGAGGAATAGTGAATTGGACAAGAAATTCGACCTTGAGGAATTAAGAAAAAAGTGTGATAAGGTCTTTAAACCAAAAATGGACTTCGTGAAGCAATGGGCAGACGAATACTATAAAAGCATACTCAAGAAAGAGAAAGAAAAAGATTTTCGAGAAAAAGTTGATGAGAGCGACTTAGTCGAAAGATTAGATATGTGGTTAAAGGTCGCTGACGAAATGAAATCTGATATCTTGAAAAAATTCTATGGTAATGGGAAAGATGAAATGTCAGCGGATAGGTGGGAGTGGCAGATGTTGAGGCTAAGTCTTGCATGGGGTACTGAGTTGGCATGTAAGCGAAATAAGAGTGGTCCCAGCTTTGAGAATTCTGATATATCAAATGACATTTTCGACATCTACTATGTTTCACATCTTTCACAAGCCGATGGGCTTATAGCAGGAGATAAGGATTTGGTGCAACCATTGGCTACAGTGGCATTCCCAAATAAGGATGTATTTGACAATATTGATGATGTAGACGATGGGTATTAAACACGAAAATATAGAGATCTGTCTATAATAGCCATTTCTTTCTCCAACAATCAAAACCTTAGTATATCATTGTGTACGTCAGTAAATATAATCCCTTATTATAAGTTTTTACCCAGCGGCCTCTTTTTGTTTCTTGTCAGTAGGCATGATATCTGGCATACTCACTATTTATTTTTTCTGATTTCTGATCAGGGATTTTTGGAAGTGGATTCCGGATCAAGTCCGGAATGACAAAGGAAAGGAAATTAGACTTTTCCGACGACGAGGCATGCGTTTTGTCCGCCGAAGCCGAAGGATTTGCTCGGAGCACGATTTTAAAATTCACAAAAAAAGGACAAGATCGTAACAAAACGGTAACATATCATTATCAAAATGCTCCCATCGAAAAAATGAATTGATATTGAGCTATTTTATTATGGGAGCATTAATATGGTAAATTTTAAGAGCAAAACTACCTTATTGTCAGTCATTTTAATCCTTCTTTTCGCACTTCAAGCTAATGCGAAGGTAAGGTCGCTTCAAGACCTTCCTCAGCCGGACTGGAATTTCAAATTGCTCCAGGCGTTCTTTAAGACGGCTGAGTTTGTATTTGTTATCACCGATGTTGAGGATTCGGTGGCATATAAGAACATCTGGATGAACTGCAAGAAGCATTCGATGCCAAATGTCAGAATTGTTGTGAAGCATGAAAATCAGCTTGCCAAAGACGACTACGATAAACATATGCTTGTATGTGGGCCGCTCCATTGCTTCAAGAAATGGGACACTTTTGGTATGCCCATAAAAAGAATTCAGGACGGTTTTCAATTCGGTCCTAATTCCTTCGATGATGCGAACGATGGAGTATTCTTCATCAGTAGTGATATGACACGCGTTGCATACACAGGAAATTCACTCAGTTCAATAGATGGGCTTCTTAGAACAATAACTGGATTGTATCAATACACGATTGTTCAGAATAGCATCCCTGCACACTTTGGAAATTTTGTTAATGATCGTTTCAAGATGCGCGGCAATATCGATTTGAAAAAAGAAAGAAGAAGACATCTCAATCAAAGAGTCATTTCCAGGCACTATAAATTTCATTATTCCGACAAGATTGGCGATGCCAAGACCCTTAAGGCAAAGGCAAAAAGCTTCGATAAATACTGTGATGAAGCGATTGCCAGGCTTGAACTTGAGCAGCCGGATTATAAAATCCATTGCTATATATATGCGGATGAGAACGAGAAATTCATTTTGTCGGGAACACCCGGTCCCGGAGGCGTTACGTATGGAAAGGAGATCCATACGTTGGGCTTTGACTTTATTGAGCATGAATCCATTCATGTGCTTTTCAACAACGCAGTGGCTCAGGGTATCAGCAACTTTTTCGGCGAAGGTATCCGACAATATTATGAATATATCACTGACTCGAAAAGCCTGGCAGCAGGCAGGAAAACCGTCAGCAAATATCTCAATGAGCCGATAGAAAAATGGGCGAATGGTTCGATATACTTTTACCAGACTCCTTCTGAAAATGGATGGCCGGTGGCTTATCCCGCTTCCGGATTATTCGTAAAACATTTGATCGACAATCACGGACTGGATAAGTTTAAGAAGTTCTATGGAAAGCTCGATATAGAAGCCGGATTCCTGGAGGTTTATGGAAAACCTCTTGCAGATGTGGTCAAAGAATGGAAGGAAACCGAACAGTCTTAACGTTTCTTCTTTTGTTTTGATTCGTTGATTAGCGAATGCCATTTCTAAAAAGTATATGTTACATTTTGTCATTCCTGCGAAAGCAGGAATCCAGTTTTTTCGTTTTGTTTTTCGCATCTAGCCTGCTCTGAGTATCACCGAATGAGTGCGGAATGACAAAAGAAAAGTATTATACTTTTCCAACGACGAGGCATGCGTTATGTCCGCCGAAGCCGAAGATTCTTGTAAAGGTTTAATTTTCCTGTTAAAAACAATCGCTGCAATTGTTGGTTTTATGCTTTTGCGAGGATTTTTCTTATCAGTTCCCACGCCTTGTCCAAATCAGACTTAATCTCATTGTAATCGTATTCCACAATCGGACCGGGAGGATAACGCTGTTCGATGTAGTATCGGGATGCTTTCTCGCAAATATCTATAAAGCTGTTGAAGCTATCGTCAAAGACTCCGATCTGACTGAGAAGAGTATCAAGCTCGTGGATTCTCGGTGGTTTCTTTCCGTGCAGGACAAGGTAACCTTTGAGATGTTTTTCAATGGCTTGCTGGATATGATAAGCAATTGAATCGGTGTAGCCCCGCTCATCGAAAAGTAGCTGGGCTGTCTCTATATCATGCATGCCTCTTTCAAACCATTCCTGCGCCTGTTTTTTAAAGGCTTCATCCATAAAGAACATCTCCATTCTTAAGTATTTCTTCTATAAAGAAATCCTTTATAGCAAGTCTCTGCTCGATCTCTTGCTCGGTATAAACAAGAGGTGAGACGGGAAGTGTTCGGCTTTTATCACGTAGAATTCTTTTAACCTGTACCCATCTGTCAATGGGTCTTTTATCTGTGTTCTTGATAATTAATAAGTCGATATCGCTGTCTTCTTCTGGTTCTCCGTAGGCATAAGAACCGAAGAGTATAACTTTCTTTGGTTTATATCTCTTTAATATTTCGTCCAGAATGTCGGCGATTATCTTTCGAGTTGTCGGATTGGTTGTCATAGCTATATATTTCTCTTTGTGAGTATATTAAAATCAAGTTTAAGAGATATTAATACCTAAGGCCGGCGAATACAACCAAATATTTTCGACAGAGGATGAAAAACAAATACCATCGTTGCAGGTTCACAAACTAATTAAATCACGTTGTTGTGTTGATTAGTGTTAGATTAAACTTTTCCGACGACCAGGCAGGCGTTATGTCCGCCGAAGCCGAAGGAGTTACTCATTGCGATATTGACCTTGGCTTGTCGGGCCTTGAGCGGGACGAAATCCATCTTCAAGTTGCAACGCTCGTCCTGATTTTCCAGGTTGATAGTGGGGGGGATGGTCGATTCGTTGATGGCTTTGACGCAGATGATTAGCTCGACCGCTCCGCTGGCGCCGAGAAGGTGGCCGAGGCAGCTTTTTGTCGAGCTGACGGGTATTTTGTAAGTGTGGTCGCCGAAAACACGCTGGATGGCGGAGCTTTCGGCTATGTCGTTTAGTTCGGTTCCTGTGCCGTGCGCGTTAATGTAGTCAATTTTATCGACTCCCACACCGGCATCGGTTAGTGCCAGCTTCATCGCCGATGCGGCACCGCTGCCGTCCGGCAGGGGGGCGGTGATATGGTAGCCGTCGTCGGTGGCGCTGTAGCCGAGCAGTTCGGCGTATATGCGGGCGTCGCGTTTTTTGGCGTGGCTTTCTTCTTCCAGGACTAGGATGCCGGCGCCCTCGGAGAGGACGAATCCGTCCCTGTTCTTGTCGAAAGGCCTCGATGCGGCAGGCGGGTCATCGTTGCGGGTGCTAAGCGACCTTGCGGCACAGAACGAGGCCAGGCCTATGGGTGTAAGTGCGGCTTCGGCTCCGCCGGTAATCATTATGTCACTGCGTCCGGCGACGATATTGCAGAAGGCCTCTCCGATAGCGTGATTGCCGGAGGCGCAGGCGCTTAGAACGCAGAAGTTGGGACCTTTGAGGCCGAACTGGATGGCGATGTTGCCGCTGGCGGCGTTGGCCATCAGGCGGGGAACGCAGAAGGGCGAGACCTTGGAAGGGCCTTTGGCAAGGAGCCGGAGGTGCTGCTCTTCGATTTCCTTGATGCCGCCGATGCCTGTGGCTACGATGGAGCCCGTGCGGGTGACGTCTTTTTTTGTGAAGTCCAGTCCGCTGTCGTTTACCGCCTGGATGGCGGCGGCGACGGCGAACTGCGCGAAGCGGTCCATGCGCTTGCTTTCCCGCTGGTCGATGTACTTGGTTACGTCGAAGTTTCTTATCTCGCCTCCGAACCTGACGGGATATGCGCTTGTATCGAATGATTCTATGGTGGAAATGCCGCTCTTGCCATCGCAGACCGCAGCGAAAAGCTCATCAGCGGATTCAGCCAAGGCCGTGACGCAACCTAAGCCTGTAATAACAACTCGCCGTTTACTCATAACGAACTTATTCTTTAGTCTTGGCTTTTGGTTTTTATTACGTTGATGATGTAATCGACCGCGGCACCGACTGTTTGTATTTTTTCAGCCTCCTCGTCCGGGATGCTCATATCAAATTCGTCTTCGAACTCCATCACCAGCTCAACGGTATCCAGCGAGTCTGCATTCAAGTCATTAATAAAAGAAGTTTCGCGCGTAATCTCCGATTTTTCCGCGCCCATCTGCTCGCTTATAATATCGATCACTTTGTTCTCAATAGCCTGAACATCTATGCTCTCAGCGCTCACTTGCATTCCTCCCTAAATCAAACAGGAATTCATTTCGCTTTACAATTAGTCGTCCAACGATAACATTTTTATTTCGGCGGGTATATTACCGGCAAAAGCCGTCATCTACAATTATTTTTTATTTTTTTTTACATAGCCATCCCGCCGTCCACGCACAGAACCTGTCCTGTGATATATCCGGCATCATCAGCGGCCAAAAACGCCACCGCCCTGGCTACATCCTCGACCTTCCCGAACCGCCGCACAGGAATAATCTGCTTTGCTGCGTCTTTAACCGCATCGGCGAGCACTTCGGTCATTTCAGTCATAATAAATCCCGGTGCGATACAATTCGCAGTCACATTTTTTTTCCCGACCTCTCGCGCCACCGATTTAGTCATCCCGATAAGCCCTGCCTTACTCGCCGCGTAGTTACTCGAACCGGCCTGTCCCATAATACCGGCGACAGAGCTTAAATTTATGATACGCCCGAACTTATTCTTCACCATCGACCTTATCGCAAAGGCCGTCGCCATAAAAGCGGCACGCAGATTCACGCTGATAACCTTATCGAAATCCCCCTCGTTCATCTGCATCATGAGCTTATCACGGGTAATACCGGCGTTATTGACTAAAATCCCGATTCCGCCGTATTCCGTGGCAAGCGATTCGAGCGTCTGGATAAACTGCGAGGTATCGGTTATATCCACGCATTTGGTGATAACGCTAAAACCGGCCTCTTTAACTACTTTATCAAGCTCGTCGAGCTGCTCTTTATTTATGTCCAATCCCGCGACGATTCGGCCCTGTTTGAGCAGTTCGAGAACAATAGCCCTGCCAATCCCCCTTGCGGCTCCGGTTACTACAGCCAACCTTTTTTCCGACATCCTTAAATCTCCATAAAATGTCATTCCTGCGGAAGCAGGAATCCAATCAACAAAACGATAAGTTTTGAAAGTTTGAGCATTTAAATTTCGATTTTGTTTCGATTTTCGGATTTATTGCTTCGAATTTCTTCTACTTTATTCTCTATGTTCTCCTTGACTTTTTTCCTGGTATTTTTTGAAGAACGTACCCTATCCACTTAATGCCTCTTTTGCAATTGTTTTTTTGCTTTTTTAACCTGTGAGATAATTACTTCACATCTCGCGGAGCAAAAATCCTGCAATATTTCTTATCTTCATACGACATTAGTAATACGATAAACGAAAATGTCCTTTTCAGACATTTTCATACGGACTCGTATTTTTATTGCTGTTAGTGAATTGAAATATTATACAGAACCATCGTAAATACAGTTCGCATAGTAGAAAGGAAGGTAAACCAATGAAAAACTTGTGTATTCTAACCATTGTTTTAATGTCGGCAGGATTGGTTATTAACGGCTGTAAGCGTTCGGATGATTCCGCTTCTGCCGACCAGAAACTGCTCCAGGGCGATTGGGCGGGATCGGCATCCGGTTTGGGAGAGGTAATAATGGCAGTCTCCGGCGACAAATTCGACCTCGAAGAAATTAATTCTGATTTTTGGTACAAAGGAAAATTTAAACTAAACGAACAAGTCACTCCGAAGCAGATAGATTTTCTTATCAAAGATTGCAGTATAAAAGAATATAAAGGGATAACCGCCAGAGCAATCTACGAGATAAAAAATGACAAATTCAAGTTCGCCAGTTATAACCCCGGCGACACTGTCAGACCGGCCGGCTTCGATATACAAGATGATTTTCCAATCTTTGATTTAGCAAAACAATGATTAGTTGATAGTTATTAGTTCATAGTTGATAGTCAGTTGTATTTAGTGAATAGCCGTTAGGGACAACGGAATACGGTATCTAAGCGAAAGAGATTTAATTCTCGCCACACATGACGTTATCTTTGCCTAAGGCACACTCAAGGTGGACCGAGGCGAAGCCGAGCGGAGAGAGCAGATAACAAATGTCTTTGCGAGCGATTCAAAGAATCGCGCGGCAAACTTCCATGAAAAAAATACGAACAACTTATGTTATTATTTGAAGATTGTAGCGTTAGCCATCCCGGAGACTTCAATAAATTCGCAATGACGTACTTTTTATAAGGAATCCACTGTGAGATAGAAGAATTCCAGAATTATCTCACTGTTTCAGTAAACATTTCTCAATCCAAAAACGCCTTTATTTAGTGATTAGTTGTTTGTTATTAGTCGTTAGTCTAAATACTATATCCGCCTATGGCGTCCCCAAGGGACTAAATACCAGATACCGGCTTTGACTTTACCCTATGAGATGGTGGCTCTTGACCTATCTCACGGGGTAAAAATACGTAGTCACCGCAATTGACAGATATAGCTTACTGACATACTTTTATGCTCAGTTAATTATTACATACGTTTTATAATATCTATTCACAGGGGATTTATCATGAATGAATTAAAGTTGTGGAAAAAGTTGTTATGTGTGCTCTTAACCTATGCAATTATAATTGTTGGTTGTGGTGGTCATACTGCCAATCCTGTTGATAGATATATGCTAGGCGATGAGAATAAATCTTGTAATGCCTTATATGCTGAAATTGCTCAACTCGATAATGAAGTTGCACAAAAGAAAAATGACAAGGACAATAGAGATACTTGGAATATCATCTTGTTTGTAGCCGGTTTCGTTACAATTGTAACTTTCTTTTTTATGGATGTAAAAGGCTCACATGAAGTTGAAATTGATGCATTGCAGGCAAGGAAAAAAGCTTTGCAAAATATCTTTCACGATAAAAACTGTAAGGCTCCTGATGCTGTTACTCCAATAACAAAATAATGAAAAACTAAGGACATCGAGATTATTGATAAAGATAAAAAAGAATAGCTTTATCGAGTGGACAGAAAACGGTGAGCAAATAGTAGATTTACCCCGTGAGGTATGCTGGATGCCGCCATCCGCCGTTGGGCGTGGCCAAGTCCATCATGGGGTAAAGCGAATTATTTGATTGCTTTTATTAAAAATTGGATTATAAACAAGATAGGGGGATAGAAAGGAGTCTTATTATGCTTTTAATGAGCACTATGGGTTGGATAATTATTGGTGTGGTTGTTGTGATTTTGGCTGTGGTTATTGGAAAGAAAATAAAAGATACATATTATTAGAGAGGAAACTCGAGAAAACTAGGGACAGTTAGTTTACGAGTGACGATGGATGATTGACAATGTCGAATTATTAACGGTAGTTTTTTTATATACTATAATTTCGACTGCTGCAAGACTCCATAAGCGTATGCATATACTTATATACTACGGCAGCAGCGAAAAAAAAGGGATAGTCAATTATTGACGGCAGTTTTTAGTTTTGAGTTGTCATTCCGACTGGAGTCCCTTTAACAAAAAATATGGGGCGGAGCGGAGGAATCTGTTGAAACAGATCTCTCCATTACGCCTTCGGCTCCAGTCGAGATGACAAAAAATAATATTTTTTGTATATGGCCGGACATTCAACCATTAAAACCAATAAGATGAATTACAATGCGGGATATCAATAACTACGAACGCAATAAACGAATCGCATTAATTGTACTGGTTGTCTTTTCCGTTTTCTTTGTGGGCTTGTTAATTGATATAGCAATACATATGGGAACAATTGGCGTATTGTTATTAGTGCACGCATCCATGATGTTTCTCTGGGTAAGTCTCGTTGTTAGCTACGAAATTCTTTCCGCAAAGATAGAAATTCTAAAGGAACTGAAACATAAGGAAAACCGTGTGGATGACACCAAAGAATCTTAGTGATACTTTTTGCCATCGAACGATTAACATAACGTCAAGAAACCAGGGACAGCCTTCGCGTAGCTTTTACGTAGGGGCTAAATACAATGGGGGAGGTAAATAGGAGTGGTGATGGCCAAAACGCTTGGTTATATGATTACTTGGACGACTTACGGGACGTGGCTGCAGGGGGATAAACGTGGCTACGTCAAAAAAGGAAAGATTTATCCCGACAATCCATCGATTGCCGAATCCAATCGACAAAAGCTTGTAAAAAATCCAGTTAAACTATCCAAAGTCCATCGAGCAATCGTAAAACAAGTCATATATGAAAAAGCAGACCAGCTAAACCAGACAATCCATGCTCTTGCAGTACGCTCGAATCACGTCCATATTGTTGCCGAGTATATTCCCATGCCGATTGGTTCAGTTGTCAGAATTTATAAGAATTCCGCTCAAGCTGCGCTTCGAAAGGCCGGTGTCTGCGGCAGAGTGTGGACAAAAGGGTTTGATAAACATTATTGCTTCGACCAACAAAGCCTTAAAATAAGAATCGATTACGTCAATTCTCACAACAAGTGATATTTATCAAATGGTATTTAGCCCCTCAATTCATTGAGGGGTTCTTTTGTATGTTCAATGTGATAAGATTTCATTTAGTGACTGGGTGGTGGAGATATTTGTGACTTTTGTTTTGCGAGATATTCTTTTCATCAGTGACGTCAAGACTCTGCCGGGACCGATTTCGTAAAATTCCTCTACGCCGTCGCCTAGCAGCCGTTCCATACATTTTTGCCAGAGAATCGGGCTGATCAATTGTTTTATAAGGCCTTCTTTGATTTTTTCACTATTGGAATAATAATCGGCGTTGATATTGGCAATAATCTTAGTTTGTGACGGCTCTGCAATCTTACAATTCGATAATGCCTGGCTGAGGGCTTCGGCTGCACCGGCCATCATTTGGGTATGAAACGCACCGGCGACGTCCAGTCGCACGGCTTTGATGGCCCCGTATTTTACCGCCAGCTCCTTGGCATGTTTGCAGGCTGCCTTTGTGCCGCTTACTACAATCTGGCCCGGACAGTTGAAATTCACAGGCTCTAAGAATTCATCCCCACCTTCTCCTTCGTCCTCGCTTTCATCCCCTTCACCTGCTATGATTTCCTCGCAAAGCTGATGGACCTTATCTTCGTCGAGGCCGATTATACTGACCATCGAACCGCCTTCGGCCTCGGCGGCGGCCTGCATGGCCTGCCCACGCTTGTGGACAAGGGTAAGTGCATCCTCGAAGTTAAAGACGCCGGCGGCGTATAGTGCGGTATATTCACCCAGGCTCAGGCCCGCGGTGACATCGGCCTGCAGAGAGCTTGTTGGTGGTTCTGTTCTGAGAACTTCCAGTATTGCGACGGAAGTGGTAAAAATTGCGGGCTGTGAAACGACGGTACTATTGAGTTCTTCGGCAGGGCCTTCGAAACATATTCCGGCCAAATCGAATCCGAGGATATCATTTGCCTTATCGAAGATTTCCGCCGCCTTGTCGAACAAGTGAACGATGTCGGCGCCCATTCCGACAACCTGTGCGCCCTGTCCCGGAAATATAAAAGCTCTCTTCATAATCCTTTTCCCGCCCGGTGTTTCTCACAAAAATTACGAGGCATTAAAACTCAACAACATTCGCTCCCCAGGTAAGCCCTGCTCCGAAAGCGACAAGAATAATAAGGTCCCCTCGTTTAATTTGACCTTTTTTTGCGCAATCATCGAAAGCGATAGGGACCGAGGCCGCCGATGTATTGCCGTATTCATTGATATTGATAAAGACTTTTTCGTCCGGCAGGTTCAGCCGTTTGGCCGCCGACTCGATAATCCTCGCATTCATTTGATGTGAAATAAGCATTTTAACATCGTCCATGCTTAATCCACAACGGTCCAGACATTCCAACACCGTTTCTACAATTCGCCGAATGGCCTGTTGATAGACCTCCCGGCCTTTGATTTGCATATAGATTTTCTTCGGGTCGTCCAGCTCTTTGCTCGACGGGTGACGTGACCCATACGCCTGGCAATTCAATGCTTCCCAGCGGTCCCCGTCCGAGTGCATCGTGCTGTATAAGATTCCCTTTTGCCCGTCCTCCCTTCGTTCAAGCACGAAAGCACCGGCGCCGTCCCCGAAAAGTATACAGCTTGTCCGGTCCGTCCAGTCGGTTATCTTGGTTAATGTCTCGGCCCCGATGACCAGGGCGTTATTTAATCTGCCGCTTTCTATAAATTGCTGCACGATGGACAGGCCGTAAACAAAACCGCTGCATGCGGCGGCCAGGTCGAATACCCATGCCTTACTTGCATGAAGGGACCTCTGGACGAAGCTGGCGGTTGAAGGAAAAACCATCTCCGGTGTAATGGTTGCCACGATGATGAGTTCGAGGTCCGCCGGATCGAGATTTGCCACTTCCAAAGCTTTTTTAGCAGCCTCCGTTGAAAGATACGCAGTGCTTTCTTTGTCCGTGGTAATATGTCGAGTCTTGATGCCGGTCCGGGTCGTGATCCATTTGTCCGAGGTATCCATCGTCTTTGCGAGGTCGTCGTTTGTTAGTAATTTGGCCGGCGTGAACGAGCCATAACCGGCGATTACTGCGCGATAAGCAGTGGAGTGACCGTTAGCTGGGTTATTCATCCGTGGTCCTTATGCAAGTACACGAGGATTCGCATTTTGCACTGAATTGCACAGCGGACTCCTCGAAAGGTAATCAATAATCTTGTCGTTTATTTTTTCCGTATAAAATCTTTTCGAAGCTAAAATTGCGTTTTTAATTGTTCTGCTCTGACTTGAGCCGTGACAGATTACCGCGGTGCCGTTAATCCCTAACAGAAGCGCTCCGCCATACTCGTTATAGTCGTACTTCTTATAAATTCTCTTCATTACAGGTTTGAACTTCATGGCCAGTCTGAGCTTTTCTTCCATAAGTTCGTGCTTGATTGCCTTGAACAGTCCCTCGACAAGGCCTTCGGTCAGCTTCAGAATTACATTGCCGACGAAACCTTCGCAAACCGCAACGTCGCAAACTCCACTGAAAATGTCCCTTCCTTCGATATTGCCGATAAAGTTCATATTCGTATCGGATTTGTACAGCTCCCTTGCCTTTTTTACTATCTCGTTACCCTTTGCCTCCTCGGAGCCAATACTCATAATCCCAACCCGTGGATTGTCTATCTTGAGCAGGTGCTTTGAATATATACGGGCCATCGCGCCGTACTGATAAAGGTGTATCGGCTTGCAGGCGATATTCGCACCGACATCGCATATTGTCACCGGCCCTCCGGGAGTGGGGAATACCACCGCTATGCCGGGACGATTCACACCGGGCAGATTCCTTATTCTCATCTGGAAAGCCGCAACGCATGCCCCTGTATTGCCGGCCGAGATAACCGCGTCGGTCTGGCCCCTTTTTGCCAGTTTTGCGATAACGGCGATGGAACTTTTTGGTTTCTTGCGAAGACTTTCTATAGGCACCTCACCCATAGCGATGACGTCCGGTGCATGGACGATGGTAACTTTGCCTTTTTTGGATTTGGCCGCAGGTAATTGTGCTTTTATTATATCTTCAGGGCCGACGAGTATAAGCTCATCGTGCTCGGCGAGCAGTTCTATCGATTCGAGCGCACCGGCGATAATCTCATCCGGTGCACTGTCGCCTCCCATTGCGTCGATTGCTAATCGCATATTACAGTCACCCTTATTCAGACTCCTCGCCGAGTTTCAACGTGATTTTAGGATTGACGTAACCACAATTATCGCACGCCGCATGTGGAAGCTTGGCCTGGTCGCACTTTTTGCAGACAGAATAGTTCGTAGCCTTAAGCCTGTGATGGCTCCGACGCAAACGGGTTTTGCTCTTACTGGTCTTTTTTACCGGTAACATTCTAAAATACTCCAATAACTCTTAAAAATATCAAGCTATGCCGGAACCGGAAATTTCGGCTCCGACCTTGTCAAATAATCACCTGTTTTATTTTGGAAAAAAACACTAAAGAACGCTTTAATAGTAAAACAATAGCACTTTGTCAAGCCAAATTTCACTTTTGTGATTCCTTTTCGTGAGTATATCCATTGCTTGGTTTGCCAAAATGATATAGATTTTGTGTTTTATGGAAGCCGTAGAACTTGCATAAAAAGTTAAAAATACATGTTAAATGATAAATTTATCGTTAATAATCAGCTAAAGGAGACAAAACATGAGGCGATTTGCATTTAGATTGTTAATTTTATGTATTGTTTCGGCATTTTTTACAATATCAACAGGCTGTCGGGAAATCTCCGGCCCTCTGTTGTCGGATGAGAAAATAATGCTCTGGAACGGCAAAGATTTCACCGGCTGGAAATTTTTTATCCCTGATAAAGACGTCGATGTCAATGACGTTTGGTCTGTCAGAAACGGCGTCATCTGCTGCACCGGAAGCCCCAACGGGTACATGCGGACAAAAACCAGGTATGAGAATTATTATCTGCACCTGGAATGGCGCTGGCCGGATACCCCTTCCAATAGTGGCGTGCTGCTGCATGCAAGTGGGCCGGACAAGGTATGGCCTCGGGCTATCGAATGCCAGTTGCAGGCGGGTAACGCCGGTGATTTAGTCCTGATTGGTGGTACAGGTATCACTATTGATGGAGAAAAAATACGAAATGCTGAACGACCATTCGTGATAATACCCAGGAAAAAAAAGAGCAGCGAAACACCTGCCGGTCGCTGGAACACCTACGATATTTATTGTCAGGCGGACACAATTCGTTGTTACGTCAATGGGGTGCTGCAGAACAAGGGAACCGCCGTTACCGATACCTCCGGCTGGATATGTCTCCAGAGCGAAGGAGGCCCAATCGAGTTCCGTAAGATATATCAGATACCATATAAACTATTAAAAAAGTAACTTGCCGGCGGAAGGGTCTTCTTTTTAGCTGAAATACAACATCTGTTGAATTTTGGTCTGGTTTAATAAAGAACTATACGAAAAAAAAAGTTCCTTAACCAGGCAAAGTAAGGTATAATACCCCTCTTTTATTGGATTATTTCAATTAGGAGCATATATGTCAGGTCATTCACACTGGGCCGGAATAAAGCATAAAAAGGCGGCCAACGATGCTAAACGCGGCAAGATGTGGAGTAAAGTCGCGCGAATGATAATTGTGGCGGCAAAGAACGGCGGCGGCGACCCGTCCGCAAATCTGTCTCTGCGTTATGCCATCGACAAGGCCAAAGCCGTCAATATGCCCAAAGATACAATCGAAAAAGCGATCAAAAAAGGAACCGGTGACATCGCTGGTATCAGTTTCGAAGAAGTATTGTACGAAGGTTACGGCCCAAACGGCGTCGCCATAATGGTCGATGCACTGACGGACAACCGTAATAGAACTACACCTGAAGTTAAAAGAATATTCGAAAAACACGGCGGCTCACTCGGGACAAGCGGGTGCGTTAACTGGATGTTCAGCCAGAAGGGACTTATTACTGTTAGTACCGACAATGTCGACGAAGAGCAGCTTCTGGAAATTGCACTTAGTGCCGGCGCAAGCGATATGCAGACTTTAGGAGATGTTTATGAGATAACCTGTGAGCCGGGTGCTTATGAGGAACTTAAAAAAGCCTTGCAGGAAAAAGAAATCACTACCGAGATAGCTGAAATTTCCATGGTGCCGCAGACGACCATTGAGATTATTGATGAGCATACTGCTGGCAGGATTATTTCGCTAATGGAGGCCTTCGACGACCACGATGATGTCCAAAACGCCTACGCAAACTTCGATATCCCCGATGAGGTAATGAACAAAGTTTCATAAAGCGCCTCGATCCTCGATATTGGATACTCAATTCTTGATTCTCGATGCTAGATACCGGATACTTGTCATTCCTGCGAAGGCAGGAATCCAGAATTTCAAATAAAGCAATAAGAGAAACGCCGTCCACTTCGCTCACTACGTTCGCTTAGTGGCTGCCATCCATCGCAATATATAATTCTCTTTATACGTAAAGCGCGTACTCGCTTTACGTACGAACTTTTTCTTATCATCTCTGCCTGGAGCACAACCAAGGTGGACTGGAGCCGTTTAGTTTTTTGTCATCCCGACCGTGGTTGAGGGATCTATTTGAATAGTTGAACTCGTCTATCGTAACTTGTGTTTCGTGAAGTGTGATTTGTGATTCCTATTTCTGTTAACTATACCCTAAACTCCATCCGCTGATTTTAATAGGTGGCTGCCACACGACGGGTAACTTTCAATTTATTACTGGTGTTCAACCACAATTTAAACCCGGAAAAAGTACCCTCCTATGGGGCAGGCTGACACCTTTGACTTCAACCATCATTATTTTGCTTCGTGTGGTGGAAGGCCACCTCTTTTTTGAGGTTTAGGAAGTTTTCCCACTTGTGAAGACTTTTGACCATAGAGTTGCTTGTTTGGTTCTGTTGGCTGTCCCAGGGAACCTTTGAATGATTTTATATAGCCTTTTATTTCGCCAGTATATCCACACTCATCATGGCAAGCAAAAGTCTCAGTTCCATCTTGGAGTTGACGAATACGCCTGCCGCAAACATACTCGCCGCATTTTCCGCATTCTATGAAAGTATCCTTATGTCCGCAATGTGGACAAAACCAACCTGTCCAATCAAAATCTGAGGCATCAAATGATTTTTGCGGATACTCTGACTTTCTCGAAGATTGATCTCTTAAATTACCAGAAGTTTTGTCAGATTTCTTTGAGACAGAAATAAGTTGAAATTGATGCGAAGGGCTATATCGCATAAATAGGACAAAGAATATCTTTCCTGTTTTGGCGCATCTGAATTGCACACTTCGTTGCTCCGGGTCTGTGCTTACTCCCATTTCTGGAACATAAGAAGCACCTCCAAGTTGAATAGGTTTTCCAGTGGCCAACTCGAGTTTCTTCATCCATTCTTTTTTATCAAGTCCAGTAAAAGGTTCTTCTGCATCCTGATTCAAATTAGCCTTGTTTTGTTCCATCTTATCTTCTTTCAAAAATGTTTTAGATTTCTGAGAAATTTATAAGCCCAATTGATCTCCTTCATGCGTGTGTCATCCTGCACAATTCTTTTATCACCGTGGTAAATTAGGGCGAGTGCATGGTATACCTTCTTGATTTCTTCAGAAGATGCTGAGGTAGATATTCCAAGAATGTGATATGCTCTTTTCTTTTCTGTTAGCTTCTCCTTTTTGCTTGTATTCACACGACCACACTCTTCACGATACTTAATTGCAAGTGCGGATAGACGTTTCAACTCCTCGACTATCGCGTTCAACACTTCCATAAAATCAGTCCATTTTCTATCTGGAATAAGCGTTTTAAGTTCTGCTGATGTTAGGCCGCCATATATATTTTCTAGCTCTCTTATGATAGGTATACTACCGGTCTTGCTTACCTCGTGAATTGTCAAGTCATATGTCTGCAGAGCATTCATATAAGCCTTCTTAGCCTTTTTCAGTTCTAGTTTATCCACTTTAATAATTTCTATTCTCTCCGAGATGTACCTGTTTAGTTCTGCTGGATCAGACAAAATTTCCATCTTTTTTTCTTGTATAAAATCTTGGAGATATTCACTAGCGTAAATCGGGAAACTTACACCGAGGTCGCCAGCCAATGAATGAATTGAAGCTTCAAGTGAATGTAATTCTTCAATTCCATCTATGCGCTTCTGAGTTTTGGTCATCTGAGAGTTAGCCTTTCTAACTATCAAATATTCAACAAGGTCTTCGAGTCGGCGTCGCTTTGCCGCGACCCAAATCACAAAGGAGGTACATGAAATGGCGCTTACAGTATATAATGCCGTCATTTCAGATATTTTTATCGTAAAAGGACCTCCCTGCCACAAGTTTATAGTAAAGAGTCCAACGTCCTTGAAAACCATTATTAAAATTGATATGCAAACGATCCCTATCGAACAGCTAGCGAGGTATGTAACAAAGGGGTGGGCGAAATTCTTCGCAAGTTCCTCATCAATGAACCAGAGAACTTTGCTATCATTGAATTCAATCCCTACGATATTTCCTAAGTCCCCTACAAACCTTAAAGACCAAATTTCAAATAAAGGAAACACATACAGGCTCAAAAACACACCTCCGATTCCGCTCGCGCAGAGGATTATGCTCAGTAATCCTATTATAAACACGAGTTCAATTATGGGCCAGAATGCGACAATAAGCAATAAAACAAAAAGAATCCCAATTAGTACTTCCATAAGCTATAAACAAAATGTTTTACTATGCGATGAAACTCATAAACCATTACAGAAACGATAAAGATTTATTATCAATGCATCCATTATTTCAGTGTTTCCAAAATAACGTCGTTCTAACCTTAACCATAAGTTCATTAAACCTCAGCAACTTCATCACATCTCACGTGAACAATGTACCACGCTGCTTCCACTGTGAACACAAATGTTTAACATGTGATGCCGTACTAAGCAACAAGCAGCTTTCTTAGAAGACTCAAGATAAAAGAGCTTTTCATATTGTCTCTTTCACATTTCTACTAAACAACGTTTAGAAGCCCTAACAAAAAGACTCTAAACGGCCTGTATCGGCGTAGGATATCAAGCACACGTTCATTTTGTTAGAGACTCTTAGTTTCCACACTTGGGACAGACTTTTCCTTTGCCCTTGCAAGCAGGGCATTGTTTCTCATAAGTACCGGATCCAATTGTGCCCTTTCCATTACAGCGGGCACATCTAACTCTCTCTTTTGAACATTGTGAACACCAAGACATTATTGTCACCTCCTTTGAAATTCATGTTATTATCAATTTTTAGACCAGTCAGAGAGTTATAGATGTCTGAATTCAAATGTGACGTCTATTTTCTTAAGAACCCACCTCCCGGGCTTAAAACTCATGTCCGCACATCTACTTTTTATTTGATTATATAAGGTTGATTGTTGCATTATAACTGACCTTAGGATAGCAGTCAAGAGAAATTCCATCGACGAAGTTTACCCTGAGCACTGTCAAATGGGTTCATGACAGGTTTGCGGGCTAAATATTTTTGGCCACGGGTGATATTACGATTAAATAGCCAGGTCCATTTGGCTTTGCCTCAGGATGACAGTTAGAATCATGGGGAAGAGGATAGTTTTTTTATGTGTTCGATGGCGGTTTGGTATTTTTGTTCGCCGATGCGGCTGATGATTTTATCTCTTTTGGGGTACATAATCCTGAACTGGTTGCGATACTGATTTTCGATATCGACTGCTTTTTCATAATGCTCGATAGCCGTCTCGATTTTATTCATTTTCTCTGCGATTTGGGCTAAGTTGAAATGCAATCTTCCACAGCCCGGATAGCGTTCGACTGCGTCTTTGGCAGTATTGAAGGCTTTGCTCATCAAATAGGCCTTTTGCACTCCGGCTGTAATTTTAGCATGTTCGAGGTACACCTCCGTCAGGCGTTCGAAGTTTTTGAAATCGGCGGGATTGCGTTCGATAGCGGTTTCGAAGCACATTTGTGCCCGAGTAAGTATCTCTCGATTTTTATCCTGGGTCTGCCGGTATTGATACAGATACAGCCGGGCATTCAAAGATGATGCGAGCGGGCTTAAGGTATCCTGTGCGGCGGCCGAATCCAGAAGGCTGTGAGCGGTATCGAGACGGCCGTAATAGACGGCGTTGTTTGACTTTTCAATTGTCCTGGTTGTCAAAGCGACCGGTATAAAGGCATAATCTAAAAAGGCCCAGCATAAGACAAGAGATGTCACTACAGCAGCTATCTTGTGAACGGGTGCAGGTTGAAAAACAAATTTTCTTTGTGGTTTTGTATATGAAGTTAATGCGATAAGGCATGCTATCATAGCCCAGAAAGCGGTATAGACGCCGGGCTCGAAGATGGCGAAGTCTGTCGTGTTGTGCAGCAGTACTCCCAAAAGGCCGCAGAAAAGAACCGCGGCGATAAGATTTATCTGTCGTGTGTTTTGCTTTGTTTGTCCGGTGGTGAGGATTGGTTTTTTGAAGAGAATAAAGCTGATAGTAAATACGACCATGGCCGGGATGAAAAATCGTGTAAAGGTATATATTATTACGGCAAGGTCTGACATTTCCGCCGCTGGTATTATTAAGAGCCGGGCAAGTATTAAACCAAGCCATAAGATAAGCAGGATTGTTATCACCTGAGTATTAAAGGCCGGAGATTTGTCCCGGATGTCACCCGGCGGGGCGGAGTGTTTCGGGAAAATTATTTTCCACAGCGGCACGGCAATCATAGCCAAGAATCCGACAAGTCCGAGCGGGCCGCATTGGGTTAGGAGGTTGAGTGGGAAATTGTGCGGGTCCGAGACGCTTTCCAGTGCGGCGGCGGGTTTGTAGCGGGGATAAAAAACAGTAAAGTTGCCGGGGCCGACGCCGGTTACAGGATGGTCTGCGTACATCTTTGCCGATGCGTGCCAGTACTGCCACCTGACGAGCATTGAGTTTCCGCCGGGCAGTCGGTCGTTTTCGAGTCCGTACCAGGCGATTGCCGTCACTCCGGCGATGATTAGTAATATACAAGCGGCCAATACGACTTTTCGATGCGCTTTGAGCCATGCACCTAATCCGAGATATAAAGCGTATAGTACCAGGGAAAAAGACAATCCGATAATCGCTCCCTTGCTTTTGGTAAGGATGACAGTTAGCAGGAGAATTATTATAAGAATGTCACTGATTTGATATTTTCGGGGATTCGGCTGGTCTGATTTGCGATTTTTTAATCTGTTAACGGCCAGAGCAACGGCGGAAAAATATGCAATTAATAAAAATGAGGCGGCCGAATTGCGTGTTGTAAAATAGGCACGGACGTTTTCGGCGTAAAGTCTGTGCTCGAAGAGGAATTGCTGAAGCGTATCGGGTTCTATGCCGAGCGGTTCGAGCAAGCTCTGCGGATTTTCTTCGTATTGCTCGATCATTGCCTGGTTACCGGCTATAAGTTGCTCGAAACACTGGTAGGCGCTGAGCAGCCCCAGTGCAGCTATAAACGCCAGGACAAACATTATTTTTTCCCGGCTGTCCAGTATCTGCACCAATAAAACGGCGCTGAGCAACGGCGAGATAAACACAACGATATTGGTGATTGCCAGCCGTTTATCCGAGGCGGCAAAGCATGAGACTGCTGCGGCGATAGCAAAAAGAAGTAATCCGATTTCTATGCCGGCGGGGCGGTAGAAGAATCTCCTGCTGCAGATATTCCAGATGAGCCAGAGTCCGAATGCCAGAAGCAGGCAGGCAGATACGCACAGACTGTAAAGATTGTCTCCGAGGTTTGCCGGCATTGTTGTCGAGCGCATGGCGGGGCCTTCGGTGAATATCGTCCGAAGTGCAATCACACCGAGACAAACGACAAGCAGAGCATATTCCAGTGACACAAGTGCCTTGCTTTTTGAAGTGCTCGGATTAGCGGACGGCTTTGTCATTGCTTACGGTTGTCTCGAAAACGGCGATAATTAATAATACCATAACGGTCTGTATAAAAATCAGAATCGCGCCGGCCAGATTGACCTGATACAGGAACGTCGCACCCAGGCCGGTACAAAGAGTTGCCAGATATAAGGTCAGAACCGTTTGGGCGTCACTTAGGCCGTGCTTTTTGATTCTGTGGGAGAAATGCTGCGTGTCACCGACAAAAGGGCTTTTGCCCTGACATATTCGCAGCAGAGTCACGCTGATAAAATCATACAACGGCACCGCCATAACCACCAGCGGCACAAAAACAGGATACCATTGTCCGCTTTGCGCCTGATTGTAGTAGGTGGTTCGCAGGCTCAGCATCGCCACGAAGAAGCCGACGACGAGCGAGCCTGCGTCTCCCATAAATATTTTCGCAGGCGGAAAATTAAGTACCAAAAAGCCGAGCAAAGTCCCTATGAACACAAGCGCCAGGCCGCCGATAAAGACCTGTCCGTTCAGTGCGGCGGCGGTAAAAAGAATCGAGCTTGTGATAAAGGCGATACCCGCCGAGAGTCCATCCATGTTGTCGAGAAAATTGAACGCATTGATTATCAAAACTATCCAGAAGGCCGAGAGCAGGGAGGTAATTATTTTGTTCTCGATGAAGAATTCGACACGGATGTCAGCGAAAAAAGCGGCGACGATTGCGACGATGAACTGTACGCTGAGTTTGCAGAACGGGCCGAGATGCTTTTTGTCATCCCACAGGCCAAGGGCAAAAAGAATGAAGACAAGAAGCAATATAATCATAAGCCGGCCGATTTTGCTCAAAAAGCCGGCCGTGTGGATGGTAACGGATTGGCTGAGCCAGTCAAGGTGACCCGGGACGGCGAGAAATTTTACGACCGCCGTGGAAGCAAGGATGATGATTGCAAGGTTGGCAAAGATGGCGATGCCGCCTCCGAGTGGGACAGTCCTTTCGGCAAATCTGTCACTTGCAGGTTTTGAAACGAAATCCGTTCGCAGGGCTAATTTTCTCGCCAGGGCCGTCAGGAGCAGTGACAACACGAACGAGCCGAACAACAGAACTATTGCTATTGCCGTTAAGGGTTGAATAACAAGCACTCCTTATGTAAAATTTGTTGCATGACTATTAAATCATTCCTTTTTCGCCACAATATACACTTCGGATGCAGGTTTTATAAGATGAATCGCTTTTCGAATCAATCTAAAACCGACCTGGCCCCAGCCTAAGCGAGCCGACCAGACGGATGCAAACCTGTCATAGCCGAACTCTTGAACCCTGCCCTGGACAATATTAAATCCCATGTCACGAACAAGATTACCCAGCGTCTGAACGTTCCACGAATAAAGATGGTGGTTGGGCTCCTGGGGATTGTAACGTCGATAACGCCTTTCTTTTTCAAAAGGGACGAACAGAAGAAGTTTTCCGCTCGGGCGGAGGATGCGTTTTGTTTGTTTCAGGATTTCAGGCGGATTGCCCGTATGTTCGAGTACATGATGACAGATGACCACATCAATTGACTCATCGGCAACATCGCCGATATCTTTTATAAATTCTATGCCGTGACTCTGGACGGCAGGTACCAGATGCTCGGACAAATCGAAGCCGAGCCGTCTTTTGCAATTTATCTCTGCCAGGTTCCAGCCGGTTCCGACGCCGTATTCCAATACGGTGTCGTTTTGGCCGATTTGCGGTTCGATTTTTTCGGCACGCAGTCTCGCAATCCAGTTATATGCCGAATCGGGGACGGAACGTTTGGTTTCGTGATATGCTTTGCCTCCTTCTCCGCTGTATCTTTGTTTTAGTTTATCTTCGAAGTTCATATTTTCTGAGATTTTTCATTTGAACCGCGTTTCGAATTATGTTCATACCGCTCGTGATAATTTTAGTTGTTGCAGTAATCGAGTTCTGGCTTTTTCAAAGAAATCGAAGTAGCATTGCTGCCGATAATCGGGATAAGTATGCTCAAGCGGCCGCCATCGACCTTTATCGAAAATCAGCGTTACCTCGGCGTATATGCTCTTACCGATATATATACGATGTGAATAGTTTTTTGTTGTCGCCAGGATTAGTTTTGACGGCTCGATTAAACCGGGGTCCATGTTGACCGGCCTTGGCAAAGGAAGCACGAGCATTTTTGCCAGTTTTTGTTCGAGTTTATTTGTTTTAAGCTTGATTTTTGCCAGTTTGCCGGGATCGATTAATCGTTCCATGCTGATAAATTGTCTTAGGATTCGCGGCCCCGTTTGATTTTTATAGTAGTCGGTCTTGTCGAAAGGCCAGATGTCACTTACAAAATCCGTCTTGCCGAAATTATCAATCAGAACATCGACCGCAGTGTTCAAACACTTGTTATTGGCGGCCAGAATTCCGATGATGAGCTTAACAGGCTTAGGGACATTTAACTTCCACATAATTTAGACATCACAAATTTGTACCGCCTGTGCTAGGGACGTCAATGGCTCGCGTTTGGGAACGAACTCATGTGCTACATAACCTTTGAATCCGGTCTCGACGACGGCACGCATTATGGCCGGGTAATACAGTTCCTGCGTTTCGTCGATTTCGTTTCGGCCGGGATTTCCGCCGGTATGATAGTGACCGATGTACTGATTGTAATTCTGAATCGTTCGGATTATATCGCCTTCCATCACCTGAGCGTGATATATGTCATACAGAATCTTTACGCGCTCGGAGCCGACTTTTTTGCACACTTCCACACCCCAGGCCATATTGTCGAACATATAGCCTTTGTGATTGACCTTGCTGTTGAGGTATTCGAGACATATCGTGACTTTTTTTTCTTCCGCCAGGCCCACAACCTGCTTGAGGGCGGCGACGCTGTTTTCGATACCTTCCTCATCGCTCATGTCGTCCCTGTTGCCGGGGAAGCTTATGACATTCGGGAGGCCGTATTCTGCGGCGGCATCGATGGCCGAGCGGATTTTAGATATACATTCGGCGTGATTGTCCTTGTTGTTTATGCCCTTTGTCAAGCTGTGTGTCTCTACCATCGAGCAGATAAGCCCATGCTTTTTCAGGGTTGGAAAATCTTTCGGCCCCAGCAGGTCAATCGCTGTAAGTCCCATTTTTTTTGCTACTGCACATAATTCTTCGAGCCGGATCATGTTGTAACACCATCTGCTCACGGATTGATTGATACGGCCTTTTTTTACAACCTTTTCAACATTGGAAGCCATACCGGCATATCCTTTCCTAACGGCCGAACCGGCGATTGTGCCGGCGGCCAGGATAGATGTATTGCGTATAAAACTTCGACGAGACAGTTTATCATTTTCCATGGATTATTTCCCTTTTATTTATTTGGGATTAAACGGCTCTTTCAATTTTTTAACCAGGCCTACCACTTCATCTATCGCTTTTTCTTTTGCGATTTTTTTGCCTTTGGATTCGCTGCGAAGTTTTATTTCGACATTGCCGTCGGCGAGGGACTTTTTGCCGACTGTAACTCTAATCGGCACGCCGATAAGGTCTGCATCCTTGAATTTCGCCCCGCCGCGAAGGATTCTGTCGTCCAGCAATACCTCGATGCCGCTGTCGAGCAGTTTTTGATAGATTTCTTTGGCCGCCTGTGTAACTTCTTCGTCGTCCTGATTGACGCAGGAGACAATAACCTCGAACGGGGCTATACTAATCGGCCAGATGATGCCGTCTTTATCGTTGCCTAATTCGATTGCCGATGCGAGAATCCGATTGATACCGATGCCATAGCAGCCCATAAGGCACGGCTTTTCGGTGCCGTTTTCATCAAGGTACTTGGCGCCGAGCTTTTCGCTGTACTTGGTACCGAGCTTAAAGACCTGGCCGACTTCGATACCCTTTTTGAAAAGCAGCTTTTTACCGCCATGCGTGTCACCTTCCCTGGCGTAGCGAATATCCGCAACGGTAACATTGTCGCCATCGAGCAGGAAATCTCTGCCGGGAACAACGTTCTTAATATGATAATCAGTCTCATTCGCTCCGGTGATAGCTACTGTCATCGCTGCAACGGCGTGGTCAATAATAAACGGGATAGGGACTTTCAAACCAACCGGCCCTGCAAAGCCGACTTTAGCACCGGTGACATTTTCTATTGTGGTTTCGTCGGCCAGTTCGAGTTTTTTACCGCCGTTGGCCAGCATGAGCTTTTCCTCGTTTGCATCATGGTCTCCGCGGATAAGTGCCGCCACAGTTTTGTCTTCAGTCGAGTAGATGAGTGTTTTTATCATTTCGGTGGGTTCTGTTTTGAGGAAGGCACAGACTGCTTCAATGCTGCCGATGTTCGGAGTATGAACTTTTTCTATCGGCGGGAATCCTCGTCCCTCGTCGACCGGCACCACAGGAGTGCCGGCTAATCCTGGCAGTGGGTCCACATCCGCTCTTTCGAGATTTGCTGCATAGGAGCCGTCTTCGGTATAGACAATTGTGTCCTCGCCGGACTCACAGGGCACCGTGAACTGATGCGAGCCGGAGCCGCCCATCTCACCGACTTCGGCTTGGACAATCTTGTATTCCAGCCCGCAGCGTTTGAAAATCCGGCAATACGCATCATACACGGCTCTGTAAATCTTTTCGAGACTTTCAGGGCTGTCGTGAAAGCTGTAGGCATCTTTCATAATAAACTCGCGGGAGCGAATCGGTCCGAATCGCGGCCGAAACTCATCCCGGAACTTCGTGCTAATCTGATAAAGATTGATGGGAAGTTGTTTATATGATTTTATTTCGCCGGCTGCGAGATATGTAAAAACTTCTTCGGCGGTAGGGCTCAGGACGCTCAATCTGCCGTGACGGTCTTCGAGAGAGAATATTGTCGGGCCATAGTCAGTGCTTCTGCCGGTTCGGTCCCATAGCTCTTTCGGCTGCATCGAGGGCACGAGAATTTCCTGTGCACCGCTTCTGTCCATTTCCTCGCGGACGATTGCAATGATTTTGAGCAGGCTGCGCCAGCCTAACGGCAGATAGGTATATGTGCCACTGGCGACTTTGCGCATCATCCCTGCTCGAATCAGCAGCTTGTGACTGGTAATCTCCGCATCGGAAGGGACCTCTTTAACCGTTGGTATGAACATCCGGCTGTATCTCATAATTCGTCTCTCGTAAATCGTGGTTCGTGAATCTGGCTTTGTTCGGTTAAACTAACTACAGGACAATTTTATAGTCTAAAAGAGAAGGCTCTGCAAGCATATTTCGCAACTGGTGAGCTATCTTGGCAGGGCGAATGCAGAAATTTCCTTGCAATATCATCCCGCCGTTTATATATTTGCATGTTCTGACAGAATTGAGGGCGATTAGCTCAGCCGGTAGAGCAGCTGACTCTTAATCAGCGGGTCACAGGTTCGATTCCTGTATCGCCCATTCATAAATGGGGTTTTGATATCATTATCGTAGTTCATCTGTCCACTGTTGTCTTTGGACGTCTGATGTTTTCTGCTCTGTTTGGCCAAGTAAATGGCAGAGTCAATTTCATCAGTTGTCGCTTTGCCATCCGTACCTGTGGCTTTTGCCTTTTGCTGTTCACTACTCGGAGCTCCCAGGTCCGGCATCTTAGCGACCGCCTCGGCTTCCTGACCTCTGAAAATGTGTGTGTACCTTCCCATTGTCAAGTTGATGTCACTATGTCGCATAATCGACTGTACGACTTTAGGATTTACACCACTCGCTGCTAAGAGGCTTCCGGTCGTATGTCTAAGACTGTGAAAATCGGCGTAACGACCTGCATCATCCACATAAGGTATGCCAGCGTCGGTCAGATCCTTCTTGAGCATTTCCCCTGTCCGTCCGGTTAGTTTTTTGTATGTTCCGCCAAAGGCTTTTGTGTTCGGCAACTTGCCCCTGAAAAATTCCTTGAGCAATTTGGCCAACTCCGGTCGAAGCGGCAATATATCCTCGTGTCTATGTTTGCTATAACCTGCTTTAACCAAAACTGTCATCCCTTTGAAATCGAATGATGACACAGTTAGAGAACGAACCTCGTTAGCCCGCAAACCCGTTTCTGCTGCCAAACGGTAGAGCAGGGAACGCTCATAACCATTCATCCCAAAGCGCCTCGGGCCTCTGGCCGTTGTTTCCAGGAGCCGCCTTATTTCGTCCGGCTCCAAAGCCCTCCGTTGGTGACGATGGTCAACATTGATATTGACACGCTTCAAGTGAGCCACAGGGGAACTGCTGGCACGTCTATTGACGACCATCCACCGGCAAAATTGCTTTATTGCCTGAACGTGACAGTTGAAAGTCTGAGCACCAAAATTTTCCTCGTTCTTTCTAAGGTTTCCCAGGAATCTTTCTACGTTATCACCTGTGATATCTGACCAGACTTTGAATTTACAACCATCAAATACCCGCTTTATGCAGTTTATTGTTTGCCGAACATATTTCGTTGTGTTGTCACCTGCAGACAATGAATTTCTGAAATCTTCAAGATGATTTTTCAATGATTTGCCCGCAGCCGCTCTCTCCGGATCAATCAGACCGATCCCCACAAGTTGCTTGCGGAGCTTTGCCGGCACGCTTTCAAGCCAGCGTGTCAATTCACGGTCCGGTTTCTCATTTGCCATCTTGCTGGTGGTTAAGCGCTCGAGCTGACGTCCCAGGGCTTCACTTTGTCTTTTATCCTCAAATGCTGGCCAGCGGTGTCTTATTGACAGATGGTCAGCAAAATCAATATACCATCGTTTAGCCTGTACCTTTTTCCCATCTTTGTTTTTGTAGTATGTTCTGAAAACTCTCACTTTGTCACCTACCTTTCTATTAACTTAAAAATTCATCAAATAGTCCCTTACCTCTCGGATTCAAAGATTCAAACTCGGTCTTGAGGAAATCCTCTTTTGTTTTTCCTCTGGATTTGCCCTTTATCGTATGGCAATCATAAGCATATTCCGGTATATCCATTTTGTCAGCTTCTGTCACTGACTTTATCAATTCATCTACTTCTTTTTTGCTAATATTCTCACGGTCGTAAACGTAGATGATAAGGTGGTCCGCGTCCCGGCATTTGAAAGCCTGAGCAAGAAGTATAACCGCCTTTGCTATGAACAAGCGGCCTTCCGGTTTGTCCAGTTTTTTACTTTTGTAATTGACATGAATAAACCCTTTGTATAGAGCTTCAACTTCCTGCGTGACACAGCCTGCGATATCCTCCGCCGATATAACGAATAATCGTCTCCACAGATATTTGACGAATCCGCTGGCTTCGAGCTCTAAAGCGAAATAACCTGCCGTCTTTGCGTCACCCCTGCGTATTGACTTTTGCAAAGCAGAAGCCACTTCGAACAGTTCATAACCACGTTTTGTGAACATTCTATAAGACACAAAAAGTCACCTACCTTTCCAATCTGCTCTTTTTATATTTGCATTTGCCCACCTGACAAATTCTTCAGCTTGAACAAAAACCTTTCTTCCGAACTTGTAAACCTGCATACCCTTACCAGGGTGTCTCCGCCATTCACGAAGCATGCCAACGGGAATGCCGCTGATTTCTGATGCCTTCTGGAAAGTTAGAAGACTGTTAGGATTCACGTCTTCCGGAAGTTTGATAAGAATTTTTTTTCTCATTTTTTTCCACTTTCTATAAGGGGCCGGGTGGATATTCGGGTTGCGTTAGGGTCGTTTTTTATAACCGAAACCACAGAAACCGGCCCCTGGTTGACGATTAATTACCTTTCTTCACTTCCTCGTACACTTCACGAAACTTAATCAGATTTTCTGACAGGTCATTTGCTTTGAGAATGTCACTGTCCAGCTTGTGAAGGATTTCGACGCCCGTTGCACCATGGTCCGGCGTGTTTCCAATCCCGTCCACGGTCAAATACATCATCATTGCTGCGGCAAGTTTGGACTCGATGCTTAGGCCGGCATACCAAGCTTTGAGTTCGTCAGATGGGAACTCTACTTTGGTTTCTTCGGTTTGGTTTGTTCTTGAGTTTTCCATTGTAATTCTCCTTTCGGAAAGATGGCCAGGTGCTATGGACGCACTCAAGGCGCGCGGCCGTCGTTACCGATAGGCTTGCCCTGGCCATAATTATTTTATTCAATAGATTTGACCTTGAGTTTTCCATGTTCATATTATCACCTAAACTCTATGGTTATGTCAAGTGATTTTATGGAATATTATTAAAATATATTTTTAATTTCATAATTATTTCATCCGGCTCGATTTTTCTTTAATACAACTCATAGAACATTCGATAGAGCTCCGTGTAGCCTCCTGGAGCTACGTTGTCCTTCGATATATAGAAGTTATATCTATGTGTCATAAAATCCAGAGAACCACCGCACCTGCAACGAATCCTGTGAAGATACCCAGTACAAATCCTAATAAAATTACCTTTATATAGCCTAAAAAGTCAGGCAGTTGATATTGAAGTTGCTGCTCACAGCCTCTTAAGCTTTGATATTTAATGAGTTGTGCAAATTCCATTTTTTACTTGGCCTCATACTTGGTCATTTTGCCGAGTTGTAACGAAGTTAGACTCGTTGATTAACGGTGCTATTTGAATTCTTTGTGATGCTCCAAAATCTTTAACAGCTTGCTCAGTTTCCGGTTTGAATTTCTGATTTTTTTTCTGAGGTCCCTGGCATAACCGCTGTGTTTTTTCTGTAATGCGGCTGCCAGCTTCTCTGCAAATGACACCGATAGCCAAATGCCCTCGCTTGGTTCGTTTCTGTCCAATCGGCAGAGCTCTTTCCAAAGATGTTTGTTGGTGATTTTCAGACAATTGAGACGTTTGTTCCGCTCGTTTTGGCCTTCCTTGAATCCTGCTTTGTATGCCTTCCTGATAAGAGCAGCTGTCCTGTCTTCGACATCCGTTTTCTTTGCTGATGATTTTTTTGAAGCCATATCTCATTTTTCGTCTATCCACGATTTTCGTGCTTAATCTGTTCGAGCCTCTCTTGAGCATTTCTCAAGGCCGGCTCATAATAATTTTTAAGATTAGACTTTAACATCCAAAACACGTGAAAATGCTTTTGTTCGATAGTTTTATGAAATTTTATATATTTATTTTGTCTTTTGCTTGCTCGTTTTTCCGTCAGCTTTCTTGCAGCTCCGACATTGGAATTTGTTCAATTGTATGTTGATATTTCCCAAGTTCAGAGTAAGCCTTAACCCACTCCGTTGTGTTCAATATTCCGGGAACCACCAATACACCGTGTTGTCCGTCGTTCCTCATATTTGCTTTGACCCTGATATCCATTGCCGGCTCGGCGTGTTCAAAAACAATAGCGGCCGCCCTGAGCTTCGCACTGGTTGACGCTGATTTACTATATAAGGCCTCCGCAACGTTCGCTACTGCTGCCATAGTTAACCGCCTTAGTTGTACAAGACCTTCCTCGAAGGCCCGCTCACCTGCTCGGACATAAGCTTCTCTGAAATGTGGTTTCTTGAGCCATCTATGCAGAGTCCGAGGGGAAATTCCAGCATCTTTTGCCGCCGATTGTGTGTTTCCCCATTCCATAAGGCTCAAGATTGCCTTTTGCTGCTTCGGGGTCAAATTTTCTTTTTCTTCTGCCATTTTAAGACAAATCCTGTCAAAAACGCACCCCTGGCCGCCCAGTAGAATTAAACGGCCAGAGGCTTTATTTAGGCGAGAAGCCTTCGAATGTCATTCTTGGAATCCATCGAGTATATCTTGCACTTCACCTGGAAAATCCTTATGCGGTAAACCAGCCGTGGAACGAATCTCCTTGTCACATTCATTCAGATTGAGCTGAAGCATGTCGTGAACTTCTTTGACACTTTCATACTTTTTGGCTAACTCTGGATTTTGTTTTTGTGCCCAGATTTTCTTTACCTTATCGATTACATTTTCATCAGCAAGAACCATATTCAAGAACTTCGGTGCCCTCATTATCGCATTGTAAAGAACTTCATCCCCTGTCTCAGCAGCCTGGAAAAATAATGCAGTTCGTTCTTCAGGATTCATATCGAGCAGGAGCCTGCGTGCCTCGATTTCCCGCAAAGTGTCGGCTATGCTGAGTTCTTTGATTGTTGCTTCCGGCGTTATCTCTGCTTCGAGCCTTTCGAGCTCTTGAAGTATTGGCAAAAAGAACAATTTAGATGATTTTACTTTTTCGATTTCGGCAAGCGTTTCTTTGCCGAGCTCCCTGATTTTTTCGTTTTGTCCTACCGAAGTAAGTCGCTGGTCACCTGTTATTTTGCTCGCATCCTCAAAAAACTTTAGTGTTATATCCGCCAGTTTTCGTTGCATTTTATGGCCTCGAAATGTCACCGATTCCCTGTCATTCTCATCTACTCGAATGACACCACTTGTAAATCCCAGGCCCTTGAATCCCCTTCTCAACCTTTCAAACAAATCCATTCGATTGCCCTTTCAAATAATTCTGTCATTTCTTTGTTTTTTCACGTGACGTTTTACGTATACTATGTCATCGTTGTACCATTATCTACATTCAAGGCACTCAATGCCTGCAAGGATTTTAGAAGTTTCTGTCTGCGGTTCTCGAATTCACTCTTGCTGAGAGGCTTTGAGAGCTTCGTCCGACCGAAACGCCGCATGAACTTATTCAGCATCCTTACCTGTCGCTGTCCCTTATATTGTGCCTTCATAATCTTCACCGATTATTTGCGCTTACGTTCGCCTTTCCCGCAAACACACGTTCCTTTATTGCCTCAACAGGCAGAGAACCCCAGCTTGTCCCATTGAAGGCGTTAAAACAATTCTTACAGAGCCATACCTTATGCCTGCCCCCTCGATACATTTGATATTTGAAGCCGGGTTGCTTATCGACCACGCAGAGTTTATTCGAGTTTCCGTCCCTATCGCCAAAGTCTCCGGCATGTCTGAGCCATCGCTTAAGCGCTTCCTCCGGTCCGGGAATAGGCAAGCCGTTGCCGAAACAAAATCCTTGCTGTTCATAGTGCTCGAACGCGCTCTGTGCCTCAGAGTCGCTGATTCCAATTTCAGCCGCTGCCGTCAAAAATTCAAAGAGCTTAAAAGCGGGCGTGTCACCGTTCCCCTCTCCCTCATTCTTTTCACATTCTTTAAACATTCTTTGTCTGTGTATCGCTTGCGGTATCGTCTGACGACCAGTCTGCGTTTTTTTTGCGTTCTCGTCACTGTTCCGGCTTATTTGGTAAGTATCATAATTTACTACACTTAACCGTGTCGTTTTGCGTTCCGATTTTAGAACAATCATCGTTTCGTTTTCGAGCGATTTTAGGTAATTTCGCGTTTTTGTCTTCGACCACCCCCAGCGTTGTGCCCAGGACTCAAGCGATTTGAGACATTCCCCTCGATGACAATGCAGTAATGTTCCTTTGACAAGGACCGGTTGCGATTCATAGGAATGTTGGGCCTCCAACAAAATATCGAGCCAGGCTTCAAATTTTGTCCGTGGCCGGCCAGGTTCCCAGAGGAAATTCTGTCGTGCCTTGCGGTATAGCAGAATAAATCCTTGCCTTGTCAGTTGATTGTTAGTGTGCTGCTTGTTTTTCATAATTCTAATTAGTTCTTAGATTTATTAGATTTCTTTCTTTTCCTCTGCCGCCTGCTTGCTCGTTTTTCAACCGGAACGAGCAAATAACGCCAGCCGTTAGGAAACGTGTATTCCGCTCTGGGTAATTCATCTTCAGGTGTTCGTTCCCAGATGTAATCAAGATTTCGTCCAACTTCATCTTCGCAAGGAGCTTCCAACCAAGAATGAACCTCATCATTATCGAAATAACGTTTGCCGGCAAAAAGATGATAAGGAAGCCCCAGTCTACACCACGAATCCAACGTCGCAGAAGAAATCAAACATTTGAAACGAAACGCATCTTCGGGCAAAAGGCCGAGTAACCACAATTCCCGTTTATTCAATCTGTCAGTTTTACTTTTTTGTTTGACCATTATTATCCAGCCAGATATCCCTTGATGGGCATCGAGCTTCTACCCAGGATTCAAGTTCAGTCCGGATCCAACGTGTACAGGATTTGCCAAATGAAACCGGCAAAGGACCTAACCTTCCGGATGAATGCATCGCATAGAACTTTGCCCGGCTTATCCCAATTAAGCGGGCAGCTTCTGAGGCAGTTAGAAGTAGTGTTATTTCATCTTCAAGCATTCTATAAAAGGGTGAAAGTAACACTAAGGTAACACATTAACTGTTGTAAGGCGTGTTGTTATACTGATTTAAGAATTGAAAAGTAACACAAAAAGTAACACAAAAGCAAATTTATTTTGGGCTGATATATTTTTCCCTGCCTGTTTCCTGATATCCTCTGGCTTTCATGTATTTGGGGCAACGATATGTTTTATTCTTATTTCTCCCTATCAGATGCTTCTCATGACAACCAATTTTTTCGGCAATCTGGGCGTGGTTCCATTCTGTATGTTTCAAAAGTTCAGAGCAGGCTTTGTTATCAATGGATGTATTTTCTTCTATGACAAATTCATATTTTGTTGCTGGACTGGGTTCTACTGGTAAGTCACCTTCCCTTAATCTGTGATCGAGAATACACCATGCTTCCAAACAATAATTATATAAGTTTGTGCATTTATCCTTCGGTGAATCTCCAATAGCATCGCCATAAAATGAACGACGAGGTAACAACAATTTATTCTGTAATCTAAGAATCTCGGGTGTTATATGCAGAAGTCTTTTTTCAGCAATTTGATTTATTTTATTTTCATCTAACTTTGAAACATTTGATATTCCGACAGCTTTTATCCTTGACTTTAATCCCGCGCAACCAAGCTCAAAGAGATTTTGAGTATCGTTTAGACTTTGTGCAATTTCTTTAAGGGATTGTATTGATTTTTGGGTCGCATCCATGCTTCGCCATTCCTTTCTGGCCTGCCCAGGCAAGCTGACGGAAAGGTAGGCGAACCTGAAAACGTCAGCTTTCCCGAACCTGCCAATTATCGCGATACTGCTACTTTAACAATAATTTCTCGTCTGTCAAGCCGAGTGATTCTACATCAAGCAGATATCAAGCTGGCAACTGGCATCCGTCCAGTAGGGACATTGCACTTTCTTCTTTGGACAGACCGGCGTTTCAGGCGTGATCTTATCCGGTGCAGAACCAGGTACTTTTTTATCTGTTTGCTTATGAATGGCCAAGTTATTGGCAGAGTCGTTTTTTTGATTTTGTTTAAGTTCTTTGTTCTTAGAGTCTTTATGCGTTTCTGACATCTGACTCTTAATCAGCGGGTCACAGGTTCGATTCCTGTATCGCCCATTTTTCAAGCACTTGGGTGTCGTTGTATTACGAATTATCCTAACACTGCTGAGGAAAATAAATGGATGAAGAAAAGGTGAAATAAAAAGAGTCATCAATTCCAGGTTCACAGTTCGGGTGGGTGTTTCTCACACCACTCCATGACCTTCTGGTACAGCGCATGATCTTTGTGTTGCAGATACGTGAGGTCATCTAACACTTGGTGTTTCAAGAGATCCCCACATGTCGCAACCGCCTCAGCTTCAGTCTTGGTCCCTATCTTCAAGTTAAAAAGGATCGCGTCCACAATCAGGTGATTTAGATTGTCACTCATCATTCTCTCCTTTCAACCACACCCAATTTATATCGGCGCTTTCAGGATTATACTTTATCTAAGCATAAAGCAAAACCCTACAAAGGCAACAACTAGTGCTGTTTCCATTAAATGAGTTTAACTTTTATCCTTATGTCATTCCGCGCTCCCTAAGGGATGCCTGACGGCATTGATGCGGAATCCAGAATAAAAGAACTGGATATCTGCTTTCGCAGGTATGACAAGAAAAAACGCTTATTTTGGATTAGTTAATTGTTTGAACAATTCGAATGGTATGTGAATTCGTTTTTGGTTGAAAGACTGCTATTGAGTGCTGCTGCAATTAGGGGGAAACTTCGTCCGATAGGAATTAAAAGGTCGTGATAATTGTAAAAATACGGCCAATAAAAAAGCAATATTAGCATCTGCAAACAGCTTAATCTATCTCTGGAGCAAGATTTTACCGGTTCAAAGATTATCCATCTGTTTGTTACCTTTGGCGGCACGATATATTAATTATATTTTAAATGTGTTCTGTTAGCAGAGCAGGGTGCTTATTTTGCGCTTAAAGTGTTTCCGTATAGCAGCATTGCAAACGTTTTGCTGTTATATATGGGCACTAATCGTGCGATTTTCCGGCGGGAGTCCAATCGCATGTAACTTAATAGTATCGGCGGAAAAAAACGGAAGCGAAGGACTGCGAAATGGAAAGACGTATCCGAGCAAAAAAACAGACTAAACATACATCCCGTAATTATGCGCGTATAGCAGGCATATTCACTAAAAAGGTATGGGTGTTTTGCCTGTTACTTGCAGTAGTAATACTGGCAATACCCGTCCGGCAAGGTTGGAAGTCATATCTATTAGTAAGAACTGCTGAAAATCAACTCAGGCAGATAATTTATCTGGAAGGTTCTTTTTTGCATCTTGACGAGATGCTCACGATGTCGTTGAAGATGGCCGCGGCAACCGGCGATTCGGGATGGGTAAGCCGCTTCGAAGAATTAGGTCCTCGAGTAAAGCCGACCGTCGAGGAGAGCTGGGATATTCCCGAAGATAGTACTGTTGTTGCAGATGCGGTTTTAACGGCCTTTGCCGATGACAAGCTCGCTGCAATAGAAAACAGAGCCCTTGAATTGATACGACAGGGTAATCACGACCGTACCTCTGTTATACTCCAGAGCCTGGAATATCAGGAGCAAAAGGATGCGTATAACAGGGGAATGAAAGCGTTTGTAACCGGTGTCCGTAAAACTCTGGAAGGACGCTGTGACAGTCACTGGAAGAATGTTCAAAGAGCTGTTATTGCGATTGGTATAATTCTGCCTGTGATTGTATTTGCATGGTTAGCTGCGCAAATAGCGGGCAAAAATCTTTACGAAGGTCTGAGGACGAAAAAGAAGATTAGCACTTACGGTGGGGAATGGCAGGAGACTTTCGATGCCATTACCGACGGAGTTTGCATCATTGATAAAGACGGCGGCAAAGTACTTCAGTGTAACAAAGCAATGGCACGATTTCTAAAGAAGCCGTATGAGGAAATCATCGGCGAAAACTGCTGTGAACTGATTCACGGCTCGTCAGAACCGATAAAGAAATGTCCGTTTAGACGCATGCTTCTTACCCGCCGGAGCGAGACAACAAATTTTCAGATAGGTAAAAGCTGGGTTAATATTAAGGTAGAGCCCTTGATTGATAATGACGGTAAAATTACCGGGGCCGTTCATGTTATTTCTGATATCACCAAACACAGGCAGGCCAACAGAGCGATGAGGGACAGCGAGAATAAGTTCAGACTTGCATTTGCCAACGCACAGGACGCCATTGTTTGGATAGACGGCCAAAGCGGTGCTATCACTAACTGTAACAAGGCGTCCGAAGAGCTGTTTGGAAAAGCAAGAAATGAAATTATCGGCCGGCATCATACCACGCTTTATCCCGAGGACAAGAAGGAGCATTATCAACATATATTATGTGAATCCGACAAGGACCTGAATAGTATTATTGAAGCGGAAGTTCTGACTAAAAGCGGCCAAGTCCGGACGGTGACTATTGCCACATCGACAATGTTGGTGGAGGGCAATGAAATTATACAGGGGATAATCCGTGACATAACCGACAGCAAGAAAGCAATCGAAGAGGTAAAGAATCTGGCCAAGTTTCCGAGCGAAGATCCGAATCCTGTTTTGAGAATATCAAAAGATTGCATAATTCTCTATGCCAATGGTGCCAGCTCACCGGCGCTTGGGACCTGGCAGGTGGAGGAAGGTCAGCCTCTGCCCGAACCATGGTATAACAGGGTGAAGGAGGTTTATGGTTCAGGTAAAGCTGCAACGTTCGAATTGAACTGCGATGACGGCCATACTTTCTTTATAACTTTACAGCCTATTATCGATTCGGGCTATGTGAATGCCTACGGCCTTGACATAACCAGCCACAAAAAGGCCGAGAAGGAAAAGATGGAGCTGGAACTTCAACTCGGTCAGAAGCAGAAGATGGAAGCCATTGGGACTCTGGCGGGAGGCATTGCCCACGATTTCAATAATATTTTAGCTGCGGTTCAGGGCTACGTGGAGTTGTCACTTGACGACCTTCCTGCCGATAGTTCGGTGCGGGACAACCTCGGACAAATATTGTCCTGCAGTAACCGGGCGACAAAACTTGTAAAGCAGATATTGACCTTCAGCCGTAAGGACGAGCAGGAGCGGAAGAAGGAGCCGATACAGATTAGCTCCATTATCAAGGAAGTTCTCGGAATGCTTCGGTCGTCGTTGCCTGCAACGATTAAGATTTGTCGGAAGATTCACGCGGAGTCCAGTAAAGTTTTGGCCGACCCGACACAAATTCACCAGGTTTTGGTGAATCTTTGTACTAATGCTTCGCATGCAATGCGTCAGACAGGGGGGCTGTTGGAAGTCGGCCTTACAGATGTCACTCTTGAGTCGGAGACAAGAATCGGGGACGAGCTTCTTGGGCAGGGTTCCTATGTAAAGCTTAACATAAGTGACACCGGTTGTGGGATGGAGAAAGAGGTTTTGGAGCGAATCTTTGAACCTTTCTTTACCACGAAAAAAGTGAACGAGGGGACCGGATTAGGACTTCCTGTGGTCCATGGAATCGTCAAAAGCCATGATGGTGCAATCGCTGTCAGCAGCACACCGGGCGAAGGTACCTCCTTTGAGATATTCCTGCCCAGGATAGAAAGTGGTGAGGTTCATGAGGCTCAGCCGCCGGAGCCGACGGATAATAAAAAAGAGGTGATACTTCTGGTGGATGACGAGGAGATGATGGTTGACGTAACAGGGCAGATACTGGAACGTCTCGGATTTGCTGTCGTTGCCAAGACAAGCAGTATTGATGCGCTGGAAGCATTTCAGGAGAAACCCGATGAATTCGACCTTGTCATCACAGACCAGGTCATGCCGAACGTGACCGGAACGGATTTGGCCGGAAAACTCATTTCCATCCGGCCTGATATTCCGGTGATTCTCTGTTCCGGATTTCCGGAGAATATACACCCCGAAGAACTTAAGGAGATAGGAATAAAAGAATTTATCGCGAAACCCATCAGCAGGCAGGAGATAGCCGCTGTTATTCAGAAAGTATTAGACAGAAAAGAGATGACTGTGTAACGCGGCTCTTCATAAATTCCCCAAAAATCATAGACTGAATTAGTTCTGTCACACTGTGTTGCACCTTAAATATCCTTTTCATAGCAGGTTAGTTTAAGCATCAAACCATATCACTAAAAATATTGCGGTTCCCGTGGTCAACAGCAACCGGCGATTCCCTTATGCAGCCAACTTATAGATCCTTTTTTCACGGTTTATTCCAAACCGAGATATTTTTACAGAACGACAAAATTTCAGAAAAAAAGACGTTACACTTGACAGCACCTTTGGCACTTTGTTATAGCTTATTTTCGTTCAATTTCTCAGGGAAGGGATTTCTACCGTGTTTTGATTGGAAAATCATCACCATTTGGGATGAGGGTGTCAATATGAGAGTAGTCAGGTATATATGGAAGTACTGGTGTGAGCTGTGGCGTTCGTGTGGTGTCTCGAACGAGATTGATTCACATAAGTGGGAAAGCAAAATGGAGACTTTTAGAGGTTTATCGAAGGAGCGTTATTGAATTCCATGATTAAAAACATCATGTTTTAGATGATTCGAAACAACAACTGTCCCCGCAGCCGGCTTGGGTGCTATAACAATAAGAAAAAAATATTAACACCTTTTTATGTACTTGGCGACTCTCTGAAGTTAGCCGTTCCTAAATCCCCCTTTTTCATCAGGAAGTGGATTTATTCTTGCCTCCGAAGATTGGTGGCAATTTTGAGTTATTACTTTTTCTGTATAATTATGGCAATATAACTTTGTCGTAAATCCGAATATCGTCAATCAGACCTGTCCAGAATCTTGAAGCATCAAGATTTTGCGCTGCTCCGAAAAATAGTCCACCTTCAGAATGAGTAAGTGATTTAAGAGGTGCCGAATCCGCGGCTATCTCGACCCTGTCGGTGTACAAGTGTCTTAAAGAACCATCCCAAATCAACAGAACCTGGTGCCATTGGTCGCCGGAGAAAGGGACATCACTTACAAGTTCCGGTGTGGAACGACCGCCATCCGTTAGCCTGGTTCGTAATCCACCGGTGACAAGGTCTATTCCAATCCACTCACTGCCGGACTGCTGTGCAATAAGGACCTGGCCGGGTTGCCCTCCTTTTGTCCAGAGAAAGACAGAGAAAGGGCCGTCTATAGGATTTAATACGAAACCTGTTTTAATATAACTGTCCGTGCCGTTTAGTTCCAGTGCACCGTCTTTATATCCGCTTGAAGGGCGCCAGATAGCACTTCCGTGGATTTGGCCGTTTATTCCTCCGGAACAATCTGCAGCCAGAAGCCCCTCATTCTCATCGAGTTTCCAGTGGGCCAGCAATCCCGGCGTCGAGAGCCAGTATTTGAATAAAGCGGCCACATCACGCAGGTCAATTATACCATCGCCGTCGGGAGTGGGGGTAAGGTCGTATTTATCGTTCGAATTATTATTGTTCGTACCTTCGGGATTTGGATTGCCCGATTGGGATATGTCATTGTTGGTAAAATGCTGGATGAGTATCAGGTAATCGATAAAGTTAACAACACCGTCAAGATTAAAATCGGGCTTGCTCCGGATACCGAGCAGCATGGGTACGATGATTTCCGCCATCAGACCGGCACCTTCGGCGTTCGGATGGATACCGTCGGGAAAGTACTCTGAAGCTCCGAGCAGCGGGGTGTACAAATCGATGACACGAACATCCCTTTGACCCACAATTCCATCAATTAGCGGAATTATCTCGTCTCGAATAATCTCGTTCGTAATACTGAAGTTTAACTTGAATGCGGGGACTGGTTTACATATCCAAATATCCGGTCGGCTCGACAGGGCGGCGAAGCTGTCTATTAAAGCGCAGTAATCAGGAACAAATTCGTCTTTATAAATCCAGTTGAACGACTTCGAATCGTTGGTCCCCAGCATTATTACGACTACATCGGGATTCCAGGCCAGGGCTTGATTATATGCCGATTGTTCCATGTAGGGCAAATCACCCTTGCGTAAAAGGGTTGCGCCGCCGACGCCGAAATTTTCGGTTTCCCATTTGTTATCGAATTTTCTGAGCTTGGATTCCAGTTGTGCCGGATAGGAATTAACTTCTCGATCGGGAATATTGGCGCCGGCTGTTATGCTGTCTCCCACACAGGCCACTTTAACTGCCTGCGAGTTGCCTGTACAAAATACCAGCAGGGCAAACAGAGCAAAAACAAATTGTTTATTCAACTTAACGCCTCCGACCGAGGTTAATAAGGTTTGTCATAATCAACTTAAAAATAATTATAAGGTCATGAGAGACAACTGTCAAGGAACATCATTTTTTAAATAGTGTCACTGAGCATATAGTATAGATTGATTAAGGAATTGAAAATGTCCGGCTGGTGCTTGACGGCAGAGGCTGTTTTTAGTTTTAAGCTTGTTTGGTAATAATATCCGATGTCATCAACGGAATTTAGAATAGAAACTTCCGTATGGACTTACAGTATCGACTGTGAGAAGAACACGGCCCTATACGGTGACCCTGCATGGTACTGTCACTTAGGAATCTCTGTACCGTCTCTTGTGGTCTGTTTTCAGGCCGTTGCCCATCAAAGCGAATAACAGCACTTCCGCTGAAATCAGCAGATAAACGGGGCCCAAAAGAATCCCGCAAATGATGGAAAACTCCCGCATGTACCGATCCCATGCTCGCCTGCCGTAGCAGTAAACGGCGGCTTCTGTAAGAAGGTAGGCCAGCACTCCCGAGGAAATCCATATAATTAATATCACACCTATTGTTACCATAATCTCATCCTTAATACCCAGGACAATTACGGCTTCTAAGATGCACGACACAGATGTAAATGCGAAATGTTAGATATAGCTCAACAATGGCTATTATACCAAATATACTGCCATATTTCATAGTCTAAAATTGGTTTAAGGGCAGTTTTTTTTAACGTCTGTGGAGGTAGTGTATAAATAAACAGTTCTTAAATTGCATCGCACAGTGCCTTATTTTGGAGTTCAAACATTAAATTAGCCCTCAATCGAGGATGTAAACAGGGATTACAGCTATCTATCAATTATTGCCGATCGTTGTTTTTTCCACTTATTACACACTCCGGGGCCTTTTTTCTACAATAATTCTCCATATTTGTTATTATTACTGCCGAGAGAAAAATTGGCTTGATTTCGAGAATATATCTAAACCGGTTTGTTTTGAGTCTGTAGTTTTTATGTGACTCGATAGTGTGCATTTTAATTCTTTTTAACTTGAAAATCGCTCTTGTGCAGTATAGATTTCCCAGAATAATTTGGACTTATATGCCTGAAGGAACCGGGATATTTGCAATCCGGCGTAGCATTAGTCAAGATAATTGATATATCAAGAGAAAGGAGTAGTAATAATATGAAGATCACGCTATCCCAGGTATTAGACTCAAAAGGACACAATGTGTGGTCTGTTTCGCCTCAGAGTTCTGCATACCAGGCCCTTGAGTTGATGGCCGACAAAGACGTTGGTGCTCTTGTTGTCATTGACCAGGGTAAAGTCGCTGGGATGTTTTCTGAACGAGATTACGCTCGGAAACTGGCTCTCAAGGGCAAATCATCAAAAGAAACAACCGTAGCAGAGGTAATGGCCGAGCCGGTCTGCTATGTCCTTCCATGGACGAGTCTTAGCGAGTGTATGGCCCTGATGACGAATAAGCATGTCCGCCATTTGCCTGTTCTTGAGAATGATAAGCTTGTTGGTATAGTCACTATTGGCGATGTGGTCAAGGCGATTATCTCTGAGCAGGAATCTGTTATTCACGAGCTTAAGTCGTACGTTGATGAAGCATTAAAGAACCGCTCTTAAGGGCTTGATTTATACCTGTGTACTGAACCGTCTCATTGGTGAATAAAAAAGCGGTTTGTTACAACTCACCGTGGTTTATGTGGTCTTTTATCTTGACGACAAATAACAGGGCCGCCTATCCTGCGAGATAATATGTTGAGAGTCCGACTTTTTCATTTAGAAAGTCATCAAATCGTACTCAAGTTCAAATCTCAGCTTATGCCCGGCTTCTTGTTGTGCTAACTTCAAAAAAATTTCTCTGACCTGTCGATTTTGTGCTATGGAAGCCAAATCGGTATAGAGTTTACGTGATGCCTCCTCTTTTTTCATTCCCACAATAAGCATATCGACATAATCCATTTTAGCATCTATATCAATATCTTTTACTTTCTCGGTAATATTGAGGTTGCCAACTTCCTGCTCATCTAAACCGCTTTTAGAGGCTTTAATAGATTCCAAATATGCCTTAATTCTTCCGAGGCTAAATCAGTGAGTACTTTAGCCATCTCCGGCTGTTCAACATAATCGGCCAGTTCCAGATAAAAAATATTGGATTCAACCTCACGGCTTATAGCAAAATCAAGAATTTCGTTAATGGAATTGAATTTTTTCATATCTGTGTTCCTCAATTCCTAACAGCCTGTTGACATATTAAAGATAAATACGTGATTAAACGCTAAAATATTATCAGACCATATATTTTATGCAGTTATATAAATCTTGTTTTTTTCACAAAACAAGGTCATGTTTTTTATACCATCAACGGGATCAATTATGTGGATTTTACACGTTAAATGCCAATTTTTTTACAAAAAATACGTAGTTACCACAATAGAATTGTGTTGCTTATTGTGTTATAATTTTTAATGGATTATTGCTAAAAAAGGGCTGTAAATGCGGAGGTTTACAGCCCTTTTTCATTATCTATATTAAGATGGATTTTTGTTATTTTAATTCCTACATTTCATTGGTATCAGGCTGTTGATTTAAATTGGTTTGAGCTTTCCATGAATCACTAAGTGACTATTAAGAAATTCAATTAAATCTCTATATAATAAGAACCAATTTCAGAGCTAACCTGTAGTCCACTGTAGATAATACTTAGATACAAGCACTTTTATTTGTTTCTGAGTCTAAGGTCAGAATTCGGGTATATGGATTCTGTTTTAACAGGGAAATGTTCGATAGTATTTGGATAGCTCAAAATGCACTGATTGACATTGACTTACCCACGTTTCGTATGTTAAAATAGGAAAAGTTTATGGGTAACATTGAATAGGTTATAATTTGTATGATATTTATTGACGGGGAAGGATCGATAAAAATGTTCCGATTTGTCAAGATATTACCGCACATTGTGTTTTTAGCTGTTTGCCTGGTTAATTCTACGGAAGCCGAGATTCCTCTGGTAATCAATGAGTTTATGGCGTCCAACAGCAGTGTTAAGGCCGACTTGCAGAACCAATATGACGACTGGATTGAAATATATAACTACGGTCTCAATACTATTAATGTAGGTGGGATGTATCTTTCCGATAGCTTGTCTGCTCCTGCTAAATGGCAAATTCCCGCTACGACAATTATCCCGGCAGGAGGCTATCTTTTAATATGGGCCGATGATGACATCGACGATGCAGGATTGCATGCGAATTTTAAGCTCAATGTCGATGGTGAAGAGATTGGACTGTTTGATACCGACGGTACTACGATAATCGACAGCATTGTTTTTCCCAAACAGATAACGGATATCTCCTACGGCAGGTACCCTGACGGAGCTGATAACTGGCATTTTTTGAGTAATCCCAGCCCGGAAAAACAAAATGAAGAAGGTTATATCGGCGTAGTTGCAGATACTAAATTCAACTCGGACCGCGGTTTTTACGATACACCATTTACCGTTACAATCACCACTCAAACCCCAGGAGCTTCAATACGTTATACAACAGACGGCAACGCTCCCACAGAAACGCACGGCCAGTTATATACAAGCCCTATACAGATTTCGACAACAACCTGCCTGCGTGCGATGGCTTTTAAATCGGGCTGGCTATCCACCGATGTGGATACACACACATATATTTTCCCCGACGATGTCTCCCAGCAACCTGCAGACCCTGAAAATTGGCCGAGCGATTGGGGAGAAGAAGGTGCCTTTAAAGTTTTCTATATCACAGGCAAAGTCCCGTCTGATTACGAGATGGACCCACGAGTTGTTAATAACACATTGCCTGGATACTCTATCCGCGATGCCTTGCTTGACATACCGACTGTTTCCATCGCGATGTTGCTTGACGACTTCATTACCGACAATGAAGAAAACGGCATTTACTCTAACGCAACTAAATCAGGAAGGAATTGGGAACGTCCGTGTTCGGTCGAATATATCCTTCCCGATGGTAGCAGAGGATTTCAGGAAAACTGCAAAATTGAAGTCCATGGCGGTGCCAGCCGTTATCCCCAGCGTATGCAGAAACATTCTCTTCGCCTGACCTTCACCAGAGAGTACGGGCCGGCAAAACTCGAATATCCGCTCTTCGAAGGTTCGGAAGTGGATGAATTCAACCAGCTCGTTCTGCGTGCCTCGTTCACCGATTCCTGGGGCCTTGTATCATGGGGCGCGAGCCGATACCGGCCCAACGATTCCCAGTATATCAGGGATGTCTGGATGAAAGAGAGCCTGCGCGCGATGGGCCAGCCGTCCAGCCGTGGAAAGTTTATACACCTCTACGTTGACGGTATATATTTCGGCATATTCAATCTCACCGAGCGTCTCAGCGACGAATTCTTCTCCAGCCACCTCGGAGGCGAACCCGAAGACTGGGAAATAAATGAAGACTTTTCCAGACCCGGTTCCCGCTGGAATTCTATGATGTCCATAGATCCGAGCACAATGACCGGTTATACACAGATTCAAAATTACCTCGATGTTGAAAACTTCGCCGATTACATGCTTCTGCACTTCTACGCCGATGCCGAGGACTGGCCGCACCATAATGGATATGCCGCCGTCAATGCAGTTAGTGGTGACGGCAGGTACAGATTTTTCGTCTGGGACCAGGAAATCGTCCTCGATTACCATGGTCGCGCAGCCTCACGTATCGACAGCTCAGGCGGGGCGGGAAGTCTCTTCCAGAAAATGCGAAGGAGTGAGGAGTTCAGCCTGCTCTTCGCCGACCGTGTCTATAAGCACTGTTTCAACGACGGCGCCCTTAGTGTCACCGCCTCTCAGGACCGTTACATTACTATAACCAACTGGATTGACAAGGCTATTGTCGCCGAGTCCGCGCGATGGGGTGACACTCAGATGAGCACTCCTTACGGAAACAGCATCCAGCAGCCGAATCCACTTACCGATATCAATCATTACCATTATCCCCCCGCCCCTCACGGCCCGGATTACTACTTCACGCGCGAAGATTCATGGGTCGTGGAGCGCGACAACATCGTCAATAACTACATTCCCGCCATCCATGACACCGCCAATTCTTACGCCATTATGAATGTCCTGCGTTCCAAGAACCTTTATCCGGATATCGATGTTCCGGTTTTCCTTATCAACATGCGTAATCAACACGGTGGACAAGTTTCGACCGGAGACTTATTTTCAATACCTGCAACGGCAAACAAAATTTATTACACTCTTGACGGAACCGATCCACGAATATCCGGCACATCACAGCCAAGCGGTGAAAGTATAACTCTCGTCTCCGAGAGTGCCGCCAAACAGGTGCTCGTTCCCATCGGCTCGGTGAGTGACACCTGGAAGGGCGGCGCGTATTATAATGACGACCGGTGGTTATCCGGAACCGGGGGTGTTGGTTATGAGCGCGGTAGTGGATATGAAAATTATATCAGAGTTGACTTGTATGACCAGATGTACGGGAGCCTGACCGGTTGTTATATACGAATACCCTTTAACCTGACAGAAGCCCCGGATCAGCTCGGTATTATGACACTTAGAATTCGTTACGATGACGGCTTTGTCGCTTACATCAATGGTACGGAAGTCGCCAGACGCAATTTCAATGGTATAGCGACCTGGGACTCCAGAGCCGATACGTCACATGATGATTCTGCGGCAGTAAACTTCGAGGATATCAACATATCTTCCTATATTGATATGCTCGATCCCGGAAGCAATATCTTAGCTATCCATGGCCTGAACACTTCTACTACGAGCACGGACTTTCTTATATCTGCAGAGCTTGTCGCCTACGAGATCATCGAAGATGATTCTGCTTTGGAGGCCGGTGTATCACCAAGTGCGTTTGAATATACCGGGCCGGTAGCATTAACCGAAAGCACCAGTATCAAGGCCAGAGTGCTAAGCGGCGGAAAATGGAGCGCGCTGAACGAGGCAACCTATTCAGTAGGGCCTGTAACGGAGAATCTGCGTATAACCGAGATTATGTATCATCCTCAAAACGACCCGAACGAAGAGTTCGTTGAACTGACCAATATCGGGGATGAAACAATCAATTTGAATCTGGTCAAATTCACTAACGGCATCGATTTTACATTCCCCGCTCTTGAACTGGCACCCGGCGAATATGTCGTGGCCGTCCAGGATAGAATAGCCTTCGAGGCCCTCTACGGCACGGATATTACTATCGCCGGCCAATATTCCGGCAGACTGAATAATGCCGGTGAAAAAATCGAGCTGGAAGACGCCGTGGGCCAGACGATTCAGGAGTTTGACTACAAAGATAGCTGGTATTCGATAACCGACGGCGACGGCTTTTCTCTGACAATTATAGATCCTGCAGATTCAGATACGGATAGTTGGGACGACCAAGACTGCTGGCGGCCAAGCACAAACATCGGCGGCTCACCCGGCTGGGATGACAGCGGAATTGCACTTAATTCGGGCTCTGTTGTTATAAACGAGCTTCTCACCGATTCACCCGAAACAGGCACATAGCCATAGATTGCTGATAGAAAAGGATTTAGATTTAGAACATTGTTCCATCGTACGAAAATTTCGCTGCTTACTACATTCCTGGCTGTTTCCCTGGCTGGTGTTTTGGAAATTGAGTCCGCTTTATCAGAACAATCCGGCAAAACAGACATTACATTAGTTATCAACGAGTTGATGGCGTTAAATAGCAATTCTGTAGCGGACCCACAAGGTCAATATGATGACTGGCTCGAGCTATACAATTACGGTGAAGATGCTGTAAATATTGGCGGTATGTTTTTGACAGATGATCTATCTATTCCTACGAAGTGGCAAATTCCCGCTGCGACTATTGTCCCGGCAGGTGATTATCTATTGATATGGGCCGACGACGACACCGGTGACGAAGGGCTTCATGCTAACTTTAAGCTTGATGCCGACGGCGAAGAAATCAGCATGTTTGACAGAGATGGTATTTTTCTGATTGATAGTGTTATTTATCCCGAGCAAATTACGGATATTTCATATGGGCGAGAACCCAACTCTAATGATTATTGGCGATTCCTTTTAGCCGCTACTCCGGAAGCGAAAAATAGTGGTGCGTATCCTGGCAGGGTAGCTGATCCTGAATTCAGTCATAATCATGGCTTTTATGATGAGCCGTTTTCTGTAACCATCGCTACAGAGACCGAAGATGCCGATATATATTATTCTCTCGACGGCTCTGGTCCACTTGAACCGAGTTCGCGTGGAGGGCTGCAAGGCGCAATATATACCGGTCCGATTACCGTCAGTAAAACAGTCTGCTTGCGGGCTGGAGCAGTCAAGTCCGGCTGGATTCCTTCGAAAGTTTGTACCCATACATATATTTTTCTCGATGATGTCATTCGCCAGGATTATCAGGCAACGTTAGATGCCGGTTTTCCACGTACCTGGGGGAGCTGGTCGTCACCTGACTATGGTATGGACAGGGATGTCATAGGAAAGTTTGATGAAGATGGCAATCCCAGAGGCGATGATAGATACGGCGGAATTTATGCAGCTACAATTCGTGACGACCTCGAGTCAATCCCAACTTTATCAATCGTCATGAACATTAGTGACATGTTCGGCTCCAACGGTATATATAGCAATCCCACTAGACGCGGCCTTGACTGGGAACGTCCAGCATCAGTCGAACTTATCCATCCCGATGGAACCAATGGATTTCAGATAAACTGTGGTATCCGAATTCAGGGTGGTTGGTTCCGAGCTCTTGATCGGGCGAGGAAAAATTCTTTCCGTCTTTTCTTCAAAGGAATCTACGGCCCGACGGAACTGCGGTATGCCCTTTACGGTGAGGATGCGGTGGACAGCTTCGAGACGATTGTCCTTCGTGCCGGTGCCAACGATGGTTATGCATGGGGAGACGCCATATATACTGAGCAATATACACGTGATGAGTTCGGCCGCAGGTTGCAACTGGCTACGGGACACGCCGGTGCACATGGAAACTTTGTCCATCTTTATATCAACGGCATCTATTGGGGATTGTACAATCCGTGCGAGCGGCCGGATAATTCCTTTTCAGCCGGATATTATGGCGGCGACAGAGATAATTGGGATGCAATGCATTATGGACAGGAAGGTTTCGAGGAGATCAATGGAGATACTGTTAGATGGAACCAAATGCTTGCCCAATGTAACGAAGCCGGGATATCTTACGAAGGATACATGGAATTACAGGGTAAGAATCCCGATGGTACGCCTAATCCTTCATATCCAAATCTTCTCGATGTAACAAACTATATCGACTATATTATCGTTAACATCTGGGGTGGCAATTGGGACTGGCCCTGGAAAAACTGGTACGCCGCCTGTGACAGGTCTGAAAATAGTACGGGTTTTAAGTTTTATAACTGGGATTTTGAAAATACATTGGGTAATAATCTGGACCGTTCGCCACTTGGCATGAATGCCCTTAACAATAATTTCTCCGATGCCGGACAGCCTCATCAATTTTTAAGTAATAATGCAGAGTATAGGTTATTTTTTGCCGACCGTGTGCATAAATTCTTTTTCAACAATGGGGTACTAACTCCGGAAGATTTATACAATCGTTACTCAAACCTGGCGGCTGAAATTGAAAGAGCTATGGTTGCAGAATCGGCACGCTGGGGAGACATGCATTACCCCCGCCCATTGACACTTGAAGACTGGTACGACCGAGATGAAGATTATAATGATGGGCGTGCCGGACGTGACTGGATACTGAATTATTACATTCCTCAACGCTCTGACATTGTTCTGCAGCAATTCCGAAATGCCGGTCTTTATCCTCATGTACAAGCACCTGTATTCCATGTCGATGGTTTATATCAACATGGCGGATGGATTACAAATAACAGCTTACTTTCGATGACTGCTGATGGTTCAATATGGTTTACACTCGATGGTTCTGATCCGCGGTTGCCCGGATCCTCTGGTAACAGCGAGATTACAACTATCGTTGCTGAGAACAACCCCAGGCGTGTGCTTGTTCCGACGGCCCCTGTGAATGAGAGTTGGAAAGGCGGCGGATTTTTTGATGACTCTAACTGGATATCCGGCACAGGGGGAGTAGGCTACGAGGCAGGCAGCGGCTATCAGAATTATATTAACATAGATTTATACGACCAGATGTATCAGGGCCAAACCGGTTGTTATGTACGGACTTCCTTTAACATTCCTCAGGATTCGAGCGAATTTAATATTATGACACTTAAAGTACGTTACGATGACGGTTTTGTAGCATATATTAATGGTATTGAAGTAGCTCGCTCAAATGCACCGGTGACACCGCAGTGGGACTCAACAGCCACGGCACAGAATTCCGACACGGCGGCGGTAAATTATCAGGATTTTGATGTATCTCATTATTTGAATGTTTTGAGTCCGCGTGACAATATTCTTGCAATTCATGGATTGAATGTAAGTCCGGACAGCTCAGACTTTTTGATCTCAGTTGAACTGGTTATAGGTCAAAGTAGTTCTGTTAACGACCCTGGTATTTCACCAAATGCAAGTGAATATATCGGGCCGATTACATTGAACGACAGCAGGCATATCAAAGCAAGAGTACTTGACGGCGGCTCGTGGAGCGCGCTTAACGAGGCAACTTTTGCAGTAGGGCCGGTGGCGGATAACCTGCGAATCACCGAGATCATGTATCATCCTTCGAACGACCCGAACGAAGAGTTTGTTGAGCTGACAAACATCGGAGCCGAAGCGATAAATTTGAATCTTGTAAAATTCACAAACGGTGTCGATTTTACCTTCCCAAGCCTCGAACTGGCACCAGGTGAATATGTCGTGGTTGTCCAGGATATAGACGCTTTCGAAACCCGATATTCCACGGAGATTATTATAGCAGGCCAATATTCCGGCAGACTGAATAATGCCGGTGAAAAAATCGAGCTGGAAGACGCCGTCGGGCAAAAAATTCTGGAGTTCGACTACAAAGACGGCTGGTATCCAACCACCGACGGCGACGGTTTTTCTCTGACAATTATAGATCCTGCAAATCACGACCCGGACAGTTGGGATCATCAAGATGGCTGGCGGCCAAGTACAAACATCGGCGGCTCACCCGGACGGGATGATTGAGGGGCTAATCCAAAGAGTACGTTAGAATATCATCTTTATAAGTTTCTTCGGTTCGATTCTAAAACGTGAGCCTTTCCCCTGAAAGAAACCATGTTCGCCAATCAGATGGATATTCAAATCCGACCACTGTATAATTTCACTTGTTTCTATTCGTCTTGCTATTGTGATTCTTTTTACAAATCTGCCGGAGTGCGGCCAGGGACATGGCAGAAATCCTCTGGCTTCATCTGTTTTTGCTTGAAGATTATCGTCAATTCGCACCCACGTTCCCAGTCCAGGTTTTGCGATATTGGTGATTTGTTGCATGCGACCGGCCACCTGTTCGCTCGTAAAACCAAGTCTTGATAGTTCGTTTTTGTCCGCATCGATAATTTCAGAAACGCTCCGGGTGTCGGTACCCATAAAGCCGCCGGCGACCAGCTTGGAAGACCGCAATACCGCTTCGAGTTTTTTATTTTGGGGTGACTCTTTCATTTTCATTCCCGGATTTTATTCGAATTTATCGTAAAAGATATTTTCTTCACTTGTCCCGAGTTCGAGCAGGACTTTTATCGCTGCATCAATCATACCCGGGCTGCCGCAGAGATAAGCTTCACACTGCTGTGCATTTTTCGGATTTTTTTTGACAGTGTCTGTTACCAAACCTTTTTCGTATTCAAGATTACCTCCTTGATTGGGTTCGGATAACGAAGGTACGAAGTGAAAATCCGGCAACTGTTCTTCGAATTCTTTCATTAAATCAAGCAAAAATAAATCCCGCGACTGGTTTGCACCGAAATAGTATGTCGCTTTTCTTTTATTTTGAGTATTTTTCATGTGATGCAGCATGCATTTAATCGGAGCCATTCCTGAACCGCCGGCGATAAAGACTATCGGGGCATCCGTTTCTGTAAGTCTGAATTCGCCGTAAGGCCCGTTCATTTTCATCTGGTCGCCGACCTTGAGATATTCGAAACAATAAGTAGTACAAATTCCCCCGGGGACAAGACGAATTATAAGATCGATTGTATTTTTCTTGGCCGGGTCAGATGCAATCGAATATGCCCGGTAAACTTCCTCGCTGCTTTTCTCATAAACGGGAGTTTGAAGCTGGATGTATTGACCGGGAATATAATCAATCGTTTTCGGCTCGATAAGTTCGAACCGGAACTGTTTAATGTCATAAGTTAAATCTGTAATCTCAGTGCACTTGCATGTAAATTCACGGATGGCAAAAAGCTCTTTTGGTATCTCGATTTTCAAATCGCTTCGCACTTTAACCTGGCAGGCGAGCCGTACATTCGAGTTCCTCTCAGTATCATCGAGATAGGGCTCCTCGGTCGGCAGTAGCGGACCGGCGCCTTCGAGGACCTTGAGCTTACACAGCCCACAGGTACCTCTTCCCCCGCATGCGCTCGGAATAAAAATTTTCTCGGTGGTAAGCAGCGAAAGCAAATCCCTGCCCCCTTCAACTTCAAGCTCCCGCTCATCGTTAATCGTAATATTGCATTGGCCGTAATCATTCAGGTAGTGCTCGGAAATAACCAGAACTCCGGCCAGGGATGCCCCGATTAAGCTGACGACTGTAACCGCTGTAAAAATTGTTAGAATCATTCCAAATCCTGATAGGTGCCGAAGTCAATTCCCCGCTAAAACACCGGTAAATCCAATGAAGGCCAGTGCCATCAAACCTGCGATAATCAGTGTAATGCCCGGGCCTTGCAGGCCTCTGGGTATTCGGTCGTTTGCAAGTTTTTGCCTGATGCCGGCCATTGCGATGATAGCAAGGAACCAGCCGATGCCGCTGCCTAGGCCGTATCCGAGAGTGACTATGAAGCTGTATTCACGAATCACCATAAACAATGAAGCTCCGAGTATGGCGCAATTGACGGTTATCAAAGGCAGAAAAACGCCGAGTCTTTGATATAGCGACGGAGAAAATCTTTCGATGACCATTTCGACAAACTGGACGAATGCGGCGATAATAATAATAAATAAGATGAAGCGGAAAAAATGTAGATTAAGAGGTTCTATCACGTACTGATACGCCAGCCAGTTGAGCAGACAGGTCGATGTCATTACGAATATCACCGCCAATCCCAGACCGAATGACGTTTTAACTTCGCGAGAGACGCCGATAAATGGGCAAAGTCCAAGGAAGTAGCTTAGAAGGATATTCTGTGTGAATATAGCGGAAACGAAAACGATAAATGCATGGGATAATTGCGCTGCCCCGTTCATTTTGCCTTGTCCTCCATAGATGTTTGAATCGACCTGAATATCCATGTCACTATAGCCAGCATGAAAAAAGCACCCGGCGGCATGACCATAATAATCCATTTGTCCCAGTGCGGTCCGCTGAAGTAGGGCACCGAAAGGCCGAGAAAAGTGCCCATACCCAGAATCTCGCGGAAGGTAGCAATAATCAGAAGGATGAATGTATAACCGAGTGCGTTAAAAAACCCGTCCAGGAAAGCCTTACCCGGCGGATTGGCATTTCCGTAGGCTTCACATCTGCCCATGACGATACAATTTGTAATAATAAGCCCGACATAGGGACCGAGGTTACTGCTCATCTCCGGCCAGTATGCCTTGAGCACGACATCCACAATGATAACATAGAAAGCGATAATTAATGTCTCCACCATCATTCGGATACTTCGCGGCGTAAATTGCCGCAGGACCGAAACCGTGCAGGAGCTCAGAGAGAGTGTGAATATCAGTGCAACGCACATTACAACAGTATTGAGCACGAGGTTTGTCACCGCCAGTGTGCTGCATATACCGAGGACCTGTTGGAAGACAGGATTATTGCTCCATAGTCCTTTGCTTATAATATCTGTTTTTTGTGATTTACCTGTTTTCATTGTTATTTTTAGTCTCACTTTTCAGACATTTTAGAGAGCCATTCTTTCAATCCTTTATTAATTATATTTTCCAGTCGGGTACTTGTTTGCGTGGCCCCAGTGACGGCATGGACATTGCTGTCACCTAACACTGTGCCGGGACGCTTGATATTTATTGGATCGCCGTCGATTGAAATTACTTTGTCCCGAAATTGCTCCGTGAAATCGGTCTTGGCGATTTCAGCACCGAGTCCCGGTGTTTCATTTTGTTGATATATGGCGATGCCGGTAATAGTTTTTTTGTCCGCTTTGATTCCGACTACTGCTTTAATCGGCGCCCAGAATCCCTGGCCGGAAATCGGCAGGGCGTAAGCGACTGTTTGCCCGTTTTTTTGTAATGTATAAGCATCTCCGGAAGAATCGTCCGGTGGGCTGACTGATTCGGTGAATCTTTGATGTAATTGAAGCCGACTTAAATTTTCTTCATATAGCCCGGGCAGGGCGGCCAATACAGCTTTCTCAAAAGCGAGTTTTTCGTTTGCTTCAACTCTTTCGCCGGTTGCCTGCGTAAAGCCGATGACTATTGTGCTGAAAAAAGCCGTCAGGCAAAACATATAAACTATGGGAAACCACGGTTTTTTTCGTATCATTTTTTCGCCTCTTTTTTATTGCCTTCCTTGATTGATCGCACTGTATAATCCAGGATCGGGGCGAACATATTTCCAATCAGGATGGAGAACATCAAACCGCCGTTGAATATGGAAAAATTCCTGATGATTGTCGTGCACAGGGCGATGATAATTCCGTAAATCACTCTGGCAGGCTCGGTTCTGGGTGAGCTAATCGGGTCTGTAGCCATAAAAAAAGCGCCGAATAAGAATCCGCCTCCGAGTACGGCAGGCAAAGCTCCGGGGACGGGCTCGACGCCGAACCAAAACAATATCTGGTTAAGGGCGGCATAAGCTATGACGACTGAAAGAATAACGGTTCTGCTTGCTGTTTTTGTTACGAATAAGTAGAGGCCGCCGATTAAAATCAGAAGTGCACTAGTGACGCCCATTGTCCCGCTGATGCGCCCGAAAAGCAGACTTCTAAGAAGTGTCGATTTTTTGATGGTGACAACCTGGTTCTTTTCAATATCGAATGGAATCTTTGTTACATTGTCCTCACTGTTTCCGAGCACGATATTTTTAGCTTTGAGATGTGCCATCGGCGTTGCACTTGTAACAGCGTCTGCGTCCGAGGCTGTAGTCCATCTATCAATAGCGCCCCAGGTACCGCTCGCTGCGGGTGACCATGTGGCTGTTAGAGCTATCGGAAAACAAACATAAACGAAGCATCTGCCAGCCAGTGCAGGATTGAATATATTGCGTCCAAAACCGCCGAAGACCTCCTTGGTGAACATTACCGCAAAGACGATTCCTATTGTCAATATGTGCAGGGGAATTGTCGGCGGCATGATTAAAGAAAATATCGTTGTCGTAACAAAGACGGCTTCGCTGACAGGTTCGCCGCGTAGCCGGGTAAAAATAAACTCAACGATAAATCCGACCACTGCCGACCAGGCAACAATAAACAGACTCCGCCAGCCGAAAAAATAAACTGCTCCTGCAATACACGGCAGCATAGCCAGCAAAACACGCCGCATGGCAGGTTGCTTTTTGAAAATCACTTTAGTTTTGCTGGTTTTATCCATATAAGTATCCCGGAGATACGCCTGTATTTAATTACGAAGATTGTACCTGCGTATTTGCTGCCGTCAACATCTTCTATTGAGCGAATGTATAAGAGATAAAATAGAAAGAGTGAGTAAAGTTGAAATGGGAAACTTTCCTTGGATATATCGTGAGTGATACTTTGGAATAAGTCAAAACACAATAACCGGTGCCGCTCTTAGATATCCACACCGAAGAGCATTCGCGCGACTATTCCTACGAGGAAGCTGATACCGGCGACGCCGAGTGAGATAGAGGCCATCTCACCGAATCGACGCCATAACCGCAGCCCTTTGGCGGTTGTAATGTAAAAGTTGTAGGACAAAATGATTAGAATACTTAGTGACATCATTATCACCATGGATGTGTAGACATTGTTGAGCAGAAGGTAAGGTGAAATCAGGATCAGCACTGTTACAATGTAGGCGATGCCCGTGTAGGCCGCCGATTTCAGAGGATTCTTCAATGTGTTTATGTCGGCTTCTTCTCGGGCAGACATATACCCTGAGGCAGCCATTGACATCGATGCGGCCACCCCCGTTATGAAACCGGTCATGGCAATGACCTTGCCGTTTTGTAGGGCGAAGGTCAGGCCGGCCAAAGCACCGGTCAGCTCCATCAGGGCGTCGTTGAGCCCCAGTACTACGGAACCGGCATATTCGATCCGCTCCTCCTCGATAAGGCCGAGGACGTCATCTTCATGCTTCTGCTCATCTATGAATAGGTCTGCCAGTTCGGGGAATTCCTCTTTGAGTCCACAATAAAGACGTTCGGCGACCTCTTCGCCACGCTCCATCAGTCTAAGTCCAAAGGACAATCCAAGTACACGTGATATAAGCCGATAGCAAAATACTCTGAGCTTACGAGGTTTGACGTCTGTTTGCGTGATGCCTTTGAGGACTTCGTAGTGGTTAAGTTCATCATTGGCAATGCGTTCGAGGACTTCTCTATTCTTTTTGTCCCGTATGCGCTTGGCAAGCCAGGCATAAGTTTGATGTTCGCTTATTTCGTTTCGCTGAGCCGATAGTAATTGCTTTCGAACGAGTTCGCACCCCATGACTCTGACTCCTTTATTGGTAATCGTGCATTTATTGGAGTATCACTTTATATGTTGTGAATTCTCTACCGCATAAGATTAATAATACCTATGTTAGCCTTTAGACTACTTACCGGGAGCTATACAATACTCTAACTGTGACAAAAATTTTCACTAATATTATGCTACCATTATGTTAATATCAACACAATATTTATCCGCCAATGGCGCGCAGATTAAGGGAGCGGTTTGGTTCGAGATATAGTTAATGGTGAATGGGTGACGTATATCATCCTATCAAATTGTCGGAAGTATAGTTTTTCGAATGGTTCAGAGCAAGTTTCGTGAATCGTATTTCTATATTAATTTTTGAGTTTTATTATTTAACATGGACTGATTTGGATGAATATGTTAAAAAAATACCCCGCAAGGAGCTCGCGGGGTATATGCGGATTGGCACTAAGAGTATGAGTTTAGTGCCATCCTTGGGTAGCGAATACAATGTAAAATAACGAGAAATCTTTCTTTAAAAACACCTCAAAATTAAACAGGGGAAAACCAATAGGGAACAACCAATTCGTTAAATCCCAACTACCATCTAAATCTTGTCTTTCCCCTTTCTGTTAGCTCCTCAATCCGTTCACTCACCTTCTCTTTTTTAAATTCTTCGTTTCTCCATCTGCCGATGTCTTCTATGCTTTCCTTGACCCGTTTTTGCAGTTCCTCAAGTCGTCTCAGCAATTGTTCGTACTCTATTTGTTTTTGCCTGACTATCAGGTCATACCTGTCGGAGACAACATTTTCCAGTTGGGCCGTAAGCTCGTTCTTATCTTTCTCGCTCTGGGCCGTTCTAATTTGTTTCGATAACGTTTCTTCTCTTTCGCCTAATTGTAAATCCGCCACAAGAACTTTGGCTAACTCGGGACTCCTTCTGGCCCGGTCATAGATTCGCCTGTATTTTTGCCAGGTGAGATCGTATTTTTGGGCATAAAGTTCGGGGTCTTCTTCTTTTAATTGAACAAGTTCTTCGGCCACCTTAGGGACATAGTTTTCAAGCCATTCAAGGAATTCTGCGCGCTGCCTGTTTGCCCACATCTCCATGATTATTTTACCGATTTCTGGCCACGCATTTCGCCTGAGCTCGGTCTTGAATTTTTCCGGTTCTTTTGTTCGCAGTTCGGTCAGTTCCTTTACTGCATTCGGGTCTCGTTTTTTCAATTCCTCCAAAATCCTGTCTATTTGTTCATTCGTAAGCTCCGGCCGTCTCCATCTGCCCTCAGATCGTCCCGGTCCTGATCTGTCTCGCCCAAATCTTTCATCTCGAGGAGGTCCCCCCGGCATATCCCCCGGTCTTTCGCCTGAACGGTGACCCGGACCTTCTCCGGGCCTTTGCATTCTTTGTCCTTCACGATGTTGTGGACTTTCATCGTCATTGTCTTGGGCGAAAGAGCTGGGCACAAAGACCAGGGCTGCTGCTATCGTTAACACTAACAGGATTCTATGTTTCGACTCCATTTTTTTATCCCTTCCAGAAATCACCGGCTATTACTATCAGTTCCATTTCCATTTCTGATATATCATTGTTGCTGTTGAGGTTCTCCCTGCCCGATTCCAGATCTGTCAGCTCATCTTCAATCTGTTCGACTTCGGTATGCAAAGCTTCAATATCGTAGCTTTCCCAGGGAAAAACCGAGGCTACCTGTATTCCTTGACCCGGCTCGACTTCGATGGTTTTTTCAAATAGACTCATATTTATTGCCGCTATGATAATTACTGCCGCAGCAGTCGCCGATACTGCGTATGCAATCCGTTTAACTAATGTTGCTTTGCGGGGCAGTACATTCAAGGCGATTTCAGCCTTTATATTGGCAATAAGCGTCTCATCAGGCTCGGGGGCGGGGTGATTGTGAAGGATTTGCTCACCTTTTTCTATATCATCGAGATACATTTGAGCCTGTTCTGGATCGAAAAACTTCTCGATTAGCTCTCTTAGATTTTCGTCATTTCGATTATCCACAATATTATCCCTCCATAAATTCCCGCAGTTTCTTTAATCCCCGATGCAATTTTGCCAATGTGGTTCCGATCGGCTCGGACCGAATTTTGGCTATCTCCTTAAAACTCAACTGCGAATAAAATCGCAACATAATCAATTCCCTTGTATCGTTGTCCAGTCTTTTAAGCTGAATCTGCAACCTGTCAATTTGCTCGTTGCCGGGTTTTTTAAATTCGGTAAACTCCGATTCAAGCTGCTCCTTTCGGGCATCGAGCAGTTTTTGCCGCCGCTGCTTGCTTCTTAGAAAATCGTGAAAAATATTCGTGGCAATTCTAAAAAGCCAGCTATCAAAGGAGCCGCCTTTGTACGAGGCGATTTTCTCTACCAATTTGACAAATAGCTCGCTCAGCAGCTCGTCGCTGATGTCATTATTGCCCGTTAGCCGATAAAAATAGCCGTAACAACGAGCTGCATACATATCAACCAACCGTGAAAAGCACTGAGCGTCGCCTTTCCTGCAACCGACTATTATTAGGGCTAAATCATCAGTTTTTGCCATATTTTCAGCGCTTTATCAAATATTAAGACGGCATCTACAAACGATTTATTGCAAAAATCTGAAAAATTGACATGTTGAGAAAAATACTATCAGGGCGCTAAAATCAGAGGTCTTCCTCATCCTCCCCTTGTTCCGGCTCATCGATCTTCCAATTGTCCGCTTCATCAAGCTCATTAATTTCACGCTGCATGTACTTAAAGATTTTATCCTGTAGAGGTGCTAATTTCCCATACCATTTAAGCATCCCCTGATAGCTGGCTAATAGCATATCCAGTCGAATAAGCTGCCATTTAGCGAGGCATTCCGGCTCTTTAATATTGGTGAATGGATCGCATTTTAAGTTCCTTCTACCATCGGGCCCTATCTCACAATACTCACAATCTTTGCATTGAATCATTTTACACCCCAATTCGAACCGGCGGAAAACAACGTTCCAAGCAATCTTAATTGCAATTCAAACTGGCACCTGATAAAGCTCAAAATGCCCTGTACTATAGGTCTCCGCATGATATAAACGCCATTTTTTGCCGTAAACAATTGTTAATTTCTGTTTTTTGCTTTTCAAATTGATTATGTTATCATATATTTGAAAGACTTTAAAGTTTTTAAGATAAAGATTTTTCGTTGTTTGTGGAGAAGTAGATGGCAAAATCCAGACGAAGACGCAAAGTCGGCAGCAAAAAAAGACGCGCCAAGTGGAAAATTCGGCACAAAATCACCTGATAAGCGGTTAAACGGGTATTTATTGAGTATCGCGCGTGACATGCGCAATACGGCAAATGAAACATTTCAAAATCACTTTTGAGCCTGACGGCAAACAAATTTCCATTCATGCTGGTGCAACACTTGTCGAGGCCGCTGGTCAGGCGGGAATCATCTTAAATACTCCCTGCGGCGGCAGGGGAACCTGTAAAAAATGCCTTGTATATTTAGAGCCGGAACACCGGCATGTCCTCGCCTGCCAGTACCGTGTCCAGAGCGACCTCTTAGTGAGTGTCCCTTCCCAATCCAGATATTTCGAGCAGCAGATACTCGAACACGGCATCGATGTAAAAATCGAACCTTCCCTGACAATGTACGAGGAGCTTCGTAAGAAGACCACGACAGAAAAGATTTATGGCCTGGCCGTCGATATCGGCACAACAACAGTGGTGGCGAAACTTATAAATATGGCTGATGGAGAGTGCTCGGCCACTGAATCCGCTCTCAATCCTCAAACGTTGTTCGGAGACGACGTTATCAGCAGGATAGCATACGCCCAAACGACCAAAAAACTTGCACAGCTTAACAAAACTATAATCGACTGCATAAATGACCTGATTGCAAGGCTCTGCAAAAAGACAGCTATTATCGCCGATGATATATACGAACTCTGTGCCGTCGGCAATACTACAATGAACCATATCTTACTGAAGTTTCCGATTACCCAGCTCGGCCAGGCGCCGTACAAGGCCCATTCGCTTGATGCCTATGATTTACCCGCTGAGCAGTTAGGTATAAAAATAAACCGACAGGGCAATATCCACACAGTCGAGAATATCGCCGGTTTCGTCGGCTCTGATACAACCGCCGTCGCATTTGCGGCAAATATCGACTCTGCTGATAAGGTGACATTAATTGTTGATATCGGTACCAACGGCGAAATTGTACTCGGAACTAAAGACAAACTCTACGCTGCAAGCTGCGCTGCGGGGCCGGCTCTGGAAGGGGCGCGAATAAGCTGCGGCAGCAGGGCGGCCGAGGGTGCCATCGAAGCGGTTGTTGTAGGTCAGGACGATATCGATTTAGATGTTATAGGCAATTGCCCACCACATTCGATATGCGGCTCAGGCCTGATTGACGCCGTCGCGGTACTTCTGGATTTTGGGATTATCCATGTCACCGGCCGGTTCAATCAGCCGCAGATGCTTCGAAACATGCTGCCACCGGCAATTGTATCACGTATAATCCAGAAAGATAATCAGTTAGGTTTTATTCTATATAAAGCCGCCAAAGGTGAAGAGCGTGACATAATTCTGACACAAAGAGACATTCGCCAGATGCAGTTGGCCAAGGCTGCCATCCGGGCCGGTATAAAAATCCTTATAAAAAAACTCGGTATCACAGAAGCCGGGGTCGAGCAGATTTTTTTAGCCGGTGCATTCGGCAATTACATTCGTTCTGAAAGTGCTTTGCATATCGGCCTTTTGCCGACGGGTGATACGCAACGGCTCCATTTCATCGGCAATGCCGCCGCCTCCGGCGCACAGATGATTCTTTTGTCCCGTCAGAGCCGGGACCACGTAAAAGAATTGGCCCGTAAAATCGAATATATCGAAATCGCCCACGAGCCCGACTTCCAGGACATCTATGCCGATTCAATGATGTTTTAAAGGCGCGTATCTCAATTCTGAATTCTCGATATTTATCATCTCTTTGAAACCTGAAATCTGTGTATAGCCCGACAATTTATTATGGATTCGTTTTCTTTTTCCGTTGAATGTGAATATGCAATGGATATAATGAGACGGCGAAAAGGAGGTCGAGATTATGAGCAAGAAAGATGCATTTCGAACCAGATACATACACGTTCTGTGGGTAGTTTTGCTTCTTTTGCTTGTGCTGCTAATTATGTCCGTCCTCAAATGCGAGATGGCACCCCCTGCATATTAAATTCACAATCCGTCTGTAATGATTTGTTATTCAATGCCTTGTCAGCTATATGCTTTGAGATAAAAAAAAGGCTGTGATTTATAATCACAGCCCTTACGGATTTTTCTCCATTGCTTGATATTTACAGTGTTCTGCATCTTCGCAGCCAGCCCACGATGGCGGTGCCAAGACCAACAAGAACAATAGTGCCTGGTGCCGGGATCGCTGTTACAGTGACATTATCCAGGGCCGGCCCCCAGCCGGTGTCACCGACAAGCGACGTGAATTTCAATGTAGTTGTACTTGCGTTGGCCACGAACGACCATTGCTTGTTCTGCCAGCCCATGTTTGATTTTGTATTGCCTGTTATATCAAAGTTAAATGCCTGTGCATCTACACCAACCGCATCGAGGACTAATTGTTTGATAGTTGGTATGCCGTCGGGATTACCCGCCATGTCAAAATTGACGATGTAGGTCATACCGACGGTCGTGTCGATGTCCTGCTGAATGCTTCCGGCAGCGAGTCCGCTGAGGTCCAGAGAGTGGAAGCCGTCGGAGGCCTGCCAGTAGGTGCCGATATAATCGATTTGGCCGGTAATAGTCCAGCCGAAGATGTCAGTAGCTCCGGGATTTAGTGTTTTGTATGCACCGGGATCGGTTCCAAGCTCGAAACTACCGTTCGTTAAACCCGCCCATGCGGAGGCACCGGTAAAAGTCATTACTATTGCAGATACGATTAAAATGCTTTGAAATTTTTTCATCATTCCCTCCATTTGTGTTCCGGCTTACATTAAGTGACACATGAATAGCATCAGATTAATGGAGCCGTTTAAAAATCAATAATGGTAAAATAAACCTCCCAATTATTTGATATTATATCTTTTTTCACCTTGTTTGTCAATAGTTAACTTGATTATCCGCAGTATTTTAGTAATTCAAGTCGAACTAAAAATTACTGAATGTGGTATTTTTGATTTGGTTTGTAAATTCTGCTGTTATTATTGGACACCTTTTTTCAGGCCCTAATAATTCGGCTGATAATTGTGGCGACTTCAATTTCTTGTGAATTGACCTGAAAGTTAGTATAATACGGGCCGTTTTGAATAAATAGGCCGGATATTAAACCGGCAATATAGAAAGAGGGGGTCGTTTGAGAAAGGCAGAGAATAATGAAGAAAACAACTTTTATAACAGATATAATACTGTCGGTGGTTCTGTTATCGAATCTATCATGCCAGATGATGTCATCCCGAAAGCAGAGCAGAACAACAATGCCTGTAAGCGGCAAAACAACGGCGACTACGAGCAGCAGCACAGCTATTCCTGTAATCAGTAAAACAACGCCTTCTGGAAGGATGGTGTATAAGAATCCCTCTGCATCGCTCGATGCACGCGTTGCGGATTTGATTTCCCGAATGACCTTGGAGGAAAAAGTCTCCCAGATGCTTTACAACAGTCCGGCGATTGAGCGACTGGATGTGCCGGAATATAACTGGTGGAACGAATGTCTGCATGGCGTGGCGCGGGCAGGACGGGCCACTGTTTTTCCACAGGCGATAGGTCTTGCCGCGACATTCGATGAGGATTTGATATACCGGGTATCGACGGCGATTTCCGATGAGGCCCGTGCAATGCATAATGCCGCTGTAAGGCAAGGACGTCGACTACAATATGGCGGCCTGACATTCTGGACGCCCAATATCAATATCTTTCGTGACCCGAGATGGGGACGAGGGCAGGAAACTTACGGCGAAGATCCGTATTTGACATCCGTTATAGGAACTGCATTTATCAGTGGTCTGCAGGGGAATAACCAACGATATCTTAAAGCAGCCGCCTGTGCCAAACATTATGCAGTGCACAGCGGACCGGAAGCGGGTCGGCACTCTTTCAATGCCCAGGTAAGTCCGAAGGATATGTATGAAACATATTTGCCGGCATTCAAGGCATTAGTTGACGCGGGTGTTGAGGCCATTATGTGTGCATACAATCGTATTAACGACGAGCCTTGTTGTGGTGGTGAAAATGTGCTTAACGGGATACTGCGTGAACAATGGGGATTTAAAGGACATATCGTCTCCGATTGCTGGGCTATCTCGGATTTACATAGAGGGCATAACGTGACAGATTCACCGGTGGAATCCGCTGCACTTGCCATCAATAGTGGAGTCAATCTCAATTGCGGCGATACGTTCGCCTATCTGGTTGAGGCGGTAAATCAGGGACTGGTGACTGAGGAAACGATTGATAAATCATTGGCGATTCTGCTGCGAACGCGATTCAAGCTCGGGCTTTTTGACCCGCCTCGGCGAAATCCGTATTCCGCCATCTCACCCAAAGTAATACGCTGCAGGAAACACGTAATGCTCGCACGGGAGGCCGCGGTCAAATCCATTGTTATGCTCAAAAACGATAAAAATATACTGCCCCTGAAAAAGGATATGAGATTTCTGTTTGTCACCGGCCCGTGTGCCAACGACACTGATATGCTGATGGGAAATTACCATGGTGTCAGCGACGAAATGGTTACTATTCTTGAAGGGATTACCGGCAAGCTTAGGCCCGGCAGCTTTATCCAGTACAGACAGGGATTCCTTATGGATCGAGCCAGCGCCAATCCTATCACCTGGACCGCCAGAGTTGCCGGGGATGCGGATATTGTAGTTGCGGTTATGGGCATAACAAATGAGCTGGAAGGTGAGGAAGGCTCGGCCCTTGCATCAACAACTAATGGAGACCGCGAAGATATCGGATTGCCCGCTCATCAGGTTGACTGGCTCAAACAGATACGTGCGAATAATGACAAGCCGATTATTGTCGTGCTAACCGGTGGAAGCCCGCTCGCCATACCCGAAGTCCATGAACTCGCGGACGCGATTTTATTCGTATGGTATCCGGGTGAGAAGGGTGGTAACGCCGTAGCAGATGTACTTTTCGGCGACGAATTTCCCACGGGACGTTTGCCTATCACCTTCCCGAAGTCAACCGACCAGTTGCCGCCGTTCGATGATTACTCAATGACCGGCCGAACTTATCGATATATGACCGAGGAGCCTTTGTATCCGTTTGGTTTTGGATTGAGTTATACAAAGTTTGAATATAGCAACATAAGATTAACTGATGCGAGAATCCGGCGGGGGGAATCGATACGGGTCAGAGCGACCGTGAAGAACGTCGGCGAATATTACGGTGAGGATGTTGTGCAGCTATATCTAAGCGCTCTTGAATCTTTTGTAGAGACTCCGGTTTGTTCTTTGAAAGGATTTCAGCGTATTCGTCTTCAGCCGGGCCAGCAGCGGACTGTCGTATTCACGATTACGCCGGAGATGATGTCGATTGTTGATGAAGACGGCAACAGCGTTTTGGAGCCGGGTCGATTTATGATTAATATAGGTGGTTGTTCTCCCGGAAACCGAGGTGTCGAACTCGGTTCTCCCAAGCCTGTACAGATTGTTTTTGCCGTGGAGTAATCTATTCGTCCGGTTTTTTGGAGATATTTCGGCCCGACAAATACAGTGATTTTATTGATAAAAAGGTTTTGTTGCCACTGGTATTATAGAGTAAAATAATGTTATTCGGGGCGTGGCGCAGTTTGGCTAGCGCGCTTGACTGGGGGTCAAGAGGTCGCAGGTTCGAGTCCTGTCGCCCCGATGCGGTTGGCT
>CAZDVE010000007.1:0-103818 GCA_964508785.1 uncultured Pirellulales bacterium | reverse complement strand
AAAATGAAAAAGACAACATTCGGCGTCATCGTTGGAAACCGCGGTTTTTTCCCCGATATGTTAGCCAAAGACGGGCGAAAGAACATACTTGCTACACTCAGGAAAAACGGCTTCAACACAGTTGCCCTTGCGATGAATGAGACTAAATATGGTACGGTTGAGACTTTTGAAGATGCCAAGAAATGTGCCGCCCTTTTTGCACAAAACAGTCAAAAAATTGATGGCATAATCGTCACACTCCCGAACTTCGGCGATGAAAAAGGAGTTGCCGAGACAATTAAACGCTCCGGTCTCAACGTGCCCATTCTGATTCAGGCCGAGCCCGACACACAGGGCAAGATGACAATTGCTGACAGAAGAGATTCCTTTTGCGGCAAAATCAGTGCATGCAACAATCTAAGACAGGCGGGCATTCCATATACTCTGACGAACTTACATACAGTTGGAGTCGCTTCGGCACAGTTCAAAAAAGACCTGGATGACTTTGCTTCGATTTGCAGAATTGTCAAGGGCCTTAAGAACGCCAGGTTTGGAGCAATCGGCGCCCGTACAGGTGCATTTAATACCGTCCGTTATAGTGAAAAAATCCTCGAACTCTCAGGCATTTCCGTAGAAACAGTAGATTTATCTGAAATCCTCGGGCAAGTTGAATTGCTCCGTGACAACGATAGAGCTGTTAAGAGAAAATTAGATAGTATCAAGAAATACATTTCCACCCAGTCCATTCCTGCTGAGCAGCTCTTAAAAATGGCAAAGTTCGGCTACGTTATAGACCGATGGATTAAGGATAACGAAATCGACGGCACAGCAATTCAGTGCTGGACGGCTCTGGAAGAATACTTTGGAATAGTGCCCTGTACTCTGATGAGTATGATGGGTGAATCGCTGGTACCGAGCGCATGTGAGGTCGATATTACAGGCCTGCTGGGAATGTATATTCTGCAGTTGGCCGGCGGTACTCCGAGCGCCATTCTGGACTGGAACAACAACTACGGCGATGATCCGAATAAATGTGTCCTGTTCCATTGCAGCAATCTGCCGAAGTCATTCTTCAAAAGTTCGAAAATGGATTATCAGGAAATAATTGCCGGTTCCGTGGGCAAAGATAACACTTATGGAACTGTCGTCGGTAGAATAGCACCGGGAGCGGCGACTTTCTGCAGAACTACCACCGACGATGCCGCCGGGGCACTTTGCGCATACGTCGGACAAGGCAATTTCACCAACGATAAACTTACAACTTTCGGCGGCTACGGTGTGATGAAGATTGATAACCTTCAGCTTCTCTTGGAATACATCTGCAAAATGGGCTATGAACATCACGTTGCCGTCAATCGCTCCGAAAAAGCCGATGCAATAGCGGAAGCACTTGAAAACTATATGGGCTGGGAAGTTTATTACCACGAATAAAGACCGGATTTGTAAATAGCTTTATCAAAAAGTTAAAATATGTAAATTCCAGAGCCTGCCTTGGCCGGCTCTGGGATTTCACAGGTAAACATAGATGGATAGTTGCAGTTCGCTCTGATACCAACTTTAGAATTAAGACGACACACTAATCTAACACAGGATAGAACATTAAGGAGAAAACCGCCATGAAACGACTCCTTTTATTTCCATTAATACAACTATATTTACTTGGTTTATTTAATATTACTCTCGCACAGGACTATCCAATCCAACCTGTTCCATTTACTGCGGTCAAACTTAATGACGGATTCTGGGCGCCACGTATTAAGCTCAATCACGAGGTAACCATTCCTATTGCCATCGAACAATGTTACAAAACCGGCAGAGTCGATAATTTCCTCTTCGCCGCAGGACTAAAAGATGGGAAGTTCTGTACGGATTACCCATTCGACGACACCGATATTTATAAAATCATCGAAGGGGCCAGCTATTCCCTTCAGACTTTCCCCGATAAAGAACTGGAAGCCAAAATAGAAACTCTTATCGAGTACATCGGCAAAGCTCAGGAGCCGGACGGTTATCTTTATACAAATCGTACTATAGATCCGAATCACCCTCACGAATGGGCAGGTTTGAAACGCTGGGAGAAGGTTTCAAACTTAAGTCACGAGCTCTACAACAGCGGACATTTGTTCGAAGCGGCCGTCGCGCATTATCAGGCAACCGGTAAACGAACATTACTCGATATCGCCATTAAAAACGCCGATCTGCTTTGCCGGGATTTCGGCCCCGGCAAGTTTGACAAGTACCCCGGACACCAAATTGTAGAAATGGGACTGGTTAAAATGTACCGTGTGACAGGCAAAAAAGCATATCTCGATCTGGCAAAATTCTTTCTCGACATTCGCGACGAGGGCAGACAATACAACCAGAGCCATAAAAAAGTCACCGAACAGACCGAAGCCGTTGGCCACGCCGTACGCGCAACATACATGTATTCGGGCATGGCTGATGTTGCGGCCCTGACCGGTGACATGGCATATACAAAAGCGATTGTTCGAATATGGGAAGATGTTATCCGTGGCAAGCTCTATATCACAGGAGGCATCGGTGCGGCAGGCGGACACGAAGGATTCGGCCCGGCTTATATGCTGCCAAACTTGAGTGCATACAACGAAACCTGCGCCGCCATAGGGAATGTTTACTGGAACTATCGCCTGTTTCTGCTTGACGGGAATGCCAAATACTATGATGTCCTGGAACGGACGTTGTATAACGGCTTGATTTCGGGAGTCTCACTGACGGGTGACCGTTTTTTCTATCCAAATCCGCTTGAATCCCAGGGAAAGTATCAGCGAAGCGAATGGTTTGGCTGTGCATGTTGCCCGAGTAATATTTGCAGGTTTATTCCTTCCGTGCCGGGATACGTGTATGCCCAAAAAAATGGCAGGCTCTTCGTAAATCTCTATATCAGCAACAACGCCGAAATTGACTTAGACGGCAATAAAATAGAGCTGACGCAGGTATCGGATTATCCATGGAGTGGTGACATTGAGATTAGCGTCAAACCGGAAGAAGAGAAAATATTTGAAATTGCTCTTCGAATACCCGGATGGGCACAGAATCGTCCGGTGCCCGGTGATTTATACACTTTTGACAGGACCGATGAATCTGAAATAAAATTGATGGTTAACAACCAGCCTTCTGACTACCAAATGCAAAATGGATACGCCGTATTAAAACAGAATTGGACAAATGGTGACAAGATAAACCTAAATCTGCCCATGCCTATACGAAGGATTGTTGCAAGTGAAAAAGTCACCGCCGATGCCAACAGAGTGGCTCTGCAACGAGGCCCTTTCGTATATTGTGCCGAATGGCCGGACAACGAAGGCCACGTTCTTAATCTTGTCCTGAAAGATGACGCCGAGCTAAAAGCCGAACAGCTTGAAGATTTATTCGACAGTGTAACGGTAATCCGCGGTAAAGCTCTCGCCCTAAGTCTCACCCAGGACAGCAACTCAGTTTCGAAGCAGCAGGAGTTCCTGGCAATTCCCTATTACGCCTGGGCTAATCGCGGCCCCGGAGAAATGGCGGTTTGGCTGGCACGTGATGAATCCGCAGCGCAGCCGCTTATGCCACCGGGATTAATACCAAACGCTTCCTTTGAAAAGCAAACCAATGGCAAACCCGATGGTTGGGAACCGCAAATATACAACGGCGACGCCAAATTCGACTGCGTACAGACAGGGCATTCCGGTAAATGGTGCATAATGATAGAATCCTCAAACGGCGCCGATGCCAGCTGGCTGACAACGGTAGCAGTCAAGCCAAATTCCAAGTACAAGCTATCGGCCTGGATTAAAACTGAAAATCTCTCCGCCGATTCCGGTAGAGGAGCATTACTAAATCTGCACAACATCCAACCACTGCAAACACCGGCCGTCACAGGAACCAAAGACTGGAACAAGGTCGAAATCATGTTTAACTCGGGCAATAATACTTTCGTGCAAATTAACTGTCTGCTCGGCGGCTGGGGCACATCCACCGGCAAGGCATGGTTCGATGATGTGCACCTCGAACTTGTACTCTAAATTCCGGACGGCCGCTGGAAATTTTTTTCTGGACAAGTATGAACAGGCCCGGTAAAATGCCCTTTTTGATAAATTTGAAATTTCGAGGTAAATAACCATGGCACATAAAAAAGGACAAGGCTCATCGAGAAACGGCAGAGACAGTAACGCAAAATACAGAGGCATAAAGCGATTCGGTGGCCAAAAAGTCTCTGCAGGCTCAATAATCGTCCGGCAATGTGGAACGAAATTCTTCCCCGGCCACAATGTCAGTATAGGCAGAGACTATACACTATTCGCTACCGCTGATGGACAGGTGCAATTCCAAGGCCGAAAAGTCCACATAGTCTGATACAAAACAAAAAAGAACGGCAAGAAGGATGGTAATCATGCCATCCTTTTTTTATATCAGGGTATCTTAGAAAATTATCAAGAGATAAACCGTGTTTGTGGACGAGGCTCAAATCTGGGTCAAAGCGGGTGACGGCGGCAACGGATGCGTCAGCTTCCGGCGGGAAAAGTTCATTCCCAAAGGCGGCCCGGACGGAGGAGACGGCGGCAAAGGCGGTGATGTCTATTTCCACTCTGTGGAGAATATCGATACACTGACCGACTTTGCCAGCAAACACCATTGGCAGGCCCAAAAAGGCCAACCCGGCTCCGGAAACAACAAACACGGAGCAAACGGCCAGGACCTGATAATCAAGGTTCCGCCGGGAACACTCATTTACGACACCGACCTTGACCTGATGCTCAAAGACATGAACGAGGTCGGACTTAAGGTTCGCGTTTGTCGCGGCGGAAGAGGCGGAAAAGGCAACAAGGCATTTGCAACTGCCACCAACCAAACGCCGAGAAACGCCACTAACGGCAAACCGGGCCAGGAAAGAAATATCAAACTCGAACTAAAGCTCATCGCCGATGTCGGCCTGGTCGGTATGCCGAACGCCGGTAAAAGCACGCTGATTTCCCGCTGTTCGGCGGCAAGGCCGAAAATCGCCGACTATCCCTTCACGACAATCGAGCCGGTGCTCGGTATCGTGGAATTGAGCGGCTTTCGGCGGTTCGTTTTAGCTGATATTCCCGGCCTGATTGAAGGAGCTCACGACGGCGCCGGCCTCGGATACGAATTTCTCAAACACATAGAACGAACAACAATCCTGGCCCATATCCTCGATATAATGCCGACCGACGGCTCCGACCCTGCTGAAAATTACCATGCCATCCGTAACGAGCTGGAGCAGTACAGCAAAATTCTGGCTCAAAAACCTGAAATCATCATCGCCAATAAAATCGACCTCGCCCCCGATTCACCCCATGAGATAGGCCAAAGGCCGCCATCTCACGGGGTAAAAAAAGTCAAAGAACTGCAGGAAAAATTGCAACAGCCGATTCACCCAATCTCGGCGGTCACCGGCTCAGGTGTCAAAGAGCTAACCGAGCTGCTCTGGCAAAAAGTTAAAGAACTCAAACACTAACCTCCACGTTTAGCCCCCAGCCTTGTGCTGGGGGTAAAAAATTGGGTTCGTTTGGCTTCGTTTCCTTGTCCGGCGAAGCTTTATGCGAAGCCGGATTGGCTCGTCGAATTCCGCCATTTCACCATAATCCTTTTATTTCAAAGAGCTTAACTCTATATTACCTATTTTAACATTGGGTTCGTTTGGCTTCGTTCCCTTGTCCGGCGAAGCTTTATGCGAAGCCGGATTGGCTCGTCCGGATTCCGGCAATTTCTCATATTATGTTTATTTCAAAGAGCTTGTATTCTTTTACGCTGTACGCAGCACGCTGAACGCAATACGAAAAGATTGGGTTCGTTTTGAAAAAAAAGGCCGATTTGTAGAGAGTTCTCTACATTTGTCGAATACCCCGCCATTCGGCAGGAAAAAACCACCTCGTCATGCTGAACCGCAGGTGAAGCATCTGGGATTCGAATATAAAAAAGAGTTTTTCATTGTTTACAATATAATAGGCTAATAGGCAAAAATTTTTGATTTTTACTTTGTAATTTTGCTTTTTACATTTTGATTTTTGATTTGCTATTCCCTTCCCCCCAATTTTCGATGAACTATGAACTACGAACAATGAACTATCCTTAGTTCACGAGGTATTTTACCCAAAAACGGCCAAATTGCAAGAAAAATCCACGAAAATTTAGGATTTAGGGGACAGGGTATAGCGTATAAGAATTCTCGGTCATTTCGACCGAAGTGGCGCGAAGCACCGCGCAGTGGAGAAATCTGATAGAAGATGTACTTGCAAAGCTTTGTAGACGAAACTACCTCGGTATAGCGGGTTAGCAAAGTAACCGCGTCAATCTTAAAACCCGTAGGGCAAACAAAAAATGCACCTGATCCCCTTTCTATTTTTTCACTTGCATGCCCTGCTGCCAGATTATATATTCGACCTTGCGATGATTTCCCGATTTTCGAGCCGGACGTGATGACTCTCCGTCATGTTCGTTATTTGTGGAACACCCATGGGGCTTAGCCTAATATGGAAAACATTCATATATATCTATATATAATAAAAAGGAGTAAAAGTGGAAGCATTGGCATTTATAGATTTATTGGGATTTAGCCAGATGGTTGCCATAAATCACAATCGATCTAAAGACATATTAAATGATTTTTACAACATAACATTTCGAATTATTAAGCAAGAGAGTAGAGTTAAAGGAAATTTATTTTCTGATAGTTTTCTAGCTTGTTCTTCCGAGCCGGCTATATTAGTAAACGTTGTATCTGAAATATTCCGAGAGTGTTTAAATAAAAACAATTTATATAATTTTGATTTATCAAAATTCTTCCTTTTGCCTCGTGGCGGAATTTCCTTTGGGATAGTTGATATACAAGATAGAATTGAAGCTCCAAATTTGTCTAAAAACTTTATTGTCAGCCCTGCACTCGTACATTCAGCAAAAATGGAAAATAAGATAAAAGGTAGCCGTTTATTGATTGCTGATTTAGGAAATAATAGAGACCAATTATTTAATTGGAATAGGGATGTAAAAAGTATTCTTTACGAAAATTCAACGTTTACATTTTGGTCAGATTTTAAATATTTCGATGCTCTTTGGTTCTTGGATTTGTCAAAGAATCACGATGAACAAAAAACTGAAGTAACTGAGTTGATTGATATATCGATAAAGTTAGCAATTGCAAACTCACAGAATAAAAAGATAATTGAACAACATTTGCAAACTTTACGAATAGGATTGCTTAGTTTTTCTAGATTTTTAACCCCAAACAGTAATCCTATATTGTCTCGTATTATCACTGAATTTGAAGACGACAAATATTGGCTTATATGGCTTACCGTATTTGAGATGATTATGCAATCACCTGATAGTTGGGCATTCCCATGCAAATCAGAAATAATTGATTTTTATAAAACCGTTAGTCTGAAAAGTGCTTGGTCAGATGTGATTAAAGAGATTAATAAGCCAAGAAATAAATATTTGAAAAATTTGCTAAATAGGTTTGTTCAAGAATTGTCAATAGCACAAATTTAAAAGCAAAACACATAACAAGACACGAGTACTCGAAGGGAATATAATAAATATGGGATGGAATATTTGGGAAACCGTTTTTCACGACGATAAGGCTAACATGGCCCTTTATAATCTTGTTGGCGGAAGAGGACTTCAAGTTCAAGAGAATGTTATTCACTTTGGATCAACGGAACCATACACGATAAAAACATGTAGATATTTTTTAGAGAGCTTCCTTCGTCTACGACTTGCAAATCGCTACAGAGACGTCGATGTTACTGTCAAACTCGAGATTGTAAGCACAGCTAAAACTAATGACACGATCGAAGATGCTTCCAATTGGTTTGGGATCGCTACTCGTGCTGTCAGAACAAATCATTGGGATGCTTATCTCTTTTACATTCGCAAGGATGGCAGAGTCGAGTTTGGTATACGGGGCAATCCAATTGAGAAGCCACCACCTGTATCGGTGGTATCGTCACAAGCCGTAACAATGCAAATAAATGTCGAGGGAGACCGTATTCAAACGTGGGTGAATAACAAGCCTTATCATGATTGGCGCGATGAACATAAAGAGTTCATTCGTAAAGGAGACATTTACTTGATTTCATATGCTTCCCTTGTAAAGATTTACGAAGTGGAAGTCAAAGTGAAAAAGTGGTATGCTCCACTTGTTCGTTTCTTTAAGCGGTTTTGGTTAATAATTGTTATACTTAGTGTTATTATTGGTTTGATTGCTAGTATTGTAAGTCTGTTTTCTTAGAATAATTAAAAAATTAAAAGGGTACGCCTGTGCCCCATAGGGGGTACATTTTTTGATGCATTGGATTGATAGTAAAACCATATAATAACTTGTTAGAAATAAAATCAATGGAACAAACAAAACCGAGCCTGAAAAAATATCTGACAATCGGGGTATGCGGTCTTGAGAAAACGAGGGACGTTTACCGAACGGCGGGACTTTAAGGTTATTAAGAAAAAGCAGAAAAACTGGTGACGCTTACCTATTTAAGTGTGCTAAGGGAACTTAAGTAAATCCGTGCAATTCCTCACACCTCTACATGCTAACCGCCGTGATTCAATACTGACGCCTATTTCAAATTCCCTGGATTGACAACAGCGTGATAATAGAGTAGAAATAACGGAAGATGGAAGACAGACGGCAGATGACGGATGACAGCCTGTCCGGCGTAGCCTTGGCGAAGTCGGAAAGGCAGAAGGTAGATGCTATACGCACAGCGCACTACACAATACGCTGAACGCAGAACACTGAACGCAGTACTCAATACGAATTATGAATGTAATTGCAATAGATATCGGCAATACGAATATCGGCATTGGGCTTTATCTCGATGATAAGGAGCAGTTTGTCAAATCCATCGCCGGCGACTCCAAAGCTAAACTGAAAAGCTGCCTGAAATCAGCATGGCAAAAAGTGCCGGTTCTGGAAAGCTCTAAAGAAAAGAAACGCAACGGTGTTATCGTCATCAGCAGTGTCAAACCTTTATGGACAGGGCTCGTCCGACAGATAGTAAAGGATGATTTGGGTGAGAAGGTTTACGTAATAGGCAAAGAAATCCCCCTGCCGATGACCCTCTGGGTGGACGAACCGGAGAAGGTCGGAACCGACAGAGTAATCTCGGCTGCGGCGGCCTACGATGTCATCGGCGATGCGGTGGTAGTCGCCGATTTCGGCACTGCAGTAACTATCGATCTGGTGGATCAAAACGGCGTCTTCCTCGGCGGAGTCATCTGCCCGGGCTTTGAAATCAGCGCCAATGCCTTAAAAGACAACACCGCCCAACTACCTAACATTAAAGTTACAAAGCCCAGGGCTCCGTACGGCAGAAATACCGCCGAAGCCATCAACTGCGGACTGTATTATTCCATCGTAGGCACCCTGCAGGAAGTCATCAGACGCTACGCGGAGAAAATCGGCAAATGGCCGCAGACGGTTATTACAGGTTCGGGCGCTAAAACAATACAAAGCGACTGTGATTTTATCGATAACTACGTGCCGAACCTTGTGGTCAAAGGCGTCTTCTTAGCCTATAAAAAACATATAGCGGAAAAATCACGACAGTTATAAACTCCCTGTGCCCGACGTGTAGTCGTATTAATTCCTTTGATGATATAAAAACCGGTTTAAGCTATCTTCCAAGGGAGAATAACAAGAGAATAAAAATGAGTATATTCGCTGCAGTAATTACAGGTAAGGGAACTGGTGCAATATCGACGATTCAGGTCTTTGGCGATTCGGCCGAGGATGCAATCGGGAAAATATTCGAACCGGCTGGAAAAGTCCCGGCGAAATTCGAGACGGGCCGAATCCTGCTCGGGACAATACACGACGGCGGAAAGACCATAGACCAGGTGACAATCGGCTGCGAGCAGCCCCGGACAATCGCAATAAATTGTCACGGCAATCCGCTCATCGTTGAAATAATAATGCAACTGCTCAAGCGGCACGGCGTCGAAATCCTGAATCCTGAGCAGCTTCAAATAAAAATCCTCTCCGAACAAAAGAACAGTAGGACAATTGCGATTGAAGCAAAGCTGGCTCAGCCGAAAGCAAAAACTCTCGAAGGCACAAAAATAATTGCAAATCAGATTAACAACGGCCTGAGCAAAACAGTTCGACAGTGGCTTGATAATATGGAAGAAATTTCCATCGATGAGATTAGCAACCAGGCAAGCCGGATACTTCGGGATAGCCAAACCGCCAAATTAATCATATACGGCTGCACCGCCGTCCTGGCCGGCCCGCCAAACTCCGGTAAAAGCTCGCTGCTAAACTGTCTATCCGGCCGACAAAAAGCAATTGTCACCGATATCAAAGGCACAACGCGAGACTGGGTGGCGTCCCAATGTCGAATCGATTCTTTGTCACTGGAACTAATTGATACGGCCGGACTGGACGAACAATTAACGGCAAATGAAAATACCGTCGAAAAAACCGCCCGGAAGAAAACAACAGAAATCATACAAAAGGCCGACCTTGTCCTGCTCGTCTTTGACAACAGCCGGTCAGCAGACCAGCTTGACGATTTTCCTGTTGGAAAATTTGCAGATAAAAGCGTTGTGACAGTATTGAACAAATCCGACCTGCCCGCCGGATTCGATACAAATAAACTGCCTAAGTTTTTGTCGAACATAGTGTTAACAAGTGCCAAGGAAGATACCGGAATTGAGAATTTGACAGATAAAATCCGCCGGGCCTGTGGCGTTGTCGATTTCGATTTGCGAACCGCTGTATGTTTCACAAACCGGCAGGAAAACCTGCTCAAGCAGTTAATTACCGCCAAATCCAGTCAAGCCGCCTCGGTCATAACAGAGTTGTTAAACGGCCGGCTTTGTGTATAATCAGTCCATGACTCCAATCGACCAAAAACTGACGCCTGCGATGAAGCAGTTTCACCGGTTCAAGAAAATGCACCCGGACTGCATATTGTTTTTCCGGATGGGTGATTTTTACGAGACATTCTACGAAGATGCAAAAACATGCTCTAAGGTCCTGGGTCTGACTTTGACCAGTCGGAGTAAAGGCAATAATCCCATACCTCTTGCCGGCGTGCCGTATCATGCGGTTGAGGGGTATCTCAAAAAAATGCTGCAGGCCGGTTATAAAGTCGCCGTCTGCGAGCAGGTCGAAGACCCGAAAACCGCTAAAGGTGTAGTCGAACGCGACGTTGTTCGAATTGTCACGCCCGGCACGCTGACCGACGATATTCTGCTCAGGGCCAAGGAGGATAATTTCCTCTGCGCCGTCAGTTTAGGGACAAAACACCGGGCAGCTATCAGTTGGGTCGATATTTCCACCGGCCATTTTTTCGCTCAGCAGCTTCCCGAGGAAAAGCTTCTCGATGAGCTGATTCGCTTGGCACCGGCCGAGTGTCTGCTTGCCGACAGACGAGGCGAATTGTTCGAGGCCGAGCTTAAAAAACTCAGCCGCGACATCACGCAACTAACTAACGCCACGATAACCGAACGTCCCGCATGGTATTTCGAGCCGTATCAGGCAAGACAGCGTCTGCTCAAGCATTTCGGCACGGCCACTCTCGAAGGCTTCGGCATTTCCGATACCGACGATACGCTTATCACGCCCGCCGGCGCCATTATAGAATATCTAAACGAAACACAGAAGACCACGCTCGGCCACATCAGGAATCTGAAAAAAATCGACCGCCGGGATTATCTGCAAATCGACCCTGCCTCCCTGCGAAGCCTGGAAATCCTGCAGACAATCCGCACCGAGAGCGTCAAGGGCTCACTGTTGGATTGCCTCGACGAAACGACAACCGGGATGGGCGGCAGGATGTTCCGAAACTGGCTTTGTATGCCTCTGTGCGACCTCAATGCCATCGAACAGCGTCAGGACGCCGTCGAGGAAGTAAAAGACGCAGAGACCGAACTGGCCGACATTCGCAAACTGCTATCAAATGTATCCGACACCGAGCGAATCGCCGCCCGCATCAGCACATTCAGGGCAACTCCCCGGGACTTGGTAGCTCTGGCAGGGACGCTTCGGCAAATACCACGACTGCGGCAAATCCTGGAGCAATTTCGCTGTGAACTGATTGTGCAATTAGCCAGCCAGTGTGACAGTATGGACGAATTGGCCGACATACTCGAAGCGGCAATCGAGCCGGTACCGCCTACGCACCTTCGAGACGGCGGTGTGATCAGGACAGGCTTCTCCGAAGAGCTTGACCGGTTGCGCTCGATTTCTAGAGATGGACGAAGCTGGCTGAAAAATTATCAAAAAAACCAAATCGAGCGGACCGGCATTTCAAATCTAAAAATCGGTTACAACAAAGTCTTCGGCTACTATATCGAAGTAAACCACTCATCGGCGGATAAAGTCCCCGCCGACTACACCCGCAAGCAGACAATAAAAAACGCAGAACGATATATCACCGACAAGCTCAAGGAGTACGAGACCCAGGCCCTCAGCGCCGAGGAAAAGGCCATCGAATTAGAGCAGCAACTTTTCGACCAGCTTCGCCACCAGTGCATACACTATATCAGCCGATTACAGTCGCTGGCCGGAACTATTGCTCAATGCGACTGTATAACGGCGATGGCATACTTAGCCAGGCGAAGAAATTATATTCGACCAAAAATAACAAAAGAAAACACACTTAGCATATACGAAGGCAGGCACCCGGTTTTATCTGAAACGCTCGGCCCAGAGTTTGTTCCGAACGACACCGAACTCGGTGACAGGGCGGGCGAAATTATAGTTATAACAGGGCCGAACATGAGCGGCAAGAGCACTTACATCAGGCAGGTTGCTCTATTGGTTTTGATGGCGCAGGCCGGCTCATTCGTTCCGGCAAAAGACGCCGAGATAGGTTTGGTCGATAGAATCTTCACCCGCGTCGGCGCCTCCGATGAGCTGGTTCGGGGCCAGTCAACATTCATGGTTGAAATGACCGAAACGGCCAATATCATCAACAACGCCACCGACCGCTCGCTGGTCATACTCGATGAAGTCGGACGCGGCACAAGCACTTACGACGGGCTGTCTTTAGCCTGGGCGATTACCGAATACATCGCAAACAAAATAAAATGTCGTACGCTGTTCGCCACGCACTATCACGAGCTGACCGAATTAGCCGAATTATTCGCTAATATAAAGAATTGTAACGTAGCAGTTCGGGAATGGATGGACGAGGTCGTTTTTTTACATAAAATTGTGCCCGGCGGAACGGATAAAAGCTACGGCATTCACGTCGCAAAATTAGCCGGTGTCCCGAAATCAATCACAGAACGAAGCAAAGAAATCCTGGAAGAGCTTGAAAGCACATTCCAGAAAGAAGCCACCGGCGAGCACTTATCACGCCATAAAACAAAGGAACCGGATAAAAACACTCTATTCGTTAAGAAACACAAGAGCATTTTAGATAAACTCGCATCATCGGATGTTAACAACCTGACTCCAATTGAAGCGATAAATCTGCTCAATAAAATTAAAGAAGAGCTCAATGAAACACAAAGATAAACAATTGTCGAAAAAAGCAAGGTTGTCCGAAAATGAAAAAGGTCGGTTTCCGATAGAGATCGTGCGAAAGATGCGCCAATGCCCGAATTTTTATGGATTGATACTGGTCGGTTGGTTTTAATATATACAACAGTTTTGGATGTACAAAATTAATGAAATGCATCCGGTGCAATTGATATAAAAAAAACTTGAGATTATCAAGAAAGGGGAAAAAGCCATGAGAACGATTCTGAAATTCAAATTTATCATTCTGTTCGGCCTTCTGTTAACACTGCCCGGCTGCTCGCAGATTGAAATAACGGGAAGAAAACAATTTAATCTCGTGCCCGATTCGATGATGAATTCGATGAGTTTCCAAAACTACGGCGAATTCCTCGCCCAGCACAAGCTCAGCACCAACGTCGAGCAAACACAAATGGTCAAACTCTGCGGAAGCAGAATACAACAAGCAGTAGAGCAGTATTGTATCGACAAAGGATTGCAGAACAGGCTTGCAGGTTATCAGTGGGAATTCAATCTCGTCGAAGACCCCAATGTCAACGCATGGTGCATGCCCGGCGGCAAAGTCGTCGTCTATACGGGCCTGCTGCCTGTTACCGAGACCGAAGCAGGTCTGGCGGTGGTAATGGGCCATGAAGTTGCGCACGCCTTCGCCAAACACGGCGCTGAACGAATGACACAGGGCCTCATCGTTGAGATGGGCAGCATGGCCCTGTCCAAGGCCCTCGAAGAAAAACCTGAGCAGACGAAGAATCTGTTTATGGCCTCCTACGGCATAGGCACGCAGGTGGGTGTTCTGCTGCCGTATAGCAGGGTACATGAAAACGAGGCGGATCATCTCGGACTGATATTTATGGCGATGGCCGGCTATAATCCGAACGAAGCCATAACATTCTGGCAGAGAATGGTCGCTGCAAAACAAGGCCCCCAGCCGCCGGAAATCCTGAGCACGCACCCGGCCGACTCGACCAGAATCCGAAAAATCGAAAACCTCGTCCCCGAAGCAATGACATACTACAAAAAACAGTAAATTCGATAAAAAAAGGCGGCATATACTTAAAAAAGAATACCGCCTTTTCACTAACAACCTGATTTCAATAACTTACTTTGTTTTTGGCTCAAGAAATTGAAGTGCAACAGTTTTGTACAAATTAGCCCAATGATTATCATCCTTACCGATTGGATTTGGTTTTCCACCATATATTAGGCTTGTATTATATGTTGTTTGTACCATATCCGCAGCAACTATATCAAAGAAAGCTTTTACTTGGTCAAAAGAATCAAGTTTCCAAGAGTAGTATTTAGCACCAGACTTCTTCTCCACCAGAAAACGCATAGCTCCAAACATGGGGTACAAAGCTCCACTGAAAAGCTTAAACTTACGTTCCTCACCCGTGAATACAAATCTGAAAGGTTTCCTATCCCTCGACTCAAATACTCCCTTCATAGCACCTGCTCTACCACGGGTTTTCTCGTTATACACTTCTCGCGATCTGATGTGAATATAATCATGTAGGTAAAGTATGTCTTTTAGAATGGGCCTTAGCATTTCATAAGATTTTTGGTCGTTTTTATAAAGCTTTAAACATGCCGCCTTTGAAGTATAAGCTTCCTTTGGATGTCTCCCTTTTAGCTCCCTGTTTTCAACATTAAACAATGTAAGAAAGGCGATTATATCCCTTATATCAAAATCTTTCCTTTCATTCTGCTTAAACGCAATCTTATCCTTATAAGGCATATCTTTAATAGTGTCCTTAATCCATTCAAATTTACCCTCTAAATTAGCTAAAGTTGCCTCCTGCACTTGAACCGCGGTATTAAGTCCACCGGTTATATCAACCATCATCGTACTTGGAATGCCTGTTAAAATCTCAAACTTCACATACTGTCCATTTGGACAAAAATCATTAGACTGTGCTTTTTGTATTATCTCATAGGTATGTGCACCATCGGCAATTCCATCATTGTTACCCAAATAAACTGTTGCTACTCTCTTATCCTGACTATACTCAATCTTATGCGCAAGAATTGTGATACCTTTATTCTTTAAATGGAAAGAGAGATCTTCGCTATTCTCTAAGCTTTCCTGAACATCTTTATAAATTCCCCAGTCTATTCTTTGCTCTCTGGGATTCGGCCTCTTTGATATGCCGGAAGGAATGTCAATCGCCTTGCAAAGCAGTATATGGTGTTCTATATTATATGTTTGATCTTCCTGCAATTCATTGAGTGGATCGGGGAAACGTCGGGTGTAATCTGCTTTAAGAATTACTTTTTCAAATTTTTGATTTTCCATGTTAATTTCCTTTCTGGCAAACTGCCACATATAAGGATCTAAAAAACTTCGCTCATCCGAGCCCTATAATATTTGCGCACAAAAAAAGCCACACGCTTGAGTGTAGCCTACAAAATGCTTATACCATATTATCATCTCCTTTCTGCCATCCGGCACTTCAAGGATTAATTCTACCCTGCGCGAGTCCACGCGCTTAATAATCTATTTATATTATACTCCAAAAATAAAGTTGTGTAGAAAAAATCCTAAAAAAACTCTATTTTTTCCTTTTTTCCTATAAAATCACATGTAAAAACCCAAAAAATCCTTGGTTCGTAAAAAAGTGGATTTCCGCTTTACCGTAAGGCATAACCTAACCAGCGCGGGAATGACAATAGTAGCGACAATTAACCTAAGCTCATTTTACGAGGTGAGTTTTCAGGAATTTTTTTATTATTGGTTTATATGTGATATATACATTCTGTTTGAAGGATCACTCATGGCCTAAGAGCATTAGAACTTCACTATATTCTTCGACGGTCTTTTTTACAGCCTGTTCAATTTCCTTCTTGTCCTCCAGACTTAAAGTTTCGCCTAAAATAATCGATATTTGCTCCTTTGGAATAGCATAAATCCTTCCAAACCTTATGGCTTTGATTTGGCCTTTTGTGACTCTTTTGTAAACGGCGCTACTACTCAAGCCAAGAATTTCAGCTAATTCGGGAATTGAAAAATATTCTTCTCTTTTCATTCATATACCATTGACTATTAATAAGCTTAAAAAGAAAGCTGAATTCAAACTCTATCTTAAGAATTCGATGCGGATGATACGCGGGTCTTTTTCGGTGACATACAGGCTCTTTTGCCTGGTTGTGTCGGCGCCGAAATATTCAAAGCACCCAACCAGCAGATAGTCTATCGTTCGGCGAATATCATCGCCGCTTGTACTAACCATAGCCTCACCAAACCAAACAACCTGCTCGGAATTCGAATCTGTTGTATTTTTGCGGTCAAATACCTTTATGATGAGCCGCTGGTCGTAAAAGGTATCATAATAAGGGACATACGTTGTGTAGCCGAAATGATAATCTCTCCAATAACCACTGCGAAAACCAGCATAAGGATGATGAAGCGGCGTAAAGCCTGAACTATGATGTGAATCCATTCTCACCTGGAAAGTAAGCCTGTAATCGGCTTTCTCAACCGCGGGGACCGGGACATAATCATACCATTTTAACAGTTCCTTAATCTTTTCTTTAACCTCCCTATCAAAGATAGGATTCTGAGAATTCGGGTCCTCAGATACATATACAGATGATTTATCTTTGATTTGCCGGTAACGCTCGGAAAAACCATTGACATGCACCCTATACCCCGCCGTGCAACCTGTAAAGCAAATTGAAAAAGTTGCCAAAATCAAATTTAGCTTTTTCATCTTTTAACCTGTTAAAAATAGATTTACAGAAAATACCCCCGCCCCGTTCCCGAATTTCCCTTTTTTTTCAAGAAATGTTCTCCGCCGGTAAGTTCCTGTAAAATTCGCACCAACAGTATCTAAAGCGGTATCGCCGAAATTTCAAATCAGTTAGGCCAGGCCAATGGAAACGTTTCCTCACGAGAATGAGCATCAACGTGACCATCTATGAAGGCACAATTTCCCCTTCCACCGGTTTTATCTCCGGTCGGAGCACTATGGAAACCGGCGATAACATCATAAAACTGACCCACACCGTCCGGGCCGGGAATAATATACCAGGGATTATTTCCAACCTGGTCCATCCACTTTTGAACCATAAGGTCATCGCCTGGAATCATGTAAGTATCGTTCAGGCCGGACATATTATAGTTTCCATCAACTATGGCACTTTCCTCGGTAAAGGAAAAAGTTTCTCCAGGATTTTTTACCTGTGAGACTCTCTCAACTCTGAGTTTCTTAAGCGCCCGGCCTCTGGGTGTAGTGACCGGACCGAGATAAGCATTCATGGTGTAGTTATACCAGGGTTGATAATTTGTAATAGCGTCACCCGAGGCTCTATAAAACTGGTCTTCCGAACCTCTAATAGTCAATCGAGCATACGTAGGACAGATAAAAGCCCGCGCGTCTTTCATGTACGGATACAATGTGCCTCCATATTCCGGATGGCTCTGAAGATATAAATCACCGTTACACCAGCGAAGGTGACGGTAATCATCCCCAATCGCCGACTCGACAGGATAGCTGTCACTTGTTGAAAAATAGCAGACGTCCGGGTCACAAAACTTGTCATCGTTATCCCCGGCGTACATTTGCACCGCCAAAGTATAGGTTCTCAAATTCGACTTACAAGCAGAGCTTTGAGCCAGTTCTCTGACCTTGCTTAAAGCCGGCATAAGAATACCCAACAGAAGCGCAATAATAGCAATTACCACCAACAATTCTATCAGCGTAAACCCCTTCTGTCTTGACATAGAAATTTCTCCCCTCTTTAAGCATGTTTCATTTTTGACATGACTTTCACTCTTTCAAACAATCGCTGGTTGGTATCAAAAAATTATAATGGAAAATCGATGTCGGTCGGTGTAAGAATCTCTCTGTTAAATCCACTTCTCTGAACAACCAAGCTTATATTATTTTACCCTTACAATCTTTTATATGCAAACGAAAATCTTAAGAAATAACGATTTACAGACACCAAAGACCTAAAAAATATCATGTAATGCACATTTTTTGGCCTGTTATAAAAGTCCGGTAAAGTCCCGACATCGAAAAAAATAAAAAAAGGATAGAAAAAATCAGATTCCGGGGCTTTTTATTGAGGATGGTCGCCAAATTGTTCGAAAATAAATTAGCTGGATACGCCATTTTAATTGCATAAAAACGGGCGACTAAAACGATATTTAGATAATGAACCCGATTTTGTTTCAGCTATGTGCAACAAATTAATTAAGCGAATTTAAAATTCACCTTTTAAAGGAGACAAAAAAGATGCCTGCAACGAAAGTCGCAGATAAAAGTATGAAACTGTCCGAAATAAAAATGAAGGCCAAAGGACTCGGACTATCACCCGGAAAAATGTCAAAGGTAGAACTAATCCACGCTATTCAATCGGCAGAGGGAAACACGCCGTGTTTCGGAAAGTCAAACGGCCAGTGCCCTTACACCAACTGCTGCTTTATGAAGGATTGTCTTAAAATCAAATCATAAATCCTGCATGTTTTACCGGCGTTCTTTATCTGTCCTTACAGAAGGATAAGTTAATCACTGCGCCCTTTTTCCATATTACTCAAATTAAACATGCCAAAAGATTTGAGTTACCGGTTTACAGACTATGCTGTTGACAAGAACCGGCTCGACCGGTACAGTACTGTTTGTATTCGGGCACCAAAGAGATATACAAGCGACAAAAAATTATTAATAAAAGCGGGTTCATGGAACCAGGCTGGAAAGGAGGCTGCTATGGATATGACATTACAGTGGCTGGGTCACGCCAGTTTCAGGATATGTCACGAAGATAAGGTCATATACATTGATCCATGGAAAATCAAGGACGCGTCACAAGATGCAACATTGGTTCTTGTCAGTCACAGCCATTATGACCACTACTGCCCGGAAGACATTTCCAAGATTAGCGGGCCAAACACGAAACTTGTCGCTGCCGCCGACGTTATCAAAAAACAAGGAAAAGGAGAACCGATTTCGCCCGGCCTGACAATCAAACTGGACGATATTACTGTACAGGCAGTAGCTGCATACAATCTCCGGAAACAATTTCACCCGAAAAGAAATAACTGGGTCGGATTTATCATCCAGGTAAACTCCAAACGGATTTATTATGCCGGTGACACGGACTTAACCGAGGAAATGAAATCCGTCAACGAAATTGACGTAGCCCTGCTTCCCGTCGGCGGGACATATACGATGAACGCCGAAGATGCCGCAGAGGCAATCAGGCAAATAAATCCCAAAATGGCGATACCGTACCACTGGGGTGACATTGTGGGCGGGAAAAGTGACGCTGAACAATTTGCAAAATCGGTCCAGTGCGATGTAAAGATATTGACACCCGGCCAGACTATAAAACTGGAATAAAAGACCAGAAATAATCCGTATAATGTGTGTCTCGTATATCGGATGCTGAAATATAATTCCATAAGAGCAGAAAGGAAGTGTTCCAATGGATCGGGATAAACAACACTTAAAACTGCTTTCGATTTTCCACTATGTATTTGGCGGTCTGAAAGCTTTATTTGCATGTATATTCTTTATCCATTTTTTTATCGGCGCAGCGATGCTTGCCGGGGCAATTGAAGATGTACCGACGTTCGTCGGCCTGATGCTTATTGCAATGGCCATCGTGTTCATTACATTGGGATGGGCGCTTGCGGTTTGTCTTTTTATTGCCGGCAGCAGTCTTACAAAGAGAAAACGCTATACGTTTTGTTTAGTCATAGCCGCAATCAACTGCATGTCCATGCCTTTCGGAACAATATTAGGCATATTTACCATCCTTGTTCTGATGCGTCCTTCGGTCAAGGAACTATTCGCAGCTAATAAAACCCTTTAATTCTATCTGCCTTACTTGGCTTGTTAGTAGTGATAAGAAGTATTCTCTAATACAAATCTACAAGCCCTCAAGCGCTCTTATCCACAGATTATCTTACTTATCTAAACAGGATTTTTATACACATCTTAGAAGGGGAAGGCTTTAGAAGCTAAAATTGAGGAATATCCTTAGTTGGATGCCTAAATAATCTGTCGAAAGCCCAAACAGTTAAAATCGTTGCCCATACGGCCGCCTTATACATAGAGAACAAATGACCTGTTCAAAGGGTATATGTTAATATAAAAAAAGAAACTACCTGGGCAGCAATTAATATGGTCAAGATATCGAAGGATATTGTAACAAAAATGAGACTTACAATAGAACAACGCATTGCTGCATTAGAAAGAGAAAATGTGGTGCTTCATGACCGGGTAACGATTTTGCACAAACTACTAAAGGAACAGCGAGAACTGATAAACGATTATATTACCCGAAGTGTGGGCTCTGCAACTAAAGGCCAAAGTGGGAATTTTCGTGCCGAGGACGCACAGTTTACATTCATCTGCAAGCGGAGATTTGACCGGCTTGAAAAGAATATCGAAAAAATAAGAAAATCAATTACAAATTCCAAAATTGGCTTGAGAGCCGGTTAGTACAATCAAACTTTGCAACTACAGCTTATATCGTGCCGTTTTTAACTTTTAGTTTTTGATTGTTTTTCTGCAATATTATGAGTTCTATGGCAACGGGGGCACTGCACCTGGTCACCTTTGAAGTTCGGGGGTATTTTAAGCTTTAAGCCGCAGGCGCAGGTCAGAAATATGAATTGATTAACCTTACGCATTATATCACCGACCTGGCGCATCTGTGTTTGAAGACGCTGCTGTTTTTCTGCTCCGGCCTGGGCCTGCCGTAATTCGATTTCCTCTTTAGTTATAGCCGAAGGTGGTATTATTGACTTAGTGTTCGTTACCGCAACGAAAGCTCTCGAATAGTCCTTGAAGGAAGCACCGTGAGTCATATTACGTAAAATCCTGACTCTTTTGGAAATCGGCGGGTGCGTACTGGTCAAATCGGACAACTTCATCTGACCCTTCTTCTTGAAGGGATTTACAATGTACATGGGTGCCGTCACTTTATTTACCGATGCCAATTGCGGTGAGGGATCTCCGGAAATTTTCTCTAAAGCACTGGCAAGCCCTTCCGGATAACGAGTCAACCTGGCGGCGTCGGCATCGGCGAGGTACTCTCGCTGCCTGGAAAGTGCATAGTACAGAAGATATGCCATTATCGGCGCCAGGATTGCGGCAATTATTGCAACTATCAGCATAATCATCTGGGCCTGGCCGCCGCCTTTTCCGCCGCCCGAGTATCTTCGCCGAGAACCGCCGAGCGAACTATAAAACATACCTCGCAGGAATACCTGTGATAGTAAGACTATAGAACCGAGCATTATACCGGCAAGTGTAACAAAAAGAATGTCACGATGTAAAATGTGACTTATCTCATGTGCGATAACGCCCTGGAGTTCGTCCCGGTTGAGACGGCCCAAAAGGCCTGCGGTAACAGCAACGGATGCCGATTCCGGATTACGACCGGTGGCGAATGCATTGGGAGCCGGGTCATTGATAATGTAGATTTTGGGCATCGCCGGAAGGGCTGCGGCGATTTTCATCTCCTCGACGATATTGAATAACTGGGGATGCACATCGTGGGTAACTGGTTTTGCCCTGCTTGCGGATAACAAAATCTGGTCGCCGCTCGAGAAACTTATCAATGTAAGCACAATCCAAATCACGGTCGCAATCATCAGGCCGAAAAAACCACCTTTAGGACCAAAAAAAGCACGGCCGATTACAAAGCCCAGAAGCAGCAACACAACGGCCATAATTACCATCAGAAAGATGGAATTTCTCTTGTTGGCTCTAATCAGTTCCCACATAAAACAAATTTTTCAGTTCTAAATTTGTGGTTTTCAGTTTCCAAATTCTTCACAGTATCATGTACTGACGATATACGGCTCAATGTTCAAACAAAAAAACTAAAAACTCACTTTTGGTACTTCACGTTCGGCAGCAAGTTCAATCTCGAAGAAAACGCGTTTGCCGAAACTGAACATACCGGCAATTATATTGGATGGGAACATCTGAATCTTGTTATTGAAAGCCAAGACCTGGTCGTTATAGCTCTGCCTGGCAAAAGCAATCTTGTTTTCAGTGCTGCTGAGCTCTTCCTGAACCGCGAGGAAATTCTGATTCGCCTTCAGATCGGGATAATTCTCAACGACCAGCATGAACTTGCTCAACGCTTCGCCCAGCGCTCCTTCAGCTTTCGAAGACTCGCTAACGCTTCTTGCTCCCATAGCCTGACTTCGAGCTTGTGTTATAGCTTCAAAAGTCTCACGCTCATGTTTCATATAACCTTTGGCGGTTTCGACAAGATTTGGAATCAAATCGTGCCTGCGTTTGAGCTGGACGTCAATCTGTGACCAGGCGTTATCAACCTGGTTGCGCAGCCGAACTAAAGAATTGTAGATTCCGATTACAAACAGAATAAGCAGAAAAGGAACGAGCAAGATTAATATAACAGCAATAATCCATCCCGACATTGGCTTTCTCCTATATTAAATTTTGTCACTGATCTGATACTACGATCTTTTCTTCATGATTATCGCAACGACAATAATAACAACTGCAACTATGATTAATATCCAGTTCCACAAGCTCATATTTTTCTCCTTTCACTAAATTTCAATTATGTCTGAATATATCTTTAAGCAATTCCTGAATCTTATTGTCTTTGTCCAGTTGTGCTCTTTCGAAAATATCGTTCAATTCACCCTTGTCAAACCACAGACCGTCACCTCTGGAGCATTTGTCAATAAGCAGTACCGGCCTGGAAGAGCCTGCGATAACTTTTTGCATCTTTTTGTCACAGATTGGACATTTCCTTAGCTCTTCAGTGGAATCTGTGTCAACTGTGAATGATTGAAGTAACATTTTGGCCTTCTCCGGTTCCCCGAGCAGTATCTCGAGCTCACCGGCATCAAGCCAGATACCGCCACAAACCGTGCAGTAATCAATCTCAACTCCAGCGAGTTCAAGGGTAATCATTGCACTATCTTTACAAACCGGACAATCCATATTCAATGACCCTAAACTATATACACCCAAAACTTCAAGGTCAACGATGAATGCCTACGAATTCAGTTGACTGATTCTACTATTAAGACGCACAACAAGATAGAAAAATCAAATATAAAAATACAAAATTTGTGATAATTTTGTCACAGTATTATTGGCACCATTCTCTAATTTCTTCACTTTTTCCCAGCGCCCTTGCACTCAAATCAATGATTTCATACCATATTACAATCACCGAGCCTTCGAGTCAATAGGCAAAAATCGAATTGTAGAACACCATAATCGGATTGTCGATCTGCTTTTTCAGAATTAAAGAAGAAACGTCACGTATATCCGTGACTGACCTATCGTAATATCCAAAATTTATGGCAGAAGATTAAACCAAACAATAAGCTACTAATCCGAAAACATTTACAAAATTATCGAGCAGGTGTACAAAAATCGATTGGAAGGTTAAAAATAATTATTCTTGACGATAGCAATTCAATATATTATTGAATAATGCTTATTGTGAACCAACTTCTTTGAAGGCATTGGGAAATGATAGTTGACTGCCATACACACATAGATTTTTCAGGTGGCGATATTGCCAAATCAGAGCATTTGGCAGCGGCTGAAACTGTAGATGCATGCATAGTATTAGCCACTTTAGAGCGGCCGTGCGAAGAAAATAATAAGAAACTGGCTAAGTACGTCAGCAAACATAAAGAAAAAATGGTCGGCTTTGGAGTAGTAATTCCGGGCGAAGATAAAGCTAAAGCCAATAACCTCAAATCAATCAAGGAAAAATTAGGTCTCAAGGGTGTGGTTTTTTATTGTTCCGCCTGCGGCATGCACCCCGCTCACAGTAGCGCCATGCGGTTCTACGAATCGGCACAGGAGCTTGACCTTCCTGTTTATTTTCATAATAGCGGATCCACTATAAAAACCGAAGCAATACTAAACTATACTCAGCCGTATCTTTTGGATGAGGTTGCCAGAGAATTTCCGGCATTGAAAATTATCATTGCAAATATGGGCGTCCCTTTTGTTGAGCAGACAATATCAATGGTAGCCAAACATGAAAATGTGTATGCCGATTTGACGATAAAACCGAGAAATGTCTGGCAAACTTACAATACGGTAGTAGCAGTATATGAGCAGGGAGTGATGGATAAACTATTGTTCGGCAGTGGATTTCCATCAGGCAATGCAGGACAGTGTATAGAGACATTGCTCGGTTTGAATATGCTTCTTGCCGATACAAATCTACCAACAGTTCCAAGGGGCAATATTCGTAACATCATCGAGCGTAATACCCTGGAACTACTTGGTATAAACAACAATCCGGAACCACAGGAAGACAAAAGCAAAAAAATAAAAGAGCGTAAAAGCTCAGGAGCTATCAAGGAAGAAGGAAAGATACGAAACGATGGCTGAGCTTTTAGAAGAGCAGAGAGAAAGCTGGGGCACGCGTGGGGGCTTTGTTCTGGCTGCAATCGGCTCTGCTGTAGGTCTGGGTAACCTTTGGGGATTTCCATACAAACTCTACGAAAACGGCGGAGCAGCCTTTCTTATACCTTATATTTTAGCCATATTCGTGGTGGGAGTGCCTATCCTGATTCTGGAATTCAGCCTCGGGCATTTCACCCAGCGAGCGGCCCCAGACGCCTTTGCCAGAGGTCATAAAAGGCTGGAATTCGTAGGCTGGTGGGGAATCATCCTGGGATTCGTCATCGTGACTTTCTACCCTGTTATCCTGGCCTATTGCTTCAGCTTCCTGTGGTACAGCGTTCAGGGGATGTTCAACGGCGGCAAACTGCCCTGGGCGGGCGAAGGACTGGAAGGCGTCGAAAAGGCAAGGGAATTCTTCTATGTAAAATATCTCCAATATACCGAAGGATTTACTCTTGGTTCGGTCAGATGCAATATCGTATTGTCACTTGGTATCACCTGGTTTGTTATGTATCTGTGCATCTGCAAAGGTGTCAAACTGGTTGGAAAAATAGTATGGCTGACAGTGCCGTTACCTTGGCTCATGCTGCTGGTTTTAACAATCAACGGTCTTCTGTTGCCGGGCAGTATTAAGGGACTGGCCTATTATTTAAACCCGGACTGGTCACAATTAGCCAGGCCCACGACATGGCAATTTGCATTCGGCCAGGCATTCTTTTCTTTGAGCCTGGCGTTCGGAGTAATGGTAACCTATGCCAGCTTCCTGCACAGACGAAGTGACATCAACAACAATGCCGCCGTTATTGGAATCGCGGATTTCGCCACAAGCTTTATTGCGGGTCTTGCAATATTTTCCACATTAGGAGGAATGTCTTATGTAACAGCGCAGGCCGGTCACCCGGTAGCCGTCGAAAAAGTCGTCGATGAGGGTCCGGGGCTGGCCTTTGTCGCTTTTCCCTATGCTTTGGCACAATTGCCGGGCTCAGCTTTCTGGAGCTTTATTTTTTTCTTTACCCTGGTGACTCTGGGAGTAGATTCGGCTTTCTCAATCACCGAGTCTGTTCTTGCAGCAATTGTGGACAAAACAGCCTGGAGGCGCGGGATTGTGCTAATCGTGATGAGCATAACAGGCATGACAATCGGTATTGTCTTTACCACTCAGGGAGGATTAAACTGGCTCGGTGTCGTAGTCGATGCCGTATATGGAACCTGGGGCATAGGATTTGTCGGACTGGCAGAATGTATTTTACTGGGCTGGCTATGGCGCATAGATTATCTGCGCAGACACGCAAACGACCGAAGTGACTGGAATCTGGGACACTGGTGGGATTACCTTATCAGAATGATAATTCCCATCATTCTCGGAGCCCTCTTTTTCTGGAGTCTTTTCTCCGATATAACCAAAGAAGGCGGTATGCTGCATGACGAGAACGGTGTTATTGTCCTGCCGAACTGTGTGGGGATGGCGATAATGCTCGGCGCACCGATTCTGGCGGTCGCATTTAGCTGGCTAAAACGGAATCGACAACAGGAAGAGTATCTCTTTATAGACGATTCATCAGTCACAAAAGGACGCTCGGCGGGAATCATTGTACTGCTGCTGGCACTATCATCCGCTGTTATTGTATTGGTCCTGTTCAGAAGCATGGTTAAAGGGCAGTTGAACAGCAACAGGGGCATTTTCCTGTCTTTGCTGCCGGGTATTCCTGCGATGTTAGCAGCGAACAGGCTACTCGATAAACACAACCGTTCAAGAACACAGGTTTCATGGTTTGCCCGATGGGCGGGCATGATAGCCACCATGTGCATAGCCGCCTGCATCGCAATCTTTCTTATCAACCTAACTCGTAACACAACCATTGAAACAACAGTGCCAAGCCACAGTGAGACTCTCAGTCCAATATCATACGTTATTCTAAGTATCGTTATGCTATTGGTTATTTTGGGCCTGGGGTGGTGTTTTTACCGAGCTGTTACAAAAACAGAGGAGCAAATCCAACATCCTGATGAGGTAGGCGGTGAAACACAGTCGGATTAGAGTCTGAATACTGTGGCGTTTAAATCATCACTTTTTCACATTTGTTCATAAAGTCCAGGACAGGAACATGGACGTTACTTCGGTTTCAAGCCTTTTACTTTATCGCCGGTGTATTTAGTGCAGGCTTTTTCCATGTCCACTTCATTAATGTTTGCCAGCGTGCACAGCCACGCAAAAACATCGGCAAATTCCTCCTCCTTGTTTTTATGGTCATCGGAGGCAAGAACTGTAGCAAGCTCACCGACTTCCTCAATAAACCACAAAAAAGTACGCGGCGTGCCCCTTTCCCGGTCCCGCTTTTCATATTTCTTCGAGATTATGTTCTGAAATTCATTAATATGCATTCGTAATTACACAAGCTGTTGACCCCCTCTGTGCCTGTGCCCTTCTTTATGTTTGCTATCCTGCTACTAAGTTAGAAAGCTTTGTACTATCAAATACTACTCTTGCTTGAGCAATTGCCTTTTCAAAAACTTTATCGGTACGTGTACCAAATCTTGATCTGTGTATCTGATCAGCCAGGCTAAAATGACTGGCTAAAGGCCCATCAACAGCCTCGATAATCTGGAGCACTGAAATTTTATTAGCCGGCTTTGTCAATGAGAATCCACCACGAGGCCCCCTTTTGCTATGCAGCACATTTGCCCGGACCAACTGCTGTAGTATTTTAAGCAGATATTCAAGGGGTATATTGTACTTTTTAGATATGTCTTGTGATAATACAGGTTTTTTTCCCTTATGCCGGGCAATATGACCGACTGCCAGTAATGCGTATCCGGTGGATCTGCTGATTCTCATTCTAATCTCCTTAAGAGACCCAAAGATGTAAAAGCACAAAAGTTCGTAGTCATTATTGTCAATTCCCGCCCCGTATTGCAAGTATAATCCCTTTTAAGAGTATTAAAATTTACAATATCAAAAGAGCACTCGCCAATTCCCACAGCCCATACGGCATATTCTTAAGAAAACTAATTTTTTTCTGTACCGGCAAAATACTTGACACCTGAAAGTTTCTAATATAGGATTTTTTCACAATTTTAAGTTTTTTAATGGAGACAATTATGACAACAATTCAACCCAATATAGGTGTTGAGTATGCTGAAAACGCGACAATAGTCAGTTTCACCGATGAAAAAATCCTCGAAGAAAAAGATATAAATTCGCTTCAAGAGTCGATAATGTCTGTTATTGATCAGGCTGAACGAATAAACCTGATTTTAGATTTTAGAAACGTAAAATTTTTGTCCTCCGCTGTCCTGGGGCTTTTAATAAGGATCAGTAAAAGGATTTACGAACACAACGGCCGGTTGAGACTCTGTAATATAGATTCAAAGATTTATGAGATTTTCAAAATAACGAGGCTTACTAAAACCTTCGATATTTACAGAGATGTTAAGAGTGCAACCAAAGATTTAGCTGAAGTAAATTAAAATGCAAATAGTCGTTTTTCCGGAAATCAATACTCTCGAATAAGTCTCGATACAAGCTTATTATGACATCTAAAACGCCAGGGAATTACTCAATAACTGTTGAAAGCAAGCCATCCGCTATAGCCGGTGTATTCGAGCAAATCCAGTCAAAACTTGTAAATAATAATTTTGGTAAGGACGATATCTTTGCCATTCACCTGACTTTGGAGGAAGCCTTTCTGAATGCTGTAAAACACGGTAATAAAATGGACCCCTCTAAAAAAGTCAAAGTGGAATACTCTGTAGATGAAGATAAGGTTGAAATACTCATAACAGACCAAGGTCCTGGATTTAAGCCGGAAGCCGTCGAAGACCCAAGATTCGGCGAAAATCTATTCAAACCCGGCGGCAGAGGATTACTGCTTATGAATTCCTATATGGACATGGTCAAATACAATCCAGAGGGTAATTCCGTACACATGATTAGATATAAAGAAAAACCTTATCTTACAAAAAGCAAAGATCAAAAAAAATAACAACATAAAATTAAATTTTGCCGATAAACAATCAGGGCAAATTCGGTGAAAGACAAAAGAAAATATCTGAAATTCTCAAAAGGAATGCTCCTCTACTGCGGTTGCGTATTGGTTCTCTGCGGATGCGTGAACAATAACGAACCTATGCCGGAGATTGTTTATAGTCCCGGTCTTGGGAGAGAACTTGCTCCTCCGAAAATGGCGGAGTTGGAACAAATCGATGAAAATTCCTATACAAATATTCCAAGGGCATGGCTGCCGCCTTCCAATGTAGAGAAGAAATGGACAGCAATAATAATTCATCACTCAGCGACGGAAAAGGGAAATGCCGAGATATTTGACAGGTGGCATAGAGAAAATAACCATTGGGAAGGTGTTGGCTACGATTTCGTTATAGGCAACGGCACCGACAGCGGCGACGGCCAGGTTGAGGTTACATTCCGTTGGAGAAGGCAAATTACAGGTGCTCATTGTGGAGGAACTTCCGGAAACTGGGCTAATGAAGATGGGATAGGAATCTGCCTTGTAGGGGACTTTAGTAGTAAAACTCCAACTGAACGACAGATGCAGTCACTTGTAAAACTGATTCGCTTCCTGCAACAGCAATATGGAATCCCAAAAAGCCGTATCTACGGACACAGAACAACACCGGGAGCAAGAGTAACCGAATGCCCAGGAGATAAATTCCCAATGTCGAGACTTAAATCCATGCTAAGCTACTGAACTCGTATCCGCGTTAACATATAAGCGGCGAACTTTTTGGGTCCTATAAACTCGCTTCATAATTCAACAACACCTCTTTATTGGTCTAATAATACCAAAATCTTCCTGATAGAAAAGTCCCCTTATCATTATACCGAAGTTCTCGCTAACAGTATTATTAATAAAACAGAGTAAGGAGTTCCGTGAATGAATATATACGAGTCGTTGTTATCTCCGGCGTTTGAATTAAATGACCAAATTGCAAGACAGCTTTTTGAGGTCCTGCCGGAAAAAGGCCCTATCGTTTTAATTATGGACCGCAACGGTAATAGCTGGCCCAGTGACTCGGAAGAATTTAGCAAGCTGGATATTAGTGAATCACATTTAAAAGAACTCTGTACCAAAATCGACGACGGAGTTGAACCTGTTGTCACTCAGGTCAATGACTGCAGTATTATCGCCGCACAGTTAGCAACAGAGCGGAGTAATTGCGGCTACGTAACAATTCTTCTGCCGCAATATAGCCCGGAATCAACCTTGGTTAATATTACTTTGATTGAAACCTTGCTTAATCAATTCAACTTAATAGCTAAATTGATCGAGAAAAACAATCTCCTCCATGAAATTCAAATAAAGAATTACCGCGAAAGAATCAACAGCGAGAACGCCTACAATTAACCACCTTATAGTACGGTCTGCATTCGGTAAACAATCATTTAGCTCATCAAATTTTCCTTTCAATAAAGTTAGAATTGCGTTCAGGAAAATAATTGCTATAATTAGCAGGCAGTTGTGGAATATAGCAGTGTTTTCTCAAATTCCTGCTTTGCTTACCGCAACAGGGATAATTATATATAGCAGTAGCAGTGTAATAAGCTATATAGCTACAGTTGATTAATTCTATAATCTAATCGACAAGGAAAATAAGTGAAATTCCAGGTTTTTAAGAACGGCCAAATTGTTGATAAATTCACATTATGCGGTGCATACCTGTTCGGCGGCGATGGAATAGGTATACGCAGGGCACAGATTAATTTCAAGGATGGATACATCCATTGTCATAGACCGAATCTTATATCAGCAGGATTGGCCCTGATGTGGCCTATTGACGGTTTCGGTAAAGTCCTTTTACCGACAACCTGCCTGCCGGAAAGAGACAAACCATATAATTTAAACGTCGAGATTGCACGTGCTAAACTAATGCAAATCGTAAACAAGCGGGAGGACTGGCTGTTCTTTAACAACGTGCAGGGTTTGGCAGAATTATCCGAAGAAGCCCAGGATTTATTTATTCGAGCAATCCAAAATATCTCCGAACCGTCAACGGCATCCAAACTGGCGGACGAATCACTCAATAAAGCGATTGTCATTGCTGAAAAGCTGGCAATAAAACAGGCCGAGTCAATGTTCCAGAACAGAAGCAAGAGCCATGGATTCGGGCGCGGCTGCTTTGGTTGCAGAGTAGACCCTCTTGAGATAGATAATCCCGTCTATATTGAAAAGTTGCTGGAACTGTTCGGCTCGGTGACAATTCCTATAAACTGGGCACAGATAGAATCTACAAAAGGCAATTACGATTTTTCAACGATCGATACATGCATTGAAGCACTCAGTAGAAAAAGGTTAACGCTCAGTGCGGGACCTTTACTTTGCTTTTCAAAAAAATATTTACCCAAGTGGCTTTTTCAAAGCAAGGGAGGATTTGAGAAGATTCGAGAGACTGCATATCAGTTTATATCAGAAGTGGTTACCCGATACAGCAGTTTCATTCGGGCATGGTTCGCCGTAAGCGGCTTAAACGCTTTCAATCAATTCGGATTCAAATTCGAGCAAATTCTCGAGATGACCCGCGCTGCAAATATGGCCGTGAAGCAGTCAAGCGACAAAGCTCTAAAAATAATCGAGGTCAGCAATCCATGGGGCGAATATTATACGACAACATCCAATAGTATCCCGCCGTTAGTATATATGGATATGGTTGTACAAAGCGGGATTAATTTTGATGCTTTCGGGCTTCCAATGCAATTTGGCAGGGATCGGCCCGGCATGCATGTCAGAGATATGATGCAAATATCTGCAATTCTGGATTCGTTCGCACCTATAGCCAAGCCGTTGTATATGACCAATGTGGAAGTCCCAAGCCAAAGCCGTGAGGGCTCGCAGGACGGTAACCTCGCCGGTATATGGCACAAGCAATGGGATCAATCATGCCAGGCGGAATGGATTGAGCAATTTTATAAAATTGCAATGAGCAAGCCGTTTGTAAGCTCTGTTACTTACTCTAACCTGATGGATACAGAGGATAGTGACATAGCCTACAGCGGCTTGCTTACCAACCAGCTCGAACCGAAGGAATCCTTTCAAGCTCTGAAAAAACTCCACGATAGTATTTTCAAACGATAAATAAATCGTAACTCGCGAACTCAAGAAACCAGACGAAAAAAATATGAAAGAAGCCAGGCAAAATAGAATCCAGTCATTTGCTTTTGTTCTAAGCGTATTCATAGCTTTTGGCTTATCTTGTTGTCTTATCTCAACTCTTGCAGGATTTGGACATGTCACGAGAGAAACCGAAATCCGGTTAGAGAACCTGATTAATCCAAACGAAGCTCCACTGGCGAGCCTAGCAAGATTGCCCGGCATAGGTACTGCACGGGCCGAAGCAATAATAACCTATCGCAGAAATTTCGTTGAGAAAAACAGCGACTTCAAACCTTTTCAATCCTGCGATGATCTTCGGAAAGTAAAGGGTATCGGCCCTAAAACTGCGCAAAACATCAAACAATGGCTGAAATTTGAATAACATACACTTTAAAGCAAAAAATATGAGCGAATGGGAAATTAATAAGCCGCTTGGACAATGCTGGGGAAGCGGCAAAAAAATCGAATACGGCGAAGAATACTTCGGCGCCCTCGTAGAAACTGAGGAAGGTTTGCAAAGACGGGATTACTGTGCCGACTATTGGCAAAGTGAAAAGCCGGATGTGTTCTGTTTCTGGAAAACAAGGCTTCCGAATCCCGACCAAAAAAAACAGATATTTGTCGATGATGACATGTTAATGGCCTTCTTTGATAGGCTGGAAAAAGAAACGGAGCCGGAGAAAATTAATTTCCGTTTTGTCCTGGCATTGATTCTTATGAGAAAAAGACACCTGAAATATGATGAAACCAGAATTGATAACGGTAATGAAATTTGGCGACTGAGAGTGGTCGGCGATAAGCAAACCGCCGAAGTTGTCAATCCTCACCTCAACGAAGAACAAATCGAGCAACTTTCATCACAGATAGGCCAAATTTTACAAACAGATTTATAAGTTCGGAGTACACATGAAACAAGCAGGGTACTATTTCATATATATCATTTCTTTGTTTATTCTAATCGGCTGTGCTCCAAAGATGCAAAAGCCGTTACTGATATGTCCCGGCAAGGAATCTGTAGCCGATGCTTTGGTCGCTTTGCATTTACAATCGCAAAATATGACATCACTCTACGCCAAAGGCAAGTCTCGCCTGCAATATTACGATAATGGAAAGAAACGCAAGGAGAATCTAACCGTCAGAATTTTAGTGAAATCATCCGATGAAATTTATCTCAGGGGTGATATGTCTATTGTCCCAAAAGCGATTATACTCGGCTCAAACGAACGCGAGTTCTGGCTAGCAATAAAGCCCAAGGAAATCAGCGCGTACTGGTGGGGACAATGGTCCGAGCTGGATTCCTCCGAAAATCTCTTAATAAACCCAAAAACCTTACTCGAAGCTCTCGGAATTGCGGAAATCGACATGCTGGCCGACTGGTCACTGTCCAACGAAGGTCCTTTCGACATACTCACTCAACAGGACAGGGATATAGTAGTTAAAAAAATATACATATTTTGCTGTGATTACAGCACAAGAAAAATCGAGTATTTCAATACTGACGGACAAATTATGGCTTGCGTGGAAATGGAAAAATACAAAGAAGTCACCGAGAATTTGTTCGTTCCTGGCCTGATAGTGGTCACAACATTCGGCGGAGATAAAAAGGAGGATTCAATCAGTATTACTTTTAATCTTAACTCAATACAGCATCGGGAAATAACGAGAAGGCAGAACGAATTTTTTGAACGGCCGCAATCACAGGGTTACAAGAATCTCTATAGGCTTGAGAACGGAAGCTGGATTGAATTACAGCAGTAAATCGGAGAAAAGAATTTTTATGCCGGTTAATCCGCGAGAGAGAATTAAACAAGGCCTGTTTTTGTTGGACGGGGCAATGGGTACGCAGTTGATTGCTCACGGGATTAGTGCCGGTACATGTAACGATTATCTGAACATCGAATCACCTGAGACTATTTCTGAAATCCATCACGCCTACTTACAGGCGGGCAGTGACGCAGTTATCACCAACACATTCGGCGCCAACAAGTTCGCTTTGGCTCGTCATGAGCTGTCTGAAAAAGTTCATGAGATAAACAAAAACGGTGCCCAAATTGCCCGGCAGGCGGCCGGTAATGAACATTACGTCTTTGGCGATATCGGTCCGGCCGGTGACTTTCTGGAGCCTTTGGGCAGCTTGAAACCTGCAGAATGCAAAGAAGCTTTTATTCAACAGGCAGAGGCACTTTTGAGCGGTGGTGTGGATGGCTTTATAATCGAGACAATGACGGCACTTGATGAGATAACAATCGCTATAGAAGCGGTCAAATCAGTTTGTGGTGACCTGCCCGTATTCGCTTCAATGGCGTTCGATAAGGCAGGTGATAATTTCAAGACAATGATGGGCATCGATGTGGAAACAATGGCCGCAAAAATAATCCCATATGACATCGATGCAATCGGCTTTAACTGCGGCACTGTTTCGCTTGATGAATATATCGAACTTGCACAAAAGCTTGCCTCAGCGGTACGGAATCTATCGGAAGATATAGCGATTTTCGCCGAGCCAAATGCCGGAAAACCAGAACTGATTGAAGATACGGCGGTTTATAAAGTCTCACCCGATGAATTTGCAACAGCGGCAGAGAAAATACATTCAGCCGGCATCAACATTATCGGCGGCTGTTGCGGAACTACGCCGGAACACATTAAAGCACTAAAGAGCAAATTAATAAATCTTAAGTGACTCCATAGACCAAAGAATATAGACTTGTCCGAATCAACTGGTTGTGTCTAAGAATTTTTCGATTTGTTCGATTGTCTTTTGTGTTGCGCCCTGGTTTTTCCTGATTACCTCTCGGCCGTTTCGAGCGATTTCCTGAGCATACTCCGGCCGGGCCAAACACTTTTGCATTGCATCAAGTAGCTGTTCCTGATTCTCTACCATAATAGCACCATTATTTTCGAGGAGAGCATTGACGGTCTGTTTAAAATTAAAGGCATGTGGTCCGAAGATAGTGCATTTGCCGAGTGCCGCCGCCTCCATCATATCCGAACCTCCCATAGGTACGAGAGTCCTACCGACAAAAATGACAGTTGCGAGACAGTAAAGCTTTCGTAAATCACCCATAGTATCACCGAGAATAACAGATGTTTTTTCACGAGATATTTTATCGGTTTTCTTAAATTCGCTGTAGCGAACGAAATCGAAGCCCGCCTCACCAATCAACTGAGCAACATCGTCAAATCTTTCCGGCTTTCTGGGGACAATCACAAGCCGCAGGTCTTTGAACTGCTCCCGCTTTACCAATTGTGCGAAAACATCGAGGATGATTTTCTCTTCTCCCGGACCTGTGGCACCGGCAATCCATAATCTTTCATTATCAATGCTAAGCTGGTGCGAGACTTTATCCGCCCCTTCAACTTTGTCAGTAATTTGAGCAGTGTCATACTTCAGTGAGCCGGTGACAATTACATTTTCATCCGGAGCACCTATTTCTTTGAAACGGCTCGCATATTCCTGAGTTTGTGCAAGAACAAGGCTTACTTTTCCAAAAACAATTTTCGCGAATGGTTTTATCTTGCCATATCTGAAAAAACTTTTATCGCTTATTCGGCCGTTCACTATTATCACGGGGACATGTAATTGTTGCGCAATATCAATAAAATTGGGCCAGACTTCCAGTTCCATTAATAAACAAACCTTCGGTCGAATATTTTTAAATGCCCGATACATTGCCAGGGAAAAGTCAAAAGGAAAAAAGAATACCTGATGATTTTTTCCGAAAAGGTTCGTTGCGCGTGCATGGCCTGTATCTGTCGTTGTGCTAATTACAATTTCGAAATCATTATGTATATTTTCAAGCTCTTTAAGGATAGTTTTGGCGGCGTTCACCTCGCCGACACTAACCGCGTGAATCCAGATGCACTTTTTAGCAGGATTCCTTCTAATAATTTTACCAAATCGCTGTCCCCAGCCCGTCCGATAGCGTTTGTGCCTGATGGCTCGATATATTATTACAGGGCTATATGCCAGTGCGGCGAATAAATACAAAAAATCCAGAATGAATCTCATTAAGCCATCCTAAAAATGGTCAAAGATGTCAAACAATGGATTAATGATATTTAATAAATACGTACATGTCAAACAATTGCATGACCGTGTAAAAGGAAACTAATACATAGATATACAAACCTATTTCACAAAAACAGAGAATATCCTCTTATGTTTAATTAGTGGAAAACGAATTATTGACTCAAAAGATACTTTTAAGTACGAATTTTATCAGTGAAGGTTCCAAGAATCCCCGACTTTTAATGCATTGCGTCGACAATCGCGGCATAGTCGTTTAAATTGACAAAATTATCTGAATACAGATCCGCACCGCGACAATACCAGTTTAGCCAATTACAATCATTCAGCCATTCTTTTGCAAGAATTCTTATATCCTGCGCATCAACATCACAATCGTGATCCAAATCACCCTCAGGCCAAGGATGGTTAGCGTCACCACAAGTTGGTAACGAAGGTGGTAAGGTATATAGATCATTAACATCAAAACCCAACACTGATCTCTGGGTATCTAAAATTACATTATCAAAAGGAGTATCTGCGATATCCCATGTCGCCGTCTCCATCGTAGCGACAATGAAATTACTCCCAAAGACACCATCCAGTGTTATTAGCTCCCCAGAAACTTCATCCAGCACGGAAATATCCTGAACACCCAAACGGGCATTGTAATAAACCAGATTGTAACCGTTTAGAGTTGGCACGATAAGACGTTCGATTTGATATCCGGGGACTTCAACCATATCGCTCTCACCAATCCCTCCAATCGGCACACTGTAATCTGGTTCCCGAATGGGGTCTCCATTCATATCAATCAATCCCAAATTCATAGCTTGCGCCTTAGAAATTAAACTGATTGAACCACCAGTATCAAAAAGATATGTCCCTGAACTCGAATACTCTCTATCTTCGATGATAATATTGTCAATTACCGGATTGTAGGCAAGCACTGGTAATGGGGGAATTTGCCTTGGATCATTTGGCATAACATATTTTTCAAAACGTACGGGTACTTCAAAATCAACCTGTGGAATGGACGGATCATTTGGATATCTGATCTGTGCAGTAAAATACTCCAGAAAACTTGGGGATCGTGTATTAAAAACGACCGTTTTACCTAACATTACAGGCATTCCAAGAAGGTCATACGGTTCGGCGAGAAGACCTTCGGCATTATGTTGTTTGATCATAACCCGATAGGGACCATTGAGTTCATAATGTGACTGGTCCTCAGGATTTAGAGCATCATAATCAGCAACACCAATATACAAGGATTCGGATATGTCGAAATATTCCTCACCGGCAACACCTGGATCAACATACTGACCATTTGGATCAATCTCAATACCGAGATATGTAGCTGTTTCTTTAGACAAGAGTATGCTCGATACACCAGTATCCAAAAAAGCCCAGCTGATCTCAAAACCCGCATTATCCAAGTCGGAACCATCTCCCCAGATGTCATCTATACCGAGATCATCAAGGTCGAAAATATCACCAAAGTCAAAAATATCACCAAAGTCGAAGATATCATCAATATCAAAAGGATCATACGACCCTTCAATCGGTTCCAATGCCGAACCATTAGGATCTCGTTTCAGTAAGAATAATATACGAGGAAGGTCCAAAGCAGCCTCGAACGCACCATCAATGTTGAAATCTCCTGAATCCGCCAGAATAGGGCTTGTTATAATGAAAAGAGATAGAAGCAGAACTAACCAGATTCGACTCGATGTGTACAACTTCATTCGTCCACCTTCCATACCATAGAATCAGAAATTTATTATAACATATTTAGATAAAATTTGCACGCTGAAAAACAACATATATCCGACCGTATCGCCTTAACACCCTGCGAGTCTCTAATCAGTTATGGCAGAGATAAACTACCTCTATATAGTTAGTACCATAAAGCAACATTTATGTGACGTGAAAACCTGTAAACTACAGAAATACTGCGTAAAACTGTAAAATTCTTGACTTACAGGCCATTCTTGTATAATAAGGTGATATTCATTTTCGTCCCCGTAGCTCAATTGGATAGAGCGTTGGCCTCCGGAGCCAGAGGTTGTGCGTTCGAGTCGCACCGGGGATAGTTTTGTATATTATTGTAGTTAAACTCTTGCTTTTTATCGGACGGCTTTTACACCTCCGCTTTTTTGCGCCCTTTTAACCTCCGCTAAAACCGCTTTTTCATCGACGCAGGTAATGTCACCCGGCGCCTCTTGGACTAAAACACCGTGTGCCGCACCCCAATTAACCACCGTTTCCAGGCCCTGCCCCTTAAGTAAAGCCGCCAAGACTCCGGAGGCAAAAGAATCTCCTCCACCTGTTCGATCCCTAATCGGAACATTTTCTCTGACAGGTGCTTCATAAAAAACATCGTTCAAAGCATCATATAAAATGGCACCCCAGCTAATAAGATCCGCGTTATGAGCTCCTCTCCATTGAGTCCCTATCAAACTCAAATTGGGCAAATCCTTGGCCACCTGAAGAACAGTTTTTTTGTAGGCTTCGACCCACTCGTTATAAGGAGCGTTTTTAGGAGCTTTCGTTTCATAGCCGAGAGCATCGGCCAAGTCCGAATCATTTCCAACAAGCATACCCAAATATTGAGCAAGCTTCTTGTTAATAGATTTTGCTTTGTTTCTGTCCGGTTCGACCTTCGACCTGTAGTTTAAATCGGCGCTGACAAAAGTTCCATGTTCTTCAGCTTTGCGGGCGGCTTCTATGGCAAGCTCTCCAGTTTTCGGGCCGATTAAAGTTAAAATACCGCCGGTATTAAATACCCTTACTCCCTGTCGGCCGAATAATTCATCAAAGTCAAAATCCCCCGACTCGAGCATTCTTGCGGCACTATTTCCACGATAGTAAGTCGTATCGGACGGCAATACACCGGCTCCATTATATGTAAAATTCACACCGTTACAGATAGTGCCCTTTTTGTCAGTGGAGTATCTTGTGCCGTCGTTATTCGTATTCCACCAAATGATTCTGCTCGTGTCGACGCCGGCCTCACGCATCTGGTTTCGAATGTTGTGTCCTATAGGGTCATCGACCAAGGCGGTTAATACCGTGGTTCTCAAACCGAAAGTATAAGCTAAGCCGCAGGCTACATTCGTCTCCCCGCCGCCCTGAGATATCCTGATATGGTCTCTGACTCGTGCGGTTGGAACATCTCGCGGGTCCAACCTTAACATGACTTCTCCCAAAGATACTCCGTCATATTGACAATCTTGAGCGGATTTTATTTGGTTGTACTTGATAACCTCAGCCATTTTGAAACTCCGAAGACCTGTTTTATTAATGTTCCCTTGGTTTTATAGGAAAGAGGATGTTATCATTCCTGATTCTCTCTGACAAGTGAAAAAACAAGTGAAGTATTGAACAAGCCTGCGAATTTACGTCCATCGCCGTTTTGAAGTGTCTTTCTATAATAATGCCTCGGAGATTAATATACCCCATACACATTCAGGCCTGTCGTTTTGTGCCCGACCAGAACACGAATACGTGTAACTCTCATTGGTCTGGGCAGAGCAAGTTTATATACACCGTCATAATAAAGTTTGAATCTTCCGTTTTTATTGAACACCTCTTTCCTGATTCCCAAGGGCGTCAGATAAGTGACCTCGATATCATTAATTCGAAGATATGAGGCCTCTCTACCGGTCCTTTTCAATTGTATCTCTCTTACAGGTTTATTATAGGGATTACTACACAGGGTTTCGAGCCAAGTCCCGTCACCGGCAGGTGTGGTACCCAGCAGGACTTCTTTTGGATAGCGATTCCTCCGAATCTCAGGTTGTACAACAGGAAGGTTATATGGAATTCCGTAAACTTCTAAGCCGGTTGATTCATGACCGATATAGATCCTAATCCGCCCGACTTTCAAAGGCTTTGGCAGAGCAAGTTTAAACACTCCATCCTGATAGAGTCTGAACCTGCCGTCTTCGTTGAAGATTTCCTTTTGCGTCCCACCTGGAGTAATGAAGTATAACTCAATATCATTTATTCTAAGATACCTCGCCCTGCTACCGGTTCGTCTGATTCTTATCTCCTTTAAAAAACCATCATAACGAGTACTACACAGGGTTTCAAGCCATCCACTATCACCACCCGGCGTGGTTCCAAGCAGAATCTCTCCGGGATAGGGACTCATGGCAAAAACCATGGCATTTTCATAGTCTCGAATCAAATCCTTCAGTTCAGTGAGAATTTCACCAACCTCAAGCGAATCAAAAATGGGTTCATTTGTTGCCTCTTTCAACTGTTCTGCTGTTATCAGAATCTCATCTGAAAGCTCTTTGATTCTGCCGGTATATTCATTCCTTATTGCCCAGGCAGTGCCAATCAAACCTAAATGGATAAATAAAATAAAAACTGACTTTTTCATAAGAGAACCTCCTAAATTATGCCCGTCTTGAGCAAAAGGAATCTTTATGTTGTTTCTATTTATTTACATTTTGAGCATACCCTTGTGTACTAAATCTCTACATAAAAAAAAGGCACTAATTCCATGATTCGTTACGAGAAATCCAGCTACAAGGTATTCAAATTAAAAATGATAATAAACAAATTCAGGAGTCATCAAACAAGACTTACATTAGATTATTTTAATCTGTTGAAATTTAGCGGCAAGTTAAATTAGTTGAGTTCTAAATCCCACTCGACGAGACAATAAAATCGCAGAATGCGGCAAATCAACAATCTTACAGGTTATTTGAAATGAAAAAAAGGGCCGTTTATTCACATCTACGGCCCTTTTAAGTCTCTATAATTATTATACTATAGAGTTCTGCGTCTGCGAAGCCAGCCAACAAGACCCACACCAAGACCACCGAGCAGTATAGCACCCGGAGCCGGAACGTAATCGACAGTGAGTTTGGAGCTTCTTAAGGTCACCAACCAATACTCCGTACCCAATGAATCGATATCCATCCACATATTCAGTGTACCGTCCGCCAGTGCTGCTAACGCCTCCGTTCCGAGAGTGAAAACGGTTGTGTGCCATGTCTTGGTATAACCTATGTCCAGGTTGCCCAAGTTGACTGCATCGGCTGTGATGACATCGATCTCGTCGAGCTGTCCTTCAAAGCCGCTGGCATCCACGTCCCATGCTTCAATCTCCAGTGTCGCACCGAGTATAGTTACTGAGGGCAAACTGAAGGAGACCGTGTGTGTCCATCCCCAGTTTTCATCGTGCTTACGATAGTATGGGGACATACTATATCCTGATTGCCCCGGCTGGGGTGAAGCACTGGGTGGCAGGAACCAGTCACCATGGTTTGAGGAATCCTGGATGTCGATGGTTTGTAGTGCTTGTGCACTGCTGCCGAACACCAGGATCACACAGGCTAAGACAGACATTGTTAAAATTTTCTTCATACTCATCCTCCTCTCTTTTTCAACTTCTACATATTGAAAATATTAATCCTACGAGTCCTTCATTCTAACTTATGCAGACCAACTTCCTGTTGTCTGAAAACTTTTTCCCATAATGCTCCTCCACAAAAAACTTCTTACAGTCCTAAAGGTAATACGATCTCTTACTCTAACTATTTTTAGATAAACTCCCAGAGTAGATTAAGCCCAAAACCAAGAATCCTTTCATGGGAAATTATGGGTGATTGAAAGCCGGATTAGAAAAACGAAGCTTCCTCACTACTCCTGTGCAATGCCTTATACTTGCATAATTTCAGTGTTGTCTAAGTCCCTAACACACTGAAAAAAATAAACAAATCAGTAACAATAATTATACCAACAGAAACGACATTTGTCCATTGTGGTGACTACGTATTTTATGAAATATAACCCTCGATTTTAGCCTAAAAATGAGGATTCAGCACATTTTTTTATATTGCTCTTAAGGATGCAGAAATTTTGGCCTTGACATATTTCAAATTCGGTCTTCCTTCACTTTGTAAGCATGGATAGATAAATTCTGATAAATTAAAAGGATTTTAACTCTATGATAGATTTTTTATATCTTTCGGTTGGTGCAAGTTGAATTTCTTGTTTATATAATTGCCTGTCTGTACTGAGTCAAACTCAATCACTGGCCCGTAACTCTAACCATCGCCAGTATAACCAACAGACCAAGCACGAGCAGTGCCGCTCTTAATATTCTCATACGTTGTGATCTGGGTTCCACATACTTCCAAACGAAAAACCAAAACACCGCTATAAGAGAAATACGCAAAAAAAAGGATATAATATTAGCAAGCATAAACCAATTATAACCTATTTTGCCATATAATGTCAAGCTAAAATAGCCTAATTTAACAAACAAAATTCCTTTATAAATCCTAAAAAACAAAACTTATTGGAGATATTTCAACATTTAAATTCTAAATTGAATATATGTTCAATTCCGGCTCAGCAAAAAGAGAATTCCCCTTTAGGGCTAACCTCTTAGAATAAATTACAAAGAATAATAAAAAAATTTAAACTGCATACAAGCGTACTCAACCTGCTGCTTATACCTAAGCTTGATGTTGACTAACTGCCATATCAATACTGATAAGACCGCTTTCTCACACAACTCAATTACAATACGAAAATCGATCTATTTTTTAAGGTTACAATGTTATGGTATTTGGATGATAAATATTAAAGAAACTTAAAAAGAGAGGCCGAACAATGTCTCTGTACGTAAGAAATATGTTTGATTTATTAACGTTTTATATTAGGAGAGTACATTATGCATTACCTGGAAGAAGTAAAAAGATGGCTTGCAGAGATTACCGAGATTGCTTTGTTACTGATTGCCCTCGGGATAGCCTTCGAAATCCTTTTTGGCGCCAATGTTGTTTTCTTTGGAGAAATCGTTCCCAATCTCACTGGATTGCTCAACCAACTTGGTGAACATGGTCTTGCCGGCTTGATTGCTTTCGGTATCATTCTTTACCTGTTCCACCGAAAGAGAGCATTTGCTCCAAATCAATAGCTGATGACATGTACTCCCCAAGCCTGGCATAGAACTTTTTGCAACAAAGAGAAATCAGCACTGTTAATGTAGAAATCCAGGCAGATTGTGAGTATATTTTGAAAATATATACAGCCAAGCGAGCGTAGTATGCAGGATGAATTCCCCGCTTATTAGAGTAAAAATACACAGCGTGCTACGCTCTCTTGGTTTAAGGTACCACATCGATAAATCCACCATATTTTTCAAGGGATTTCGCTCTGTAGAGGCCATGATTATTTTATAAGCGCCTGCCAAACCAATATCCCATTGATACTGTCAGTATTTAACCATTCCAGCCTCTGAAAGCATCATATTCTGGTCGGTACAATGTAAGATAAGCGTTGTTCCAGGGCCAAATATTTCATTTTTATAGTGTGAACAATTCCATTCCATTGCCATATATATAAAATAAGTTATACTCGCTATCGGGGGCAACAGTATTGTACCGTAATTATTTAGAGGCTATATGGTGAAAAAAAGCTGTATTAAGAGATTTCCGCGGTGGACAGCTTTTGTTCTTTTATTCTCACTATTACCTAACGATTCAATAGTTAATACAATCTACGGACAGCCCGACCAATCTAGGTTAGAAATCAGAAAAATCCCTTCTCCATCGCCTGATATAAATCTACAAAATGTCCCCTTCAAAATCGTTTATGAAACCTACCGTAAAACCAACGATAAATGGAACTGGGAAATATATATGATGAACGCGGACGGTTCCAATCAGACAAACCTGACCCGGACCCCCGACCTGGATGAGATGTACCCCCACGCTTCTCCCGACGGTGCCAAGCTGTGTTTCGTTGTCGATGAAGGAACAACCAGAAGAAATAAAACCAGAAGCGTTTACTATATGAATATTGACGGGACCGGCCGAGTCAAGGTTGCCAAAAATGCCAGACAACCGTGCTGGAGTCCGGACAGTAAAAAAATTGCTTATCTTAAAAGTGAATACGAACGTTACAGTACCAACGAATATGCGACCTCGGAACTTATCATCTATGACTTAGAGACCGATCAACATAGACCACATCTAAATACTGCCTTGCATCATCTTTATGCCATTTGCTGGTCACCGGACGGCAACTGGTTTCTTGGAGTCATTCAGGGAAATACAACTTACAGCGATACAATACTTGCACTCGAAGCTAATGGAACAAGAGTATTTGATTTGGCCCGATGGTCGGTTAAAGGATGCAGGCCGGACTTTCGTTTTGACGGTAAAAAAATAGCCTGGGGTGAAACCGACTGGGATTTATGTGTCGGTGACATCAACCTGAGCACACCTGTTCCACGGGTGGAAAATGTTCATAAAGTTGTCAAATGCCTGAGAGCTGCAAAAATCTACCACGTGGATTTCTCGCCGGATGGTAAATACATCGCATTCAGCTTCGGCCCTTCCGCCGGCGGCCAACAGGTAGGTGGCAAAGCAAGAGGCTGGAATATATGTGTCAGCGACCTTTCGGGAAAATGGGTGAAAATCACTACAGACGGTAATCACAACAAGGAACCCGATTGGGTTCCGATTTCAGTTCCGATTAATCGTTCCCAAGACCAGGAGATAACTTTACTGCGATAAAGTAAAAATATATGGGCACACGATTAATAAAAACAATAGGAGGACTCTTTTATCTTTTACCAGTATTGTTGATTATTCCCGGTTGCCGCCGTGTCAGAGATACAAACGGTAAACCTGAGATTATCAAAACACAAACCGGCGTTGAAATGGTAATCATACCCGGAGGCTGGTTCGAGATGGGAAGCACGAACGGGGAACCTGATGAGTTACCTGTGCACAGAATATGGGTCAGTTCCTTTATGATGGATAGATACGAGGTGCCACAGGAAGAATTCAGGAAACACCAAATTTCAGATCCCTCTGGCTTCAAGAATCCGAAGAATCCATTGGAACAAATAAACTGGACCGACGCCGCTATGTATTGTAACGACCGCTCGTTTGCAGAGGGTCTGGAAGAATGTTATGATGAACAGACTTGGCAATGCAATTTCCAGGCAAATGGATACCGACTTCCCACAGAAGCGGAATGGGAGTATGCTTGCCGGGCCGGAACAAAAACGGAATATAGCTTCGGCAATAATACAAAAAAATTAGGAACGTATGCCTGGTACGCCGGTAATTCATCAAAAAAAACTCATCCTGTCGGACAGAAGAGGCCTAACCCGTGGGGTCTTCATGATATGTATGGAAACGTTTCCGAATGGTGCAACGACTGGTATTCCCGAGATTATTATAAATACAGCCCCCAGCAAAATCCCAAGGGCCCACCTACCGGTACTGAAAGGGTGCTGCGGGGCGGGGCATGGAATTCCGGACCGGATAGCTGTCGGTCAGCTTATCGAACAAGTGACCCGTCCATTGACGACACTTGTTTATCCAGTGATTCTATTGGTTTTCGGTGTGTAAGAAATATCAGGCTAAATACTGATGTTAACGAGCCCAGTTTAAGTGTCACGGAGCAGAAAATGAGAAGTAAAAATCAATCTAACAGAAAGCCCAAAACCGGCTTTGTATATCACGATATCTATCTCGAACACAAAACAACCGCAGGTCATCCCGAAAGTCCACAAAGACTGGTTGCGATTGTAAAGAACCTAAAAGAAAAAAAATTATACTCTGAACTGTTCCCGATCACTCCTTCACCGGTTGAGATGCAATGGCTTAAAAAGATTCACCTGCCGGAATATATAGAGCGAGCCAGAGAAAGCTGCGAGGAAGAAGCAGGTTATCTGGATTCTTTAGATGTCCCTATATCGTCAAAATCGTATGATGCAGCCCTTATGGCCGCCGGAGGAGTACTATCGGCAATCGATGCAGTTATGGAAGGAAAAATCCGAAATGCCTTTTGTGCCGTTCGTCCCCCTGGTCACCATGCAGTGGAAGACAAAGCACTTGGTTTCTGTATATTCAATAATATCGCAATAGGTACCCGGTACATACAGGAAAAGTACGGCCTACCTAAAATACTCATCGTCGATTGGGATGTTCACCACGGCAATGGAACTCAGGCAGAGTTTTATGATGATCCTAACGTTTTATATTTTAGCGTCCACCGGTATCCTTTCTATCCGGGCACAGGCAGCGAAATGGAAAAAGGCATTGAAAAGGGTTCGAATTACACTATCAACGTCCCTTTGCCGGCCGGCTCAACAGACCAGGACTACCTGATTGCTTTTGAAAAGAAGCTCAAACCCGCCGCCCTTTCCTTTTCGCCGGACTTTGTGCTCATCTCCGCCGGTTTCGACGCCCACAAAGACGACCCGCTTGGCGGCATGAAAGTCACCGAAGAGGGCTTTGTCCAAATGACAAAGATTGTCAGGGACATAGCACAAAAATGTTGTGAATCGCGACTGGTTTCGGTTCTTGAAGGAGGTTATAATCTGGACGCATTAGCAGCTTCTATTGAAGCGCATATCCGAGTTTTAATGGAATAAAAGGTCGCGAAATGTTATTTCACACCTGGCCATTTGTACTTTTCTTTCTGATTGTATATCCGATTTACCTAATTCTCAAACGAACGAGGTTCAGCCTTATCTGGCTCCTGGTAGCTTCCTATTTTTTCTATGCCTGGATAAATCCGCTCTATGCAATACTAATTTTTTATCCGACCCTGATTGACTATGCCGTAGCTGCACGAATGGAGAAAAGCAAACGGCGAAAGATGTGGCTCGTTGTGAGCATACTTAATAACATCGGATTGCTTGGTTTTTTCAAGTACGCTGACTTCGTTACAAACAACATTAATATTTTACTTTCCTCATTTAACATCCCATACGAAATTGCCTCACCAGGAATATTTCTGCCCGTCGGGATATCGTTTTATATCTTCCAGTCGATGGGCTATATGATCGATTTTTATCGCGGCAACATAGAAAGGGAAAAGAGTTTCATAAGATATGCCACTTTTGTTTCTTTTTTTCCTCGATTGCTGGCTGGACCTATTGAAAGAGCAGGAAATCTCCTGCCACAGTTGGACAAAAAAGCCAGAGCCAATATTAAGGATTTTACAGACGGACTTTCCCTTTTCGTCGTGGGGCTATTTAAGAAAGTCGCACTGGCGGATTATCTGGCACTCTATGTCAATAATGTCTATAGCAACCCGGAGCAGTTTCAATCGCCCGCCTTGATACTTGCGACTTTTTTATTTGCCTGGCAGATTTACTTCGATTTCAGCGGCTATACCGATATGGCACGGGGCGTAGCAAGGATGATGGGTATTCGGCTGATGCTGAACTTCAATAATCCGTATCTGGCGACCGGCCTCGGCGACTTCTGGTCCAGATGGCACATAAGCCTTTCATCATGGTTCAAGGATTATGTCTATATCCCCCTCGGAGGTAACCGAAAAGGTAAGTTTAACACATATCGAAATATGTTATTAACTATGGTCATCTCCGGCCTGTGGCACGGTGCAGCCTGGACGTTTGTCATCTGGGGCGTGGTGCATGCGCTCGGCCGATTTCTTACACGAGAGCTGGAACAGACCGAGTTCTATAAAGAAAAGGTGCCAAAAATAATTAAACAACTGTTCGTATTTGGTTTTGTCTGCTTTGCCTGGATTTTCTTTAGAGCAGAAAGTATCAATGATGCATGGATTATTATAACAAGAATATTTACATCCGGACTGACAAATCCATACTGTCCGGTGTTTGCTTTGGCTTTGATTGCGATTGTGTGGCTTTATCAGTTTTTGTATGAATCCAGTTTGAAATATATTCTCGAACTAAAATTTGTACGTATAGCATGTGTCGTTCTTATGATTTTTTACCTAGCCGTCTTTGCTCCTTCAAGCGAGCAGGCGTTTATATATCTGCAATTCTAAAATTGCGATTATGAGGATTGAAGTTAATGCCTGTAAATAACACAACAGACTTTCAAAAAACCGCAATCCCCTTTAGTTCGAATTGCATTCGATTGTCTATCGGCCAGTGGATTATCGTTACGGTTATTTGCTTAGCTGCTTCATATTTAACTCCCGTCCTCTGGGAACGGCTTGAGGATTTTTCACCCGGCCCTGACTATCGAATACCCTATGAGCTCAGTAATGACTACTGGCTTTACGAACGCTACTGCCAATGGGCATGCTCCCGGAACGAAACGCTCATTATCGGAGACTCGGTTATATGGGGACACTATGTCTCCAGGGACAACACTCTATCACACTATCTAAATAAGATGACAGGCGTCAAACAGTTTGCTAATCTGGGTCTCGATGGAATCCACCCGGCGGCAATGGAAGGACTGCTTCGATATTACGGCAAAAACATCTCGAACAAAAACGTCATTTTACATCTCAATCCTCTCTGGATGAGCACACCCAAACTGGATTTGAAGACTGAAAAAGAGTATCACTTCAACCATCCGAAACTTGTCGCACAGTTCACACCAAGAATTCCGTGCTACAGAGCTTCGTTTCCTACCCGGCTCTCAGTGGTAATCAGAAGATTTTTTACTTTGCCGAACTGGATATCTCATATAAATATCACATATTACAAAAGTAATAACATCCCAGCCTGGACCATTGAAAATCCCTACAAAAATCCTTTCGAGGTCGTGACTTTCAAACTTCCCGATATGGATAATTATGAACATTCTGAGGGACCCGCCGTGAGGCGTCCCCAAGCGGACAATCAGCATAAAAAAGATACCGATACCCCGTTAGGAGTCTTTGGGACAGATGGTTATCAATGGGTTGCGGCAGAGAAATCACTACAATGGAGTTCTTTCCGCCGAACAATACAACTTCTTAAAGAAAGAGGTAATTGTGTGTTTGTTCTTGTGGGGCCTTTTAATGAGCATACGCTTGGAGGGAAAAGTCTCGAAGCCTGCCAAAAATTGAAAAACGAAATTGAACAATGGCTCCAACAGAATCGTATCGCCTATTATATGCCGCCGGTTTTGCCTGCGAAAATATATCAGGATGCCAGTCACCCATTAAGTGAGGGATATGCCATGATTGCGAAACAACTCTTTGAAAATCAATCTTTCAATTCGACCATTCTCCATGCCACCGAATCCAACTTACCCAATTAACAGGCTCCGCCTGAGAAAAACCAAGCGTATCGAAATTATACTCCTGCGAATTTTAAGGATTGCTCGTCAAAAGGTAATTGCAATGTTTAAAAGAGTAATTTACAATAAAAACAAATTTGCTGAAGCTTTATATATAACAGAGTATAGTATTCAAAAGCCGCTTTAGTTATTACAATAAAGTAATCGGTTATGGAATCTCAAAAAGTATTAATAGCCTTTGGGATCACATTATTCGCCGGCCTGGCAACCGGACTCGGCAGCGCTTTGGCTTTTGTAGCCAAGCGAACAAACACAAAATTTCTTTCTGCAGCCCTTGGCTTCTCCGGCGGAGTTATGATCTATGTTTCTTTCGTCGAGATATTTCCAAAGGCAAAAGACGCTCTGGTTGTCAAATTAGGCGAAGTTGGAGGTTATTGGGTTACCGTTCTGTCTTTTTTTGCCGGAATTATATTCATAGGCATAATTGACAAGCTCGTGCCGGATTTTGAAAATCCGCATGAAGTGCACAGAGCTGAAGAAATGAACGAAACGGAACATGCAAAACAGTTCAGGAAACTATACCGAATGGGTTTGTTCGCAGCAGTAGCCATTGCAATCCACAACTTCCCGGAAGGAATCGCCACCTTTGTCAGCGCCCTGAAAGATACGAGACTCGGAATAGCAATAGGTATTGCCATAGCGATACACAATATTCCGGAAGGTATTGCCGTTTCGATTCCCATATTCTATGCAACAGGTAACAGAAAAAAGGCGTTTGTTTATTCTTTTCTGTCAGGACTCGCCGAACCGGTCGGGGCTCTGTTAGGATATTCGATTCTTGTCTGGTTCTTTAATGATATTGTTTTCGGCGTGCTTTTTGCTTCGGTTGCCGGGATTATGGTATTTATTTCGCTCGATGAACTACTACCAACCGCCAGAGAATACGGCCACCACCACTTAGCCGCTTACGGTCTGGTCGCAGGTATGATAGTTATGGCAGCAAGCTTGCTCTTATTTGCATAGTTTTTTTGCTCGAAAAAACCTTATAAGTCTATCAAGTAGCTTTCTCCAACTTACATTTATACATAAAACCTGAAAGACAAGTCTCTCTTTTGTGCACTACTGTTGTGACCCCGAGGCGGACCAGAGAAAGATTCGGAAATAAACTAATATATCTGTTATCTCGCTGGCTTCGGTTTTCCCATTCGTGCGACTTTTTGAACCTCACCCATCGACAAGTCATACGGACGAAGTATAAAGCTATATTTATACTTCTCGTTGCCCGGTAAGGTAAATTCCGGATGCGTCCTGGCACCCCAACTGTTGTCTCCACCAACACCCATCTGTCGGTAATCAAGGTTCAGATACACCTGGTCACGACGTTGTACCTCGTAGAAATGTGCGGGACCATCAAGGTCTTCCGCCTTATAATGTAGTGCACAAACACTCAACAGCGGCATTCCTATAGCCAGTAGTCCAACGCCTTTATCATTGGTCAAAGCCACCCAACGTACATCTACCTTATTGCCGGTTTCAGTAGGCTCAGAATATTCAAACCATTGCTCTTCGACCGTACCCTGATACAAGTCCACACGGGCATCACAGCGATCCCAGTAGGTTTCCTGCGGTCCGCGTCCTAACCAGCGTATTTTCTCAAATCCCTCCGGCAACGCCATCTTCATCCCAAACCTGGGCATCTCCGGTAAATTCTCGGCGGTGGCATGACCTTCAGCTTCAATCACTATAGTACCGTCACCGTATATCCTATAATTCAATTTGTAGTCGCCCTGAACATCCACAATATTTGAGTCTGTGTATATCTGGATTAGTTGCGGCGAAAGCTGTGTCACCGTAACGTCACGGGGCTTCCAGCTCTGCATGGCGGTCTTCCAGATTCCACAGCGACGTGGCATACCGTTGCCGCGGTCGTTATCCGTAGGCGCACGCCAGAAATCAGGAGTCAGCGGCTCAGCTATCAATTCTACCCCTTTGTAACGCATCGAACTTAAAAAGCCCGAAGCATTATCGATGACAACTGAGAAATCCATCCCATCAATATTAATTTCGTTGTCCCTGTTATCCAACTTAAGCGACGGTATCTGGTTCGTATCTGCAGTGATAGAGGGCTCTTCAAAAGGCAGCTTGAACTGTTCCCAAGCTATTTCATGCCCCGTCGGCGCCCACGGTTGTTCGTCTTTGAGCACAAAGTTCAAATCGAGAAAATACTCCACACCCGGCTCAGGTTCAATATCATCGATCGGTAAAGTTATTTGCTTTGACCGGCCCGGTTCTATATCCAGATTTTCCAGGGCTCCGGACTGAATAACTCTGTCATCAGCACTAATTGCCCAGGAGCCTTTGACCAAATCATCGAGAGTAGTAAAAAAATATCCGTTTTTGATTTCAATCTCTCCATTCGCCAAATCAACCGCCTTAATATGGATATTCTGATAGACTTTCTTTATTTCAGCCAGTCCGGGATGAGGTGTACGGTCGGCTGAGACAAGTCCGTTACAACAGAAGTTCTGATCGCTGGGCGTATCCTCGGGACCGAAGTCACCTCCAAAAGCCCAGAAAGTTTTATCGCCCGGCTTGACCTTAAGGAACCTGCCGTTGCGGTCTTCAATAACAGGCTGACGCAGACCCTGGTCTACCCAATCCCAGACCCAGCCGCCCTGCAAATAAGGCATGTTATATATTTGCTTCCAATAACTCCATACATCTCCGTTACTATTACCCATGGCATGTGTATATTCAATGAGTATGAACGGGCGATAAGGAGGGGGCGTTCTGGAAGAATATCTTCCAAGGGTACGGGGTCTGCTATACATAGGACAGACAACATCGGTATTCGGGCGCTCACCGGCTTCGCATGAAATGACTAACCGGCTTGGGTCCCGCTTATGCATCCAATTAGAGGTGGCATCAATATTACTACCCCAGCCGTTTTCATTACCGACCGACCATATAATAATTGCAGCATGATTTTTATCTCGCTCGACCATTCGAACCGTACGATCCATATACGCCGCTGCGAAGCGAGGATCGTTCGTCAAATCCTGTGCACCGTGACATTCAATATTGGACTCATCAACCAGGTAAATCCCGTAACGGTCGCACATATCGTACCAGGCGGGAGTGTTCGGATAATGGCTCGTACGTACCGAGTTGATATTATTTTGTTTCATAATCATAATATCCTGAACCATATCCTCGGGCCTGACATAGTGTCCCCGGTCCGGATGATGCTCGTGTCGGTTGGTACCCTTGATAAAAATCCTCTGGCCGTTTACCAGCAGATTGCCGTCTTTGAGTTCGACCTTACGGAATCCGATATTTACGGGGATAACCTCTATAATCTTTTCATCGGCACCTTTGAGCGTAAGCAGTAAACGGTAAAGGTAAGGATCTTCCGCCGACCAGTTACGAACATTTTCAACATCACCAGAGAAAGTTTGCTTTGCCTGCTGCCCGGCGGGTACTTCACATGACGCCGAGATCACAGGTAAAACACGGTCGCCATTGGCATCCAGCAATTCAGCGGTTAGCATAACATTTTCGGCCCGGGACTTTTTATTATCTAATGTCAAGTCAATCTCAAGCTGGCCGTTCCTAAAGCTTTCCTCAAGCGGAGTTTTAACCTCAAAATCAAAAATATGCAGTTCACCGGGCGACCAGAGATAAACATCCCGGAATATGCCGCTTATCCTCCAGAAATCCTGGTCCTCCAGCCACGAACTGTCGTTCCAGCGAAAGACCTGCACGGAAATCTGATTCTCGCCCGCTTTGACAACATCCGTAATATCAAATTCAGCCACGGTCCGGCTGTCTTTGTTCATTCCAACTTTTTGACCGTTGACCCAGAGGAAGAAGAAGGAATTCACACCGTCAAAAATTATATTAATTCGTCGGCCGTCCCATGCCTGCGGAATTTCAAATGTCCGACGGTAGGAACCAACATGACTGTCAGTTTTGGGTATAGTAAGCGAACGAGGCTCTCTATCACGGTCCCTATGGCCTCTGCGTTCGGTAGGACCCCATGGATACTGAACATTCGTATAAATAGCTACGCCGTAACCCTGAGTCTCAATATTCGAGGGTACCGGGATATTGTCCCATCCGGAATCATCAAAATCAGTCTTATAAAAGTCGGTCGGCCTTTCATCGGGATTCGGAGACCACGTAAACTTCCAGTTTCTGTTCAATGAGCTAAACCAGGGGGACCTGGAACGGTCCTCAAGTGTGGCTATTGCTTCGGCCTTCTTTGCAGATTCTATATCGGGATAGATCATCATCGTCGCATGAGGCGCCATTCGATTTTGACCGACCAATTCAGGATGCTCCCATTCATTTCGAGCTTCGTCCTGAGCCATCGTCAATCCTATAACAAAAGCCGCCATCATAAGCATACCGCCGAAAGAAATTTGAAAAAGTCTCTTGAGAAAATTCATAAGTATTACCCCTTTCTGAAACAAAAAGTTGGAAACCTATTGTGCCAAATGGTTCTTTGCTTCGGACCTTAATTTATATAACCTTCCTGCTATATAGTCAATCACGGAAATAATATAGTTTTCTCCCTTAGTTCTTTTATACCTATATCTTCCGCTTTTATACTCTAATGGTGAAATCTAACGTTAATTCACTTCTCCTCTTCCAGTTGCAGTAGCAACCGGATGTACGTTGGTTTATTACGGTCACAGAAAAGCTGGCCGTCTTTATATTCGAGTTCGACAACCTGGATTACAGCACGCCGTTGCGCGAAGGGATCATCAGGGTCCATGTTCTCTTTGCTGTAGCCCGTGAAGTAGAATAGATATGCGCGGTCCCCACTGACTACGACATCCCCATGTGAGCCTCTCTGCCCATCCGATGGATGTTGTCCCGGTTCTGCGAGCAGATTATTTTTCTGCGGCGTCCAATTCAGACAATCATCCGAACTGTAAATCCCAAGTCCCTGCCATACGTCAGCAAGCATCCAGTAGCGATCCTTCCAGTGAAACACTTTAGGCCCCTCGCCGTTTCGGTCGCTAATGGCATTACCATGCGTCTGCCATTTGTAAAGGTCCGGACTGTCCGCATACGAGATAGCCATTTTAGCGCGCTCATCCTTATACCACATCCGCCAGGTACCGTTTGGAAGCTGAATCACACAGGCATCAATTACCCGGTCGGACTTGAGGTCCAACGTAGATTCGTATTTCCATTTGAGCATATCTTTGCTTGTAAAATGAACTATTTCACGAGGGTGATTCCAATTCGTAAATATCCCCGGCACGAAACTCAAATACATGTGATAGGTACCGTCATGATGAATCACTTCCGGTGCCCAATACGTGTATTCGCTTAGCCCATGTGAGTAGTCGATTTCCGCATTGCCTCGGTACGTCCAGGTCGCACCGCCGTCGGACGATTCGGCGATACCGATGCGCGAGCCGTGAACCCAGGTCACACCGGGTGTGTTGGGCTCAGTTGCACGGCGGGCTGTGTAAAACATTAACCACTTATTCTCTGCTGAATTATAACAAAGAACAGGGTCGGTAGGAGCATCATAAACAAGGTCACGATACAACGGCTTCGGTGCCAAATTACCCGGATGAACTTCCTGATTTGACGACCGTACTGATGTTGAGACAGTTCCTGCAACAAAAATACATACAAAGAGTAACAACAAAAAAGTCCTATTCATTATGCAGCCCTTTCTACCAAAACAATCACAAAATCGCCAAATTTTTGGAACCGGCTCAAGTAATTTTGAATACGAACGCAGAAGCATTCATGTATTTTCCTCCCTGAGATGCGGTGAAAAGATAAGCCGGTTTGCCATTTTTCATGAGGATTTGCGGTCGCTCCAAACGGCCATATTTTCTCAAATGAGCCGGAGCGGGCGGTTCTTTAACATAATGACTAACCGGATGGTAGGCAATCTGAGGGTCAGACCATTTAATCCCGTCATCTGATTCGAGATATAAGCCGACTTCGTGGTTGAAAATACCCATGTCACGGGCAATCATTTTGAATTTGCCGTCTTCGATAAAAACATACGCATCCTCAAGCTGCCTGTTATCTCCCAATCCAGAGTAGTCAATGATCGGATTATCTTTATATTTTATATAAGGCCCTTCGATCTTATCGGCGATGGCAAGGCCGTACTTGCGATTTCCCCGAATCGTCGGGTGCGAAGAATTATAATAGTCACTGGAATTCCACGACTTATAGTATATCCAGTATTGCCCGTTCGGGTGTTTTACAAAAGAAGGATTTGATGTACAGTGATTATCCCATACATCTTCACCTCCCGGTTCGATTAAAGGTCTGTCCATTCTTTTCCACGGTCCTGAAAGCGAATCTGCGACAGCAAGGCCGATACGTTTAGTATCAGTCTTTTTATTGGAGTTACCCATATAAAACAGGCAGTATTTGTCATCGACCTTTTGTATGTGAGGGTTGTGACACGTGGTCGCATCCCAAAAACCTTCGCCGCGAGGTGACAGGACAGTCTCGACAGATTCAAAAGTTCCTTCGGGGCTATCCGCAGTCGCGTGAGCGATTTCCGAACTGCTTATCCAGCCCCCCATTCTCCTTCGTGCGGGCCATCGGGAAAAGAAAACATGGACTTTGCCGTCCGGGCCCTCGATAGGACTTGTCCCCCAAACATACCAGTCTTTCATTTCAAGTTTGCGCCCTATAGGCTTCAAGCTCCTGCAAAAATCAGAAATCTTATCGTCGGAAATAGAGTCCACCCGGGGAAGATTCACGGCGGAATCATCGGACTTGTCATGGCGAAGCACGGCGGGATCTGAACCGGCGGAAAAATATTTAAGCATTGGAACCACAGCAAGATTCACCATGAAATTTCTTCTTGTTATCATTTCTGCTTCCTTATGTCCATGTACAATTACAAAGACTCGGTACATTTACAAATCCAGGAATTCGAAAGGTATTAAAGTAACAGGTCCAATCAAACCCGAATCTCTTGGTGTCCAGTTTGATGCATTAAAAAGTCCGTCCGGTCCCCTGTTACTTCGAAGCCTCGCCGGGAAATTGACATTATAGAATTTCTTCCAATTGACATTTCGTTTGTCCATATCAGCTATACGATTTGCCATTAAGTTCGATACCTTGATTTCAAGAGTATTGTTCTCCCGCATCAGCTCATTGGGAATTCGGATTTGATACTTTGGACCAATAAGTGTTCCCAAGTCCCGCCCATTGAAAATTACAACAGCACTTTCGCAAACCCCACCCAAATCAAGTATCCAGCCATCGGCCCGCTGCGAGGGCTTTGGGAATGAAATAGAATATTTAGCTGTGCCGGAAAATTTCTTCACCGCCTCTTCACCATACTGTGTCCAGGAGCCTAATCGCCCAATTTCAACGCTTTGAGGCAATTCAGGGCCGCCTTCGACAAAGCTTACCGTCCATGTCCCTTCAATTTCCCGAGGTTCACCCGTGGTTTTAATATAACTATATAATGGTCCTTCAATCTGTGTGTCAAATGTCTTTAAAATACAGGATTGCCCTGGGTCAAGCTGCAGATAAACTTCATTTGTCCCTGCAATGGATTTTCGCATCGCAGCCAATCCGATTTTACCGGTCATCGGACTAAATATCGCAACCGACTTTGCATCGGATGCTATTGGTATCCAGCCGTCAACGGCTCTGTTCCTGATATTTGCACTTCTGGGGCCCCCTCTTTGGTCACCGCCGCGTTGCGCGTCACCACCTCGGATGTCAACATAATTATTCAGAAAATAATAACGACTATCCGCATAGCTTCGGCGAATAAATCGGATTCCATTATCCATCATAGGCTCGCGTTTAATTCCCGTAAAAGAAAGTAACTGGCCCAGACTATCGCCCATTAAAATCTTGCCGTCACCTATCGACGCGACCTGGACCGCCGGATTATCTATTGCAGCAAAATCCAACTGTACAACAAGATTCTGCAAGGCACTTCTGCGTTCATCGAGATTCCCCCATCCCGGGACATCGGAGGGCAGGCCGTTATGTACAATAATTATGGCACCGTCTCTTGCCAAATCGAGAAGTTTTTCGAACGTCGCCATTGGAACCAACCGGCATTCAGGCACAACTACGGCTTTATATAAAACACCACCGATCTGGAGCACATTATCTGCGTATTCCACATTTAGAAGCTGTCGATCCGAGATGAAATCAAATGTATAACCGGCCTCCAGCATTTCCTGCCCATCTCTTCCGGCGGCTCCTGGTGCCGAGGCCCGAAAATGCGGTAACATACCTCTGCCGCCTGTCTGCGACCACTGGTCATATATAGGGAAATAAAGAAGTACATCATTATCCGGCCTGCCAGCCTGCAGAAAAGACTGGCAACGAGTGACATACATATTCAGTGCCGAGAAATCGTTCCAGAAAGAATTTGTCGGGCCGAAATGAACGGATGCATAGAACATCCAGCCGGGCCAGCCTTCATCCGGCGGTGAAAAGGTCGTACCGTGGTAACAAATATGATTAATACCGCCGAGAAAGAAACTGTCCAACGCAGTTTTGACATCGCCAAGGCTGGAAAGGAAATGCTCGTTCAACCACGTGGCAGCTTCACATGAAGCCAGAGGTTTGCCAGTGACGTGTGCTGCGGATGAGGCGAATTTGAAACCTAATATGTCCGAACCCTCAGTTTCCGGGATACCGCTCGCTGCATACAAATCCAAAAGATTAGCCGGTGAACCATGAGCCTGGTTTCGAGTTATAGCACCTTTACTCGCCGCCCATTCGCTCCAGGGAATTGTAAAGCGCTCAAGGAGCAAATCGGAAATTGTTTCACGATAGTCGCTCATAACCCGGCTGTTCTTATCGACCGAATCGTTCCCGAACAAAGCCGGCAAACATTCGCGCAGGTCATAACCTCGCCGCGCCTCGAATTCCTTGAAAAACTTGTCCGTCCAATTCGATTCTCCCGAGGCATCGTCAACTTCGTAAGAATCATTAAAATAAGCACGCAATGAACCGACATCACGGCCGACGTATGCCTGGTCGAATTTAGCAAGATAAGTTTCCAGAGCGTCTTGAGAAAAATGGTCGATGACATTTCCTTCGCCGCCTGGCCCGGCCCGTTCGACCATCTTGCCGTGCCATCCCTGAAATACTGCATACAATGTCCAGTTGCCGTCCGGCGCCGTCCAGTTTAGTTTACCTCCAGAATCGACTTTATCGGTAAGCTCTAATGTTTCACCCTGCTCGGAATAAGCCATTAAAACCTGCAAAGGCAGAGGCTTCTCGAACCTAACCTGTTCCAGAGCCAGGGCTTGCAAATTATCGTTTGAACCAATAGGTTCCTTAATCTCAGAGATATCGACACGACGGCCAATCGCCCGCACCATAGGTTTTTGTATATATACGACAGTTTCGCTGAGAGTTTCACCGCCGGATAAAGTATAAACCTTATGAACCATATTTTTGCAGGCAATATCGGCTCCGATCCACTGCCCTCCAAAAGGCCAGCCGTTACCTGTAGCCATATCAATTCCCATGTCGAGTCTCTTGGCCTCCTTTAAGGTATGTTCGAGCATCTCTACCCATTTCGGAGTCAAATAATCAATGAACTTATCTTCATAACCCTTGACGCCGTAAATAGGTGTAATTTCCAAACCTCCTAAGCCAGCCTTCGCATATTTTTCCATCTCGATAGTCAAGTCCTGCTCGTTAACGATGCTGCCCATCCACCACCATCGCGACCAGGGGCGGGTTTGGCTTGTTATCTTTGGCCAGCTAAGTTCGTCTGTGGTGTTCATAGGATTAGTACCTGCTATTGCTCCACATCCGTATAATGCAAAAGTAATAAAAATAATCGTGATAATTGAACTCAGGCGGGATATCCTCATTTCCAATCTCCTATTTTATGAATATAAAATGTTGCTGAATCACAAGCCTTCATAAACAAATGGGATAACGATTCTTAAAAATGATAAAAGTTACATCCAATAACGATGCGCGACTTTGACCCGACTAATCAGTATCAGATTAACCAAAAATCGTCAAGCACAATGAAGTCATAATGCTCCTTTCGCAGAATTTTCCCTCGAAATTTTGCTCCCGTTTCCATATCAGGGATTAACATATATATACGTTTTTGGCTGAATTTCGTTATCCGCTATGGTAAAGCCTGGAAATCTTTTTCTCAAATCAATGTTTTTAGTATAGCAAATGCAGTTTTAGGACGAGAAACTGTGCATTTATTAAACACAGCCTAAAGCCTTTTAAAGGATGGCAAGGACATATTAACCTTAATGTTATGTATCATGTATTTGAGCAGATTGCCCACTGATTGAATCAATGGTTTTAATTTCAATTTCTAAATATGATGTTAAAAATTGACTTAATATTTGTAGCCAACTCTTATCTCAACGACAATTTCTGCAGAAAAAAAACTTAGGCAACATCGGAAAAACCAGAATAGTAAGAGGGATTCGATATTTTGCCGAAAATGCCTTTCAGCAACATGGCGGTGTGAACAACATAGAATTATACGTGAAATGTCGGATTAATGGTAGGTGAAAAAAGAATCAGTGCCTTTGTTTTGGATAACGGCTTAAACAGCCTGGGTATTGTTCGAAGCTTAGGCCGACACAAAATTCCGGTCTATGTCTTTGGCCAAGGGAAGGAACGTTATGCCTTCAAGTCTCGATATACCACTGCAATTGAACTGAAAGATCAGCTTGACACTGATGCTGTAGTCGGCTCTCTGTTGGAAGTATCGAGTCGGCTTGATCACAAACCTGTCCTTTTCTTCACATCAGATTTTTTTCTAAAGCTTGTCTCCAGTTACTATGATACATTGTCCGAGCATTTTTTAGTTCAGTTGCCGTCTCCGAAAGCCGTAGAAACGGTAGCCAATAAGAAAAAATTCGCTGATTTTGTCGTAAAACACGATTTTCCTGTGCCTCAAACTTACATTCCAACGTCGATATCAGAGGTAGTCGAGTTAGCCGACAAGTTGGAATACCCGGTCATACTCAAACCATCAGAGTCATATCAATGGAGGAACCAGGATTTTAAAATCGTTTATACCAAAAATAAAGATACATTGGTCGAAAAATGGAAAGCACTACAAGACTCCTGTGATGACTTGTTGATTCAGCAAGTGATTGAGGGACCAGACGAACTGAACTATTCCTATTGTGCCTATAGGACGCCCGAACGAGAGGAAATTTTAAGTATTTGTGTGAATAAAATCCGGTTGGTTCCCGTATACGGAGGTGTTGGAACCTTCATACAGGTTGTCACTGATAAAGAAATTGAAGACATTGGAAGGCGGACTTTAGAAATGCTTCAATACGTCGGCATTGGCAGCGTGAGTTTTAAAAAAGATGCAAAAACCGGCAAACCCTATATATATGAAGTCAATGGTCGTCTGCCACAATGACATACAATCTTTCAGATGTGTGGCATTGATCTGCCCTATATAATGTATAGGGATATCATTGAATCTCCGATACAGATTCCTAAACAGGTGAAAAGGTACGGTAAATGGTCTTCCCTTGAAATGGATATCTGCTCGTTCAAAAATTATCATAGACAAGGCGAATTGGGGCTTTGGGCATGGCTGAAATCTTTTCGAGGATTGAGAATGTGTGCTGAATTTGCGTGGGACGACTGGGGGCCCTTCGGCTTATGCTTAAAACAGTTAGCTGCCAAAGGAATCAAACAAATACGAAAAAATAATGGGGCTGTTAATAATCAATCATATTAATCTTCTTGAAAGATAACATGTCCCGTCATTGAGGAATTATCATTCCTTACAAGGCGAACTTTCACCACGTCATTATTTCTAATTTGATATTTCAAATTTGAAATTTCTCCTTGGCTCTCGTACTTCGCTACGAATTGCTGCTGCATAGAGTAGCAAACATTGACCCTGAAATATCTTTCACATCGGCCGCTGGGCTTGCCGTTATAACTCTCGATAAGAATATTCGCAGATTCGCCGAGAAACCGCTGGCGAAATTTTCCCCCTAACTCAATATCCAAATTGCGTAAAACTTTCGAGCGTTCCTTTATTACTTGATTGCTTACAGTACCCTGCATATCAGCAGCAGCGGTGCCTCTTCGCGGAGAGAACCTGAAAATGTGCATCTTCGCAAAACCTATATCCTTAGCAAGACCGACGGTCTGCTCGAAATCTTCATCAGTTTCACCAGGAAAACCGACAATAATATCTGTTGTTATTGCGGGTTTCTCAAGTCGGAACTTAATCATCTCGACCTTTTTTCTGATTTGGTCGGCTGTATATTGCCTGCACATCTTTTTAAGGATGCCATCGGAACCTGACTGCAATGACAAATGCAGATGTGGCATAATATTATGATGATTGGATAAGGTCTCGAGTAATCGATCTGTTACATCTGTCGGCTCCAGCGAGCTTAATCTTATCCTCGTAAGATTGGGAATTTGGGCAATTTTGTCGAGTAAATCAGCTAATTTATCATTTCGTTGATTAGGCCATTTTTTCCGCCTGACGCTTCTCTGCCCATAAGCCCCGAGATTAATCCCGGCGATGACGATTTCCTTATGTCCGGTCTGGACAAGAGCTTGTGCCTCCATAAGAATCTCATCTACCTCTCGACTATGAACAAATGGCCGTGTTTTGGGTACAATACAATAGGTACAGTAAGCATCACAACCATCCTGAACCTTGAGAAAGGCTCGGGTATGGCCATCGAAGGAAGCTAACGACGATAACTTCGGATAATTGCACAATTCTTTTTTGTGCTTGATTTTAGAGGCGTTTTTTGATTTAATTAAATTATTCGGGCAACTTGGGGAATCCAAGGCACAAGCTTCACCGTTGACGATTTGGCCCAGTGTATGGGCAAGATCGCCACGTTTTTTGACAAGATGGATATTTTTGGATGTAGGAATTGATTCACCAATTTGCACGGTCGGCAGGCAGCCGCAGACAACTATAACAGCATCTGGAGTGAGCTTTTGTAATCTTCTAATGTACTGCCTGCTCTTTGATGAGGCGGTATGAGTGACACAACAGGTATTTAAGACAACCAGGTCGGGTTTTTCAAACGGTTCGAGTTTTCTCAATCCGAGCCTTTCAAGCAGTTCGCGGACCTGCTGGCTCTCATATTGATTTACCTTACAGCCAAGTGTGTTTATGGAGAAAGTTTTCATAATATGATATAATGTACGTTTGTTCGAACAGATTGACAAGACTATTTGGATTTTTAACTTAACACGAGGTGTGCAATGGCTGCAGAAATGGGTGCGGTATGGGCAATTGATATAGGTAACAATTCTTTAAAAGCATTGTACCTGAGCACAGAGCGTGGAGTTGTTGAAGTAGTTGGTTACGACAACATACCTCACGGTAAAATCCTCAGCGGAGACAATGTTACAGATGCCGAGAGAGAAGAACTTATAGCAATAAGTTTGCGAAAGCTTGTCACCAAATATGATTTGAGCATGGATGAGATAGCTATTGCAGTACCAAGCCAGAACAGCTTTGCCCGATTTGTGAACCTGCCGCCTGTTGAGGCGAAACGCATTCCTGAGATGGTGCAGTTCGAGGCGGTCCAGCAAATTCCTTTTGGTATTAACGATGTCCAATGGGATTGGCAGATGATGACCGGGGCCGACAGTCCTGAAATAAAAGTTGGTATTTTTGCCATTAAAAATGACGTAGTTAACACCGCTTTGCAACCCTTCACCAGAGAGGATATCGAGATCAGTTACGTGCAAATGGCACCAATGGCTCTGTATAACTATTTGCTTTACGATCGTCCCGATCTGGTCACCTCCGATAGCCAGGCAACCGTCGTTATTAATATCGGTGCAGGTAATACAGACCTGGTTGTCTGTACTCCCTCAACCGTCTGGCAACGATGTATTCTTATAGGCGGCAATACATTTACTAAAGCGATAGCGGATACTTTCAGACTCAATTTTGAAAAAGCTGAAAAACTAAAGCGCACAGCACCGGTAAGTAAATACGCCCGACAGATATTCCAGGCGATGAGGCCGGTATTTACAGATTTGGCCTCCGAAATACAACGATCGCTGGGATTTTACAACAGCTCAAATCCGAACACAAAAATCGTAAAGATTATCGCGACCGGTGGCGGAACCAAGTTAAGAGGTCTGCTTAAATATTTGCAGCAGACCCTGCAAATACCTGTTGAAAGACCGGACTCATTTAAAAGGCTTGCGATAGGTTCGGGAGTCTCACAGGCAAAATTCCACGAGAATATAAATGATTTCGGCATTGTTTACGGCCTGGCTCTGCAAGGATTGGGACTTGCAAAAATAGAGAGCAATTTATTGCCCCGCACTATTACCAGATCAAGAGCCTGGGCAAATAAGGGCAGATATTTTATCGCTGCCGCATGCATCCTCCTGGCTGTATCACTTTTATGCTTTGCAAGAACAGGCTGGGATAAAATGAACTACAATAAGAATGGACAACTCCGAAGGAGAACCGCGGGACTGATTAGAACTGCCCAGCAAGCTACAACCGAGCTTTCAGAGATCGAAAACAAAGCCACCCAATACAACCAGATAATTGAAAAGGAGTTTGAAGTCTTTAAACATCGTGAAATCATTCCACAACTATACGAGACCATACTCTCGGCAATACCCAACAAGGATAATACTCCCGAACAAGCTCAACTTTATGAAGCATTCGCTAACGGCGACGTCAAAACTATAAAAAAATTCAAACGCAACCAGCGAAAGCAAATATTTATTTCAAACATGTCTGTTAATTTCTCAAACGATCTCGCCAAAGCGCAATTTGGTGGTGCGGATATGTGGCGACGTACTCGTGGCACACTCGGACTTGAAGAAGGAATGGGAGACGATATGTATATGGAAAGGATGATGATGGAGGAAATGAGAGGCTTCCAGAGAGATTATGGTCCGACTCCATACGATTTCGAAATGCAGGCTGCGGAGGAAAAAAAGTCCGGATTTGTTGTAACCTTAGTCGGTTATAGTCCCTTTGGAAGAAACACCGCCGAATTAGGAGAATTGATTGATCCACCACAATTTGAGAATGAACCGGAGAAACGGGGATTTATTACGAGACTTGCACACCTCGATGACTTGGTTGCCGACAGTAACAGTCCATTCGAGTTATTCAATAAAAGCGATCCCGAGCAATACAAGCTGGATATGAAGGAGATAGACTTGTCGGTCGAATACCCTCCCCTGGGTATAGGTGTTCTTGATACGAGATTCAGAACAATAATGACTCAATCAGGGCCGGAAGAAACCGCCGAGTGGGTCTTAATTGATCCTTTGACAAAAGAAATAATAAGTAAAGTCCCTTTGCTGGACGAGAGTGGAAGAGAGAGAATAATTAACGGTCAGCCGGCTTACAAAGTCAACGACCACTGGTTTCAAATTAATCTAAAATTTGTCTGGAAAGACGCTCCTGAACCTCCTGAGACTCCTACACAGGGAACTATGAGGAGAAGATATTGATGATAAAAAATCCGAGTGTACCGGCTGACGTCAGAGAATCCAGGTGTATCGGCGAAAGAAAATGTAATTAAGAAAGTTTATAGATTGGTCAGATAAAATGGATTTACCAAATTTCAAAGATATTTTACAGAAGCTGAGTGTCTTCAAGAATAAGTCACTATTAATACCCGTTGTCATCGGGCTGGTTAGCGTACTTCTTTTTATACCAACCCAGCTTATGAGTAGCGGGCTCAAGAAGAAAGTACAAACAGAAAGCATTTCAAACGGTCTTTCGAGAGTAAGAATTCTCAGCAATAATGCTGTCTCAGATGAACTATTGGAAATGAAAACACGGCAATTACAGATTCGCGCCAATGATGCCAATGAAATAGCACGTTTAGCAATACAAACGACCCAGAGACAATTCCTCAGTGATGACATATTTGATGTAAATGATCCTAATAGTCTATCCGGCCTGATTTTCCTGCAATTCGGCCAACGGTATACAGATGGAATCGATAAATTAATTGCAAATGCCAATGCTGAGGATTGTCCCACTAAAGCCGAGTTAACAAGAGCTATTGAGGAATCAGGGGCAAGCTCCCGTTCTCGACTAGGAAGAACCGGAATGTTTGATTCCAGAATGGAAACGCCTGCTACACCTGCGCCATCGAGAAATCCCAGATCCGGATACGGAATGAGACCTTTGGGTGGAATTAGAGTAAAGAGCGAGCTTGAGAGGCTCGTAATTGAACAGATTTGTCTGAAAAGAGCTGAATCTATTTCTTTCTATGTTAATCCAATTGAATTAACCGGATACGAACTCTGGAAAGAATACGATATCAACGTACAAAAGGTACAGGCTGTTGAAGACTGCTGGTATTACCAACTGGCCTATTGGATTATTGAAGATGTTCTTAAGACTATCGACTCGATGAATTCCGGATACGAAAATGCTATAAACGCACCTGTAAAACGACTCATGCGCGTCGGTTTTTCAATGGATGCGTACGGGGCAAGCAGGAGAACAACACGAGGTTCAAGAGGCAGAAGGTCAGGAAAAACAGAATCTACGGATGAGGACAGACCCAAGTATGTCATTTCCTCTGATAATGAAACGATGCTGACAGAATCCTGTACAGGCAGATATAGCAATGATGACATCGATGTAATACACTTTAACGTTGTCTGTGTGGTTAGTATTAAGGACATTATGGCATTCATGAAGGAATTGTGCAGTGCCAAGGAGCATAAATATATCGAAGAATCGGGGCAGACGCATACATACATGCATAATCAAATAACCATAATGGAAACTAAATTAGCCTCAGTTGACAAGGAAAGTATTGACCACAACACTTACCGTTATGGCGATGAAGGTGTTGTAGAACTGGATTTAATATGCGAATACGTCTTTAAAAAGAAGGGATACGAAGACTTCAAGCCGGAGTCGGTCACGGAAACATTACTTGCAGAAGAATAGAATTGAATGGCCGGACAAAAAACCTTTAATTAAAAGATGTGAAATGGGATATAAGAAATGTTAAAAAAAATAGGCAGCTTTTTCGAAGAACATGTTGAAAAGATTGTTTTAGTCATCATCGGGATTATATGCGCCTTACTTTTCATCTGGCGTGTTCTGTTCAGCCCTAATATGGTCGAATATGTCAACGACGAAGGAAATAAAGTAAAGCTAAGCCCAGATGTGATCGATGACTATGTTTACCAGGATACTTTACAATTAAGTCAGAAACAAAGCGGCCCACCCCCAGACACAAATTCATACGAGCCTAAAATAAAAGAGTATCTTGCCGTCCTTGACTCGAGCATAAGAAATATCGACACTGATCAAATAATACCTAATCCGGAAATTGTTACACCCACAATAGTAACTCGTGGTCAATATAATCTACCTTATATCGGCAACGTCACCGTTGTCGAATCCGAGCATATCAGAGCGGCAGCTTATGTGCCCATCGAACCTATAACCGAAATGAGAACTTACGAACAGGTTGAGCATGAACCCAACGATATAGATTTTGTGTCGGTCGAGGGCAAATTCGATATAGCAGGATTATACGATAGATTCCACGAGTGTTTTGTGGATCAGGTCGAGGAACAGTGGGCGGACCCATGCCTTGCCAAACCGATATTCGCCTCGATAAATTTGCAGAGACGAGAACTTAAAAACGATGGCACATGGAGCAGTTGGCAGAACGTCCCCCGCCCCATAATTGACCATAACAAAAGATTGCTCAATCTCATACAAGAAGGAAACAAATTACCGCCAGGCGGCTTAAAACTACAGATGCTTCAATTTGACAACAAGCAGCTACAAATAGAATTGTTACAGCCTAATGCTTATCAATTTGCATCAGCCAGAGAAGATTGGTTTCCTCCCTCATTACACCGTGACTATGTATCAGCCGTCAAAAAAGAAATTCAACAGGAAAAACGTGAAGCCCGTGAGGCGGAACTGGAGGAACGTTCGCGAGAAACAAGTGAGCGTCGCAGCTCAAGAACCGGCAGCGCAAGAGGAGCAGGTGGTGGTATGTACGAGGGAATTGGAGATGTACTCGGCGGTCAGGGACGAAGAACAGGAGGCCGAAGCCGTCGCACATCCGGTAGAGAAACCGGTTTCGCAGATTCCGGTAGAGGCACCGCACGCGGTCAAAGATCAAGAGGAAGGCGTGGAGGAGATAGCACAATGATGGAGATGGAGCGTTATATCGGCGAGAGCGCACCAACCATGGAAATTTCTCCTATCAACAAAGTCTACAGAGAATTCAACAAAATTCAAATTGACTGGAATACAGACTTATCAGAAATGCGCGAACCTCTGGTTTTCTGGGCGCATGACGATACGGTCGAAACCGAAAAAAGCTATCAGTATAGAATTAGGCTGGGGGTTTTTAATCCGGTTGCCCAGGGAGATCAAGAAGATGTTATTTTATGGAGCGAGTTTTCAGATGTAACCGACACTATTGAGATTCCTGGCAAGCTTTACTTCTTCGTAAATAGCATACAAGAGACTGCAAAGACGGTCACCGTTACAGTATACAAGTACTTTTTGGGTTATTGGCGCAGCGAGGACTTTAGAGGTATAGGTCCCGGAGAAGCCATAGGTGGTATTGTCGAATATGAACCTGAAGAACCCGAAGAACAACCCTTTATTGCAGGTGGACAGGGACGTTTCGGAGCACCCATGGTACCCATGACAACCGCACAGCCTGAAGAACCTACGGTTGAGCCTGAATCAATAAATTTCGATACTGGAGCGGTCGTAGTAGATGTAGTTACTGTAAACGAATGGGTGACTTCTGATAATAAAAATCTGAGTAATAAATCCTATCATGATATGCTTTACAGTTATGATGGAACCAAAATTGAGCATGTACCGGTTAGTTCAAGTTACTGGCCGGAAGATATGAGAAAAATATTTGCGAAAATCCAAAGATTATCCAGAGAAGAAAAAGAGCCATTCAAAGCATTCAGTTCCAGGGGTGTTATGCAAAGACCGGGAATGGATTCCATGAGAGGAGGGGAATCTGATGATATGTATCAGGAAATGATGATGATGGAACAGATGCGCCGGCAATAAAATGTATAAAGTGCCCAACAAACAGCTCTGAATCTTTTGTTTAACGTATGCACATAATTTCCTACGAAATTTCTCTTGCAAATCATCCTATCCCGCTGTAGTTTATCTTATTAAATTTGGACAAAGATTATTTCCTGCTTCTTTTAGAAAACAATTCATTTTTATAAGGAACATTAATTATGGCTTTCACATTGCAATTAGGCGAACAGGCACCGGATTTCAAACTTCCCGCAACAGATGGCGATACATATCAATTGTCCGATTTTAACGATCCTCGAGTTTTAGTAATATTTTTCACATGTAACCATTGTCCCTATGTCATCGGATCCGATGAAATCACACGACAAACTGCTGAAAAATTCGCTCCTGAAGGAGTGAAGTTCGTCGGAATCAACTCGAATAGTAAAAACACTTATTCAGAAGATGATTTCGAGCATATGGTCGAACGGATGAAAGAGTATAATTTCCCCTGGCTATATCTGTATGACCAGTCTCAGGATATTGCAAAAGCCTATGGCGCTTTACGCACTCCGCACTTTTTCGTATTCGATAAAGAACGTAAACTTATTTACACCGGCAGAGGCGTGGATAATCCCCGTGACACCAGTAAGGTGAAAATTAACGACCTTGAAAGAGCACTGACGGAACATCTGGCCGGACAGCCGGTGAGTGTTCCGCTTACCAATCCCATTGGCTGCAACGTAAAATGGGAAGGAAAAGATGCGCACTGGATGCCGGTTGAGGCCTGTGATTTAGTCTGACACAACCAAATTTAATGTGCAATTAAATACTGAAAAAAGAACAGTCGAAACAGCCGTCACAATGACTGATCTGCGCATGAACAATCTCGGAAAATCAATGCATCAGGATGCAGAGGGAATCTATCGGAGTCTTATAAACAACGGGTAATTTAATGGTCAAACAGAAAAAATACCATGGGGTTGTAATTCCCATGATAACACCATTGACAGCGAATGGTGATATAGACATAGACGCCGCAAAGAAAATCGCCAATCATATTCGTGCCAGTGGGGCCTGTGTTTTTGTACTCGGCACTACAGGCGAATCTGTTTCAATCCGCTTATCGGCAAAACATAAACTTGTTGAGACTGTAGTTAAGAACAATTCACATCAAACACTCACCTATGCAGGCATAATGGATAATTCTCTGGCTACCTCCGTAGAGATGGCTGAACATTTTTTCGAACTCGGCGTGGATGTTTTCGTAGCATGTGTCCCGAGCTATTATCCATTGACCAACGATGATATACTGAATTATTTTGAGGCTCTGGCTGAGCAAACAGGCGGACCATTAATGTTATACAACATACCGGTCACAACCGGAGTGTCAATTCCCCTGGAGGTGATTGACCGACTTAGTCACCATCCAAAAATTATAGGATTAAAGGACTCGGCCAAAGATACGGAGCGTTTGAAACAAGCCGTTGAGCTGTGGAAAAACAGGGAAGATTTTACTTATCTTAACGGCTGCACATCATTGAGCACAACCGCGTTGGCCTTAGGTGCCGACGGGATCGTGCCGGGTGTTGGCAATATCGTACCCAATCTATACATTAAGCTCTACAACGCTGTCTTAAGTGGCAATCTGAAAAAGGCTGATCGATGTCAAAGCCGCTCTAACGAAATTGCAGATATACTTCAAAAAAACAAAAACCTGAGTGAATCGCTTTCAATTCTTAAAGCGATCATGCATATCCTTGGATTCTGCAGTCCGAAAATGCTGCCGCCCCTACGCGAATTAACTGTCGAACAGATTCAAGACCTCAGAGAGACAGTAAATAATATGCGCCTTTTAGAGGAAAACCACTCGCTATGAAAAAAACAAGGCCGATCCTTGGAATCACTATGGGCGATCCCTTTGGCGTCGGTCCGGAGATTGCCGTCAAGGCCCTGGCAAATAAAGATGTTTATTCACTGTGCAGACCCCTGCTTATCGGCGATACTAATGTTTTCATAGAAGCAATTACTTACACTGGGCTGGGATTGAAAGTCCGGTCCGTACAAAGCGAAAACCAAGCCGATTTCGAACCGGGACAAATCGACGTGCTGCAACCTGCAGACTGCCGTGTGAAAGAACTACTGTACGGAATCGTTTCCGCGGATGCGGGTCAAGCTGCTTTTTCCGCTATTAAAAAAGCTCTCGAACTGACCCGGAGCGGGAGAATCCACGCCGCAGTGACGGGACCTATCAACAAAGAAGCTATCAATTTAGCAGGATACGATTTCCCCGGCCATACGGAAATATTCGCACACTACACCGAAACCACAGATTATGCAATGCTTCTTATCTACGGGGACCTGAGAGTCATCCATGTCACTACCCACATTCCTATTAAAAAGGTCAGCCGAATGATTACAAAGGAGCGGGTATTAAAGGTAATTGAGCTTGCACATGATGCCTGCCAAAAGCTTGGCATAATCAATCCTCGAATCGTCGTAGCGGGATTGAATCCTCATGCAAGTGACGGAGGATTGTTCGGTCAGGAGGAACAGGAACATATAATACCGGCTATCGAAACAGCCGTCTCTGCAGGGATTAATGCCGAAGGCCCTGTACCGCCCGATACATTATTTCCCAAAGCGACCGGTGGATTGTTCGATATCTGCGTTGCCATGTACCACGACCAGGGACATATCCCTTTGAAAATGGCGGGTTTTATATGGGACCGGGAAAATAAACGATGGTCCTCTATCAAAGGTGTCAATATCACACTGGGACTTCCTATCATACGGACATCGGTCGATCACGGCACAGCCTTCGATATTGCCGGCAAGGGAGTCGCCTCACCGGATAGCATGATAAATGCGATTGAATACGCCGTCAAATTAGCGAACGCGAAAGAAACACAAAAATGATACTTGCTATAGCAGATGATATCAGCGGCGCCGCAGAGATTGCGGCAGTAGGTTGGACATTTGGCCTTACGGCTAAGATTCAAATGAAACCCGTTGGGAGCTTATCTTGCGACCTGGTGGTCGTTGATACCGATACCCGTTATAGGCAAGCAAACCCAGCCCGTGACATCGAAGCTGCCCTGGCCGACTACGACAGGACCTCAATCGAGTGGTACTATAAAAAAGTGGATTCCGTGCTGAGAGGCAATGTGTTCGTGGAACTGTATGCAATGATGCGGATACTGCAAAAAAACAGAACTATCCTGGCCCCAGCCAATCCCACGAAAGCAAGGACAATTTCAAATGGGCAATATTTCATCAATGGCCGGCCACTTCATGAAACAGATTTCGGCAAAGACCCGGAATATCCGGTAAAATCTTCCAGAATCGAGGATTTATTAAATGTCCCTGCTGATTGCCCTTTTCACCTTCGGACATGGCAGAATTATACAGGCGATGAAAATGGCATCATCGTAGCAGAAGTACAAAGCTCAAACGACCTGGACCAATGGACTGAGTGCCTTGATGAAAACACTTTAGCGGCGGGCGGTTCAGACTTTTTTAAGGCTATTCTCGGCAGGAAACTTTCCTCAAGCAGCAAACTATCCAACATAAACGTTGAGACTGTACCCGGCAGAAAGCTGTTCGTATGCGGCAGTGCTACGCAAAATTCAAAAAAGGCTATCGCCCGGGCAAGCGATTCAGGTATTCCGGTTTGTCCTATGCCGGATGAATTGTTTAATAATGCGCCCGCTGACTATACTCTGATAAGACAATGGTCAAATGATGTTTATGATGCCTTGTCGAAATCCAGTCGCGTTATCATAGCGATTCTACAGCCGGCCATGCAAGATACCAACTTAGCCGAAAACCTGCGTACCAAAACCGCCGCCCTTGTACAGGAGATACTCGGGAAAGTAAAAATCCATGAGTTATTCATCGATGGTGGTGCAACAGCGGAAGCTGTGCTGCGCGCACTTCAATACAAGGAATTCGATATCATCGCTGAATATTCACCGGGTGTAGTCCAAATGCGTGCTTGCGAACAGGAGCAATATGTCACTATCAAACCGGGCAGTTATCCCTGGCCAAACGGAATATGGACATAGAGAGGTATCAAGATGTTAGATGAAAGTCTTCACTGGCTGGATTATTCCGTCGTTTTGTTATATCTGGCCGTTATTGTGTGCATTGGCGTATATATCTCAAGGAAGCAGATAACCACAGAGGCTTACTTTGCAGGCGGCCGTTCCATCCCCGCCTGGGCTGTGGGATTGTCATTGCTGGCCACACTAATAAGCAGTGTCACTTTTCTGGCCTATCCGGGCGAAGGATTCAGCGGTAACTGGATTCGTCTGGTCCAGGGTCTGGCGGTACCGGTGGTGCTCGTGTTTATTATCTGGTTTATCGTGCCCATGTACCGCCAAATAATCAGGATTAGTGCCTATGAATACTTCGAAAAACGATTCGGCTATTTTGCACGTTTGTACGGATCTTTGGCCTTTGTTATGGCGCATTTTACCAAGATGGGTTCAGTATTTTACCTTCTTGCACTGGCACTGGCATCCATGACCGGTATGAATACTTACTATGTGATACTTGTGCTGGGCACCATTACGATTATCTACACACTAATAGGCGGCATAGAGGCGGTTATATGGTCCGACGTAATTCAGGGTTTAATTCTCATTGGCGGCGGACTAATTTGTGCCGGCCTGCTGCTGTTTAGACCCGAACAGGGGCCTGCGGCGGTTTTACAAACTGCATGGGACAACGGCAAGATGAGCATGGGGCCATACGACTGGAACTTCACTCGACTGACGTTCTGGGTCATGGCGATTAACGGCGTCTTCTATGCAATTCAAAAATACGGCACAGACCAGACTATAGTGCAGCGATTTCTGGTGGCAAAAACCAACTCAAAAGCAATCAAGGCGGCTCTGATGGGAGTACTTTTGTGCGTGCCTGTCTGGACACTTTTCATATTTATTGGAACTTTATTGTGGAACTTTTACAACAATACCGGGCAAACACTCCCGGACGGCGTCACAGGGGACAAGGTGTTCCCATACTTTATAATGTCACAACTTCCCGCTGGTGTCACCGGATTGATCTTAGCTGCACTGATTTCGGCTGCCATGTCCAGTTTGGATTCGGACCTGAACTGCCTGGCGGCGGTCGGCGTCGAAGATTACTATCGCCGATTCAAAACCAATGTCACGGACAAACAGTGCCTGAATATGGGTAAAATCATTGTAACTATCAGCGGTATCTGCGCAATCGGCATCGCGTGCCTGTATGTCCATTTTGGGGGAAGAGCTATTCTTGGCACAATCTTCGCTTTGTATGCAATTTTTTCAGGAGGAATTGCCGGCCTGTTTGTTTTGGGATTTTTTACAGTTCGTACCAACCGCAAAGGTCTCTATATCGGGATTGCCGCCTGCGTTCTCTTTACCGCCTATGCCCTTCTTACAAGTACCAAGTTCGATTTCGGCGGACCTGAGAAAGAGCAGCTCCTCGATTTAGGCAGATTTAATTTCACCCATCACAAGTACATGCTCGGTGTCTATAGCCATATAGTACTGTTTGTCGTCGGCTACCTGGCGAGCTTCCTGTTCCGAACGGACAAGGACACAAAAGAACTTACATTCTACGGCTGGTTGGCAAAACGCCAAGAAAAAGGCAATACAGTAAATTAATCCCTAAAAGTCCGAATGAGACAGCTCAACATCGATTTTTTTGCGACTGAGGTTCTGTGTTTCCAATAACTGACGAAATTTAGTAAAATCCTTGTCATGGCACAAAGTACGAGTAAAAAATCATTCCTCAGACAATGGCGGTTTACTCTGATTTTGATTTGTGCGGTTGCGGCGGGCGCCCTGCTGGGTTATATAATCGGGCCAAAAGCCAAAGCACTCAAGCCCTTGGGAGACGTGCTATTGAACCTGCTTTTTACCGCCGTCGTGCCTTTAGTGTTCTTTTCCTTATCTTCGGCGGTGGCAGCCAGCAGCAATCTCAGGCGGCTCGGCCGGATAGCCAGCCTGATGCTGACGGTATTTGTAATTACAGGATTTCTCTCCTCCTGCCTGATGCTTTTCACAGTAAAATTTTTCGACCCGGCCAAGGATATGACCCTGGAGCTTGCCGAGCCGCCTCCAAAGGAAACAGGCAGCTTTGCAGATAGAATCGTCGAAACCTTTACCGTTGGCGACTTTTCAAACCTTCTTTCCCGCCGGAACATTCTGGCGCTGATTGTCTTTTCTGTTCTAACCGGCTTTGCCTCACAGGCGGCGGGAGAAAAGGGACGTCCGTTTCGGGAATTTCTTGTCGCCGGAGCCGAGGTTATGGGGAAATTGATAAAATTAATCATGCTTTACGCTCCGATCGGGCTGGGTGCCTATTTCGCATATCTGGTTGGAGTATTCGGCCCGCAACTGGTCGGTACGTACGCCCGGGTGGTCGGATTGTATTATCCGGCGGCGATAATTTATTTTATCTTTGGTTTTTCTTTCTACGCTCTTATCGCAGCAGGTCGTTGGGGCTTCACGCGCTTCTGGATGCACATTCCACCGGCGGCGTTAACAGCATGGGGGACAGGGAGCAGTCTGGCGGCACTGCCGGCCAACCTCGAAGCAGCACAACGAATCGGCGTTCCCGAAGATGTTCGCGAGATTGTACTGCCACTGGGTGCGACTATTCACATGGACGGTTCCTGCTTAGCGGCGATTATGAAAATCGCGGTACTGTTCTCTTTGTTCGGACGCAGTTTTTCAGGGCTGGACACATTCGCCGGTGCTATCGGCGTGGCACTTCTATGTGGAGTAGTAATGAGCGGTATTCCCGGGGGCGGTTTTCTCGGTGAAGCCCTGATTGTCTCTCTTTACGGTTTCGGGCCGGAGGCACTTCCAATTATATCCATGCTTGGAACTCTGGTCGATCCACCGGCGACGATGATTAATTCCTCCGGTGACACCGTAGCGGCGATGATGGTTACCCGCCTGTTGGGAAAAAAAGAAATATCACAAGTTTATAAATGAAGCAAACTAAATATATTGATGGAGAACAGACATGAAAACTAAATACTTTCTTTATGGTATGCTATTGGTTTTGTGCATACCTTTTTTTTCTCAGCATAATCCTCTATACGCCGATGACGGCTATGAGCTTTGGATGAAATACAAAAAAATCGAGGATGCAAACCGGCTGGCCGAATATCAACAATCCATCACATCTGTAATAGTTGAAGGCCATACTAAAACGTGCCGGATTATAGAGGATGAGCTAAAAAGAGGCTTGAGCGGGCTGCTCGATAATGAAATTCCAATAACCAAAACCAATCTCAAAAACGGCTCGATAATTATCGGCACGCCGGAAAACTCCGACATCATTAAAAAACAAATCGATGCAAGCACACTCGAATCATTGGGAGGCGAAGGTTTTATTATAAAATCAGTAAATTCGAATGATAATAACATGATTATTATCACAGCCAATAAAGACGTCGGCCTTTTATACGGCACATTTCATTTTTTACGGCTCATCCAGACGCAAACAAACCTGAAAAATGTCGATATAATCTCGAAACCAAAAATTCAATATCGCCTGCTAAATCACTGGGACAATCTCAACGGCACCGTTGAACGCGGATACGCAGGTAAATCCTTATGGAAGTGGGATCAGTTACCGGAAACAATTGATCCCAGATACACAGACTATGCCAGAGCGAACGCCTCACTTGGCATCAACGGAACGGTACTCAATAATGTCAACGCCAATCCTGACATACTGAAAGAGGAGTATTTAATCAAGGTGGCAAAGCTGGCGCAAGTTTTCAGGCCATACGGCATAAAAGTATTTCTTTCAATCAACTTTTCCTCTCCAATCTCATCAAAATTCACACTCAACAGTCGAAGGGGAGGAATCGGCAATCTCGAAACATCCGATCCGCTGGATCCGGAAGTTAGACAATGGTGGAAAGACAAGGTAAAACAAATCTATCAGTACATCCCCGACTTTGGCGGCTTTTTGGTCAAGGCCAATTCTGAAGGTATGCCTGGGCCGCAGGATTACAATAAAACACACGCAGATGGTGCCAACATGCTGGCCAAGGCACTGGAACCATATAACGGCATAGTCATGTGGCGTGCATTCGTCTACAACGCCGATACCGACGACGACCGGGCAAAGCGTGCCTACAAGGAATTCGTACCTCTGGACGGAAAGTTTCATCCGAACGTCTTCATTCAGGCAAAAAACGGCCCTGTTGACTTCCAACCCCGCGAACCTGTTCAGCCGTTATTCGGTGCAATGCCAAAAACGCCTCTGATGATGGAACTGCAGATAACTCAGGAGTATCTTGGGCATTCCACACATCTGGTTTATCTTGCACCGATGTGGAAGGAATATTTACAATTCGATACATACGCCAAAGGAAAAGGCTCCGAAGTCGCCAAAATAATTAATGGAACGCTTCACAATTACAAAATGTCAGGTATTGCCGGCGTGACCAATATCGGTGACGACAGAAACTGGTGCGGCCATCTTTTCGCCCAGGCCAACTGGTATGCCTACGGCCAGCTGGCGTGGGACCATTCACTTACCGCAGAGCAGATTGCAGAAGAATGGATAAAAATGACACTAACTAAGGATACCGATGTCGTTCAAACGGTTAAATCAATGATGGCCGGCTCCTGGCAGGCCTGTATTAATTACATGACGCCTTTGGGATTGCACCATATTATGCAACCGGGCTTTCATTATGGACCGGCGCCGGGTCATGCAAAATCCAGACGGCTGGACTGGACGTCCGTTTACTACCACCGAGCCGATAAAACCGGACTGGGATTCGACAGAAGTTCATCCGGCTCTAATACAACAAGCCAATATTTTTCTCCTTTACGGGAGCAATTTAACAATATCGAAACATGTCCTGAAAAATACCTCCTCTGGTTTCATCATGTCCCCTGGGATTATAAAACACAATCGGGAAGAACTCTCTGGGATGAGCTCTGCTATAGATACCATCTGGGCACCGATTATGTCAAACAGATGAGAATAAAATGGAAAGCACTGGAAAATAATATCGACCAGGAAATATTCCTTCATGTTCAGAACAAATTAAAGGAACAGGAAAAAGATGCAGGCACATGGAGGGACACCTGTATCGACTATTTTCAGAAATTCTGCGGAAAACCTGTGCCGGCCTTTAATTAGAAAATAAAAGACTGCTTTACGGAAAAACCATATCCGACATATCTTTGATATGGTGTATCGGTAGTTTTCTATATTGCCGGCAATTCCAGAGAGTATGCTGTTTCGTTGCCGTAGATATCACGCGCCTTGACACGAAAATGAAGATATTGTCCCTTCCTGCCGACCTGGACCTCATAATACGTAGAGCTTTGCCAGCCGCTGTTAAAACTGGAATTAGTTGTACATTCAAAGAAATATTCCACATCCCCGTCCGGGTCTGTAGCCTCCGCCGCTGTCATTTGGGCCCAGTAGCCGATCAAACTCCCGCCGCCGAGATAGACTTCCTCAGGCTCCCCGCCCTGTGCCCATTGCATGGGGTTCGGCGAGGGAGGTTGTAAATCCACGGTTACAACTGAGGAATTTTCAGTCATATTGAAATTGGGCGATTTGTCACGTGCTCTTACAACAAAGCTATATACTCCCTCAGGAAGTGACGATGCTGTATATTCGGGACTATCCTGCCAGCCGCTGCTGTACTGAGAATTAGAAGTGCACTGGAAATAGTACTCTGCACCGCTGGGATCGGAAGCAGTTGCAGCTACCATACGTATCGATGACGGCGGTACCAAGTACGGTTCGGTCTGCCATTGGGCCGGGTTAGGATCTGGTGGTGTAGTATCTAAAGGAATCGTTGTTGCAGAACGTGCCTGTGATAATTCGGTCTCAACTAAATTTGCTTTGTTGCGGGCTTTAACCCTGTAGGAGTATTCGGTATCCGGGACCAGGCCGGCATCCGTATAACTCTGTTCATCCTGCCAGCCGCTATCATGCCCACCGGCAGTATCACATTTGAAGTAATATTCCACTCCGCTGCCGTCTGCGGATGTCGCCTGAGTAGCTACCATCACAATTGCCGTGGATGAGATTTCGGAAGGTTCCATGGCCCAGGTCATAGGATTTGGCGTAGGCGGCTGCGGGATAGGTGGTCGCAATTGCCAGTTAGCCAGAAGAATCGACAAATCCGTCAAATCAACCTGCCCGTCTCTATCGAGGTCCTGAGCTAAAAGAACTTCGCTACAAAGCCATTTATTAGTAAACATGGCCAAATCTTCGTAATCCACCCAGCCGTCATAATTTAAATCGGCAATATTCCCCACATCTGAAAGGGACCAGCTCGCCTGGGTCGTGTTGCCGTAAGCACCAATATTAACTCGATTACCGTGTGGCCACAATTCGGCAATCAGAGCTGTATTAGGGTCGCCGGTATCTATGCAAGGGCTGGTTTGACTATCTTGAATCCAACTTTGCTCATCAGGACTCCACCGACCCGCTTCGGACTTGAGATGGTAGTCACCGTCAACCCAGAAGTTGTCGCTCTCATCGATTGTTCCATTAGGATCCCAATAGCCGTTTATTGCGAAATTCGGATCTTCAATAATTTCAGTGGGACTTATAATTGCTTCGTTACCATAGTTGCCGCCCGGGTTTGCCCATATTAGATTATAAGAATTGCTGCACCGACCACTGATTCCACCCGTTGTGCGTGCTTTGTTGAATGCTATGATGTTGTTTTTGATTTCACCGGGACACAGACCTATAGCCCCACCACTATCGCCGGCAATATTGCCTACGATAGTATTATTGTGTAAGTTGTTGGTACAGCCGAATAAGCCCCCGCCGCTTGAATCGCATTTATTACCTGCAATAATATTATTATAAATGTTGCCGTGGCAAAAACTCATCGCACCGCCTGCAGTGACACTTGCGTTGCCAATCATTATGTTGTTTATAACATCTCCATTGCATTCGTAGCAAGCGCCGCCTCTATAGCTCGAAAAGTTGTATGAAATAATATTGCCGGAAATAAGGCCGTCACAGTAAGTCAGGCCGCCGCTGCCGATGCTGAGCGGAACATTATATACGTTCTCCGAAATAACATTGTTGATAATGGGCCCGTCACATGAAGCTACACCGCCTTTATTTCTTAATATAAAATTTTCGGAAATAACAGGAGCGGCTTGAGCTACCTCGAATGTACTTGCCTGCCCGAAAATACCCCAGGTTACGCAGTCTCGAATTATATTTTTAGAAATGGTAGGCGAAGTTTCATTATAGCAATACACTCCCCTACCGGTAATTGTAAAACCAGTCAGAACTGAACTACTAACTTCATTAGAATCGAAACTTACACTATAACCCGAATCTGCGGTAATAATCGTTGACCCGACAACATTCGGATCTTCCGGATCTCTGCTGGTTAGTGTGACCGCTTTATTATTGAAAAGAATATTCCCGTTATATGTGCCGGGCTCAACAATAATTGTATCGCCGTCCTGGGAGTTATTAATCGCATCCTGGACATTATTAAAATCCGCCGGCCCATCATCATCAACGGTGATAATATCACCTCCAGATGTAATAACCGGCAGAATGCATATAAGTGCAAAGATAAATGTTTTCATCCCTACATCCATCCCCATGAAAGGATAATATTTTCATCATATTTTATTTATCGACCCTGCCAATTCTATACAATACATTCTACTATAACAGAAGCGATAATTCAAGCGAAAAAGGACCCTCCTATTGTACTTCTATCCTATGAGAGATTTGGAGAAAATTTATGATCTAATCTGCCGCCTTACAATCAACAGACCCCAAAAAAGATTGGAAAATCGTTAACTTTTCGGACTAATCGTTTACTCCGTATATCCAGTGAGCGTTGTTTAATTCATAATCGACGATTTCATCATGTTTGAAAAACAAGTCGATTTCGTACCGGGCAGACTCAGAGCTGTCTGAGCCGTGTATAAGGTTATATCTTTGAGCACAGCTAAAGTCTCCGCGGATCGTACCCGATTCTGCATCCCGGCCGAAAGTTGACCCTATCATCCTGCGGACAATATCGATGATTCCATCAGCTTCCCAGACCATGACCAGTGACGGCGACGAGGAAATGAATTTCACGAGGCCCTTTATAAATGATTTATCGCGATGAACAATATAAAGTTTATTGGCTAATTCTTCTGAGATTTGGATAAATTTTGCAGCAACGAGCTTAAAGCCCCTTCTTTCGAGTCGTGAAATTATCCGGCCTGCCAATTGTCTTTGTATGCAGTCCGGCTTAATAATAATTAAGGTTCGTTCAGCCATTAAAAATATTATTTATCTGTGATACCCTATTTTCAAAACGGCCAGAGTTCCGGACTTTATGCTCCCTTAGGGACAATGTAAATTTCAACTCGCCTGTTAAGCTCATTACCTCCACCGCCGGGTGCATTTGGTGCAACCGGCCGGTATTCGCCGAAGCCCCTTACACTCATTCGTTCGGGATCAATGTTGTTACTGCGCATGACATTGAGAACAGATATGGCTCTGTGAACAGACAAATGCCAGTTAGTCGGATGTTTTGCCCGAGTAGCAGGCTTCTGAATTGGTATATCGTCAGTATGACCGGCAACTACAATATCAAAATTTTTGCCTTCTTCGGTATTGAGAATTCCACAGAGTGATTTGACCGCGGCAACCGCTGTAGATGCCACCTGGTCACTGCCTTTATCAAAAAGCAAATCGCTCTTGAACTTAACAATTCCTCGCTCCGAATCGTATGTAACCATATCGTTACTTTTGGCAAAATCCTCAAGTAAAGTACTAAGTTCCACCGGCAGTGCGGCTCCGCCGGCAAGCAGTCTTTGTTGCATTGAAGAAATCAATTCATTCTTCTTGGCTATGTCCTCTTCAAGTGCGGCAATTTGCTTCTGTAATGTCTCTATCTCAATGTTGCCTTTACCTTGAGCAGCATCAAGCTGCCGCTTGTATTGGTCTAATTGCAGCGTAGCAGAGGACAGTTCGGCCAACAGCTCGTCTATGCGTCTTTGCTGGGCATCGTTCTGAATCCGTAAGCTCTCTAATTCCGAGTTGCAACCATTAATCAGAAAAACAGAAGAACAAAAGAGGATAATTACTAAAAGTTTTACCGTTCGCATCGTTCAATCCTTTCCAAGAAAATTAAGGTATTTTCTTTCGACCATCCTTAATACATATTTTTTATTTGCAGTTCATAAAACTCAGTATACCCCTACTTTCCTCACTCTCGCCCGCAAATAAAACTGATTTATGGTTATCCGTCAAGCACAAACTTGGCAAAATGTTGCCCGCACCCGAATTGTTCTGCCAATAAGAGATTTTGATGGATTTTAATGAAAATTTCGTGTACAATCCCGCCCGAAATAAGTTTTTCCATACAAGAAGGTTAGGACAAAAATTGTATGTTCCGGCCTTTTTTAACTAAATTGATTTGTAGGGATTTGAATTTTCATTCACCTCAAAAATTTGATTTGATGCAGGTTCTGGTTGCCCAAAAGTGTGGTTTTTGCCATGGTGTCAGAAACGCAATACGCGTAGCTGAAAAAACCCTTACCGAAAAAAAGGATGTCTACAGTCTCGGCCCCATTATTCATAACAGGGACATGGTGAAGCAACTGGCAAAAAGCGGGCTCAAAACCGTGGCGATAATTGAAGAAATACCATCAGGTACGGTCCTTATTCGTTCTCACGGAGCTGCTCCTGAGCAGATAGCAAGGTTAAAAGAAAAAGGTCTCAACATTATTGATGCCACTTGTATTTTAGTTAAAAGAGTCCAGCATATTGCCGCAGAATTTGAAAATGATGGTTACGAAGTTGTAATCATAGGCGAGGAGAATCATCCCGAGGTTCAGGCGGTGGTCGGTTGTACCAAAAACGCCATTGTTATTGCCAACGAGTCTGATCTGGACAGGCTACCGGAAAATGCCAGGTTAGGAGTTGTTTGTCAAACTACTCAAAGCCCGGAGCATTTCGGGAAGATGCTTGGTGCTATAGGACGATGCAACTTCAGTGAGTTGAAAGTCATCAATACGCTGTGCAAAGAAGCAATCAAAAGGCAGGAATCAGCGGTACAGCTATGCAAACAGGTGGATGTAATGTTCGTTCTCGGCGGTCTGGAAAGTGCCAATACAAGGAGATTAGCGGAGCTTTGCAGGTCGGTCAATAAACAAACGTTTCATCTACAAAACTGGGATGATCTTGATAAAAGCTTACTTATCGGCAAAAAAACTGCGGGAGTCACAGCCGGTGCATCAACACCGGACTGGATAATAGAGAAGTTTGTCAAGAACCTGGAAGCCCTCAATGAGAGCGGCGGCTCCGGCAAGGCTACTTAAGAAAAAAACAAAGAGTTTCTTGAAATAGTGGCATTTTTTTGTTATTAATGTGGTTTTTACAAAATATCAATGTGACGTAAATTACATTTGCTGCGTGGGCAAATGGTTCGAATAAATGATTAACTAACAGTTAACATTCGTACAGCGTTGTACAGTGACTTGCAGGCGTAAATGTGGGGCGCCAACAAGTCAGAAATACAGACTCCACACTTGGATTTAGATTTATGGTAGATAGAAACATTATTAACAAATTAGGTTTAACACAGGAAAAACTTGACCAGCAAGTCAACGAGATGTTTGGTGAGCAGGAAAACGAATTTTTGGAACAGGCCCTCCAAAAAAAGGTAGACTCACGTTTGCCGGGGACTATTCTCAAAGGAACAATAGTGTCACAAATAGGTAACGATGTTATTGTGGAAGTGGGCTTGAAAAGCGAAGGTATCGTCGATGCAGGTGATTTTGACAGTCCTGACGAAATAGTCCCAGGTAAAGAAATCGAAGTTCTTCTTGAAGATACAGACTCAGAAAGCGGCCTTGTACTATTGAACAAGCGCAAAGCTGACATTATCAAAGGCTGGGAGACAATACTTGATACAAAGAAGGAAGGTGACGTTGTTAAAGGTAAGGTGATTAGGCGAATCAAGGGTGGTTTGCTTGTTGATATCGGAGTACCTGTATTCCTGCCGGCTTCACAGGTCGATATCCGAAAACCGGGCGATATAAGCAGGTTCATCGGCAAGGAAGTGGACTGTAAGATTCTAAAGATAGATGTAGAAGGCAGAAATATTGTCATATCACGACGCAAACTTATCGAGGAAGAGAGACGCAGCAGCAAAGAAAAAATCCTCGATGAAATCGAAGTTGGTCAATTACGAACGGGTGTAGTTAAAAATATTGCCGACTTCGGCGTATTCGTTGATTTGGGAGGTCTTGACGGCCTGCTGCACATTTCTGATTTAAGCTGGGGCAGAATATCACATCCATCGGAAGTAGTCGAGCTTGACCAGAAGATTGAGTGTATTGTTGTGGGTGTCGATAAAGAGCATGAAAAAATTTCACTGGGTTTGAAGCAGAAGACATCCAGCCCCTGGGAAGACGTCGAAAAACGTTATCCAGTCGGAGCGAAAGTCAAAGGCACGGTTGTCAATGTGATGAACTACGGCGTTTTTGTGCGGTTGGAAGACGGGATAGAAGGACTGGTCCACATTAGTGAAATGAGCTGGACCAAACGCCTTGCACATCCTGGTGAAATGGTAAACCTCGGCGATGAAATCGAGGTGATTGTTTTGAATGTCGACAAAGAGAGACAGGAAATTTCTTTGGGGCTCAAACAAACTCAAACAAATCCATGGGCGATAGCTTCCCAGAAATATCCGGTTGGGACAATTGTCACTGCACAGGTTCGAAGTTTAACGAATTTCGGAGCCTTTGTAGAGATTGAGCCCGGAATCGATGGTATGATACACATTTCCGATTTGAGCTGGACAAGAAAACACAGCCATCCCGCCGAAGCTCTGCAAAAAGGCCAGGAAATCAAGTGCATAGTTCTTGAAGTAAATGAAGATAAACGCCGGATATCGCTCGGGATAAAACAAATGACCGAAGACCCGTGGATACGGGCTATACCGGAAAAGTACATCCCGGGGCATATAATCAAAGGTAAGGTCGCCAAAATAACAAATTTCGGCGCTTTTGTAGAACTTGAAAAGGACTTGGAGGGGCTTTTACATATTTCTGAGTTGGCCGACCATAAGGTCGATAAGCCTCAGGATGTTGTCAAGGTTGGCGACGAACTTGAAGTGAAAATTTTGAAAGTTGACACCGACTCCCGTAAAATCGGTTTGAGTCTCCGGAGAGTTCAGTGGGCTGCCGAAGAGCAATCAAACGAGCCGGTCGAGCAAAAGAAACCAACAGGTCCTGAGAAGGTTCTTTCCGATGCGGATGTCGAGCAGCTAACAAAAGCTCGACAAAAAAAAGATACTGATGAATCCAGCGATTCAGATAACCAACAAGTCCAGGAATCGCCGGACCAGGATGAGGAATCCCCGGAAGGAATTGCCAAAGAAGAGCCTGTTTTACAGGTAGGTAGCGAAACTGCAAATCCGAGTGAATCTGAACAGCCAAAGAACGAACAATCTCAGGACAATTCAGAATCAGAAAAGACGGCTGATTAAGAAGAATAATAAACAAACACTTGGAAATTCAGATTTACATATACAAATAAAAGAGATAATCTTATAAAAAAATCTGACTTTAGAGAGGCATTTGTGAAAAAGTTCGCATGAGGTTTAACACAAACCCTTATCAAAAAGAACCTTATGGCTTTTTCTCAATAGCTGAATCCTATTTTAGCGTCTCTGTGAATAATATTCTTGACGTAAATATAGGAAATATGGTAAGAATATATATGAATTTGGAGAATTTTTGTATATTTTTTTTCTCCAAATTTATAAGATATCCATTGATTCCTGGGCAATCACCTAACGTTTAGGTGAAGGAAAAGAGTTGGAGTGAGGTTGATAAATTCCAAATAACAGCTCTAAAATGGATTCCCGCAAGGAGGTAAACAAATAACCAGGCTTTAAGCAACGGCACCTTTGACAAGTAATGGGGCCTGGTGGTGATTCTTTGTTGATTTATTGAAGGTTGTTTGAGACAAGAACGACCGGGTGTGTTGAGTCTGCGCTCTTGTTGAAAACAACTCTCGTTTTTGGCTTATAGCCAAAGTAGGGAGTGTATATCTATAAAAATTAGGAGAAGGGTATGATGTTAAAGAGATTCATACCGATAGTTCTGGTGTTAGCACTTAGCCTGACTTTACCGGTTAACGCCACATACAATATCATCTGGGTCTCTGAAGAGACCGACCGCGATGGCGATGGTATCATGGACGATCAGGCCTGGGTTGACCTTCTTACGACCCAGGGATACAACGTTGATGTTCAACGAAATTACTGGCAGACTCTCGACGACGACAAGATAAGTACTCTCAACAGTGCTGATCTGGTAATTGTAAGCAGAGCTTCCAACAGTGAAAATTATATCAATGGTGACGAGTCGGCCTTGTGGAATTCCATCACAGCACCGATGATACTATCAAACACGCAACTTGCCGGGAGCAATAGCTGGGGATGGATTGATTCCACAAATATAATAGATGATATGGGTGCTCCGCTGATGGATATCGTTGACGGCAGCCATCCCATTTTTGCCAATCTACTGATCGACGTCTTAGACGAATCTGTAGGTTCAGGTAATACCACTTTCCTGGGCACTGCAGACGTTGGTAACGGTACATTGATTGCAATAGCGGCAGACTCTGATGCAGCATGGATTGCTGAATGGCAGCAAGGAGTAGAGTATTACAATGGAGCAGACCAGTTTGCAGGAGGTCACCAGATGTTTTTTGTTGCCGGCACACAGGAGGGAAACGGAACTCCTCAAGGAGCATATAACCTCACTCCACAAGGTGAAATGATATTTCTTAGTACAGTGGCTTATATGATTCCGGAACCGGCTACGATAGTTCTATTGGGTCTCGGCGGATTGATTTTGCTACAACGCAGAAAGGTGTTGTTTTAATATTTGAAGGACGTCATACAGTTGGCATAACAAACAACCCAGGCACGAAGCAAGGCTAAGATTTCATAGTTTATTTGTATATTGTATGCAGATAGCATAAGCACAGACAGATATAAAGTGCTATGCTATTATCGAAGCCAACTTTACTGACTTGTAACTGAAATATTATACAGCATCGAAATTTTTCAGCGTTCCGAATACTTGAAAATCGAATTTTAATACCGCCTTAAATGTCGAAACGTGTTTTTCGTATTTAAGCCCTTCTCCGATGCTCGATATTTTATGATATTACGGGCATTTTTAATATGGATAAAACATGAATTTTAATAAAAGTTCTTTTTTATCTTCTTAATAAGGTTTGCATGATAAGGGTATAAGGAAATAAGTCATAAACACCTTTAATACAAGTATTAGCTTGCGACCAAAGCGTAAACTTTTTCTTCTTGTCAACCACAGGAAGATTGTTATGCCAAAATCTGGATCATTAGTGATTCTTGTTGTAGCATTACTTGCTTCAGCAAATTCACGGGCAGCATATATAAAGGTGCCGGTTCCAAATTATAGTTTTGAGCTTCCCGGCACTAATAAACAGCAGTGCTGGGATGGAGAAAAACCTGATTCAACAGACATCCCCGGCTGGAGCAGTGACCTTGTAGCCATTAATTCAGGCGTGGAAACAGGGCCCGGATCCACCAACGGAAACTGGACCGCATTTTTGATGGGCAGCGAACAGGACAAAGGTGACCCATCTATATGGAATCTGTTACCCTACGTGATTAAAGCCGGTGATGAGTTTGTGCTGGCTGTGGATGCAAGGAACAATTATAACGCTGCACTTCTTAAAATTAGCTTCTACTACCAGGATACAAACAGCAAGAGAATTACGGTTGCAACCAAAACCGTGGAACTATCTACTTCATTCAAGACATACGTCCTGCGATTCGCAGCCGATAATGCACCGGAAGCTATCGGACACGAGCTCGGTATTGAACTGGACAATCCATCCGCAGGATGGCTGGGTCTTGATAACATACAAATACCTCAAAGCAACGTTCCTAATTCCGTTGGTTATACAATAAGCAGGAAGGTTGATCTTCCGGCAATATCCGGTGTCAGTGGAATATCATCACCTTCTTCTTCAGAAGTTATTATAATACCTGAACCTTCAACAATCGTTTTATTGCTTGCCGGAGCATTGGCTCTGGTCATCAAGAGACGTTAAATAGAAACAAGCAGGTCACACAAGAGCTAAATTTGGAATTCATACTCAAAGTTCTCTTAATCCAAAGTTAATTTCCTTAAGGATTCTTTTGCAAACAAATCCTGGCAACAGCACCGATAAAGAAAAGAGAACTCATTAAAATCATATACAAGTACTTGTAAGCCTTTTACGTTATTGCATTTCAAGATGGGTAATTGCGAGGACTTCTTCTCTTGAAACACAAACTTCTCAATGGTATAATGATTGTCGATAATGGAAATCAATTTTTCTATCAGTTATCAATATTAACCAATATTGGGGTATTTATGTTAAGTAATTTGGGAATAATACCACACTGTGTTCCAATCCCTCTTGTTATTAAATACGGTTTAAATTCTATATTGTTTTTTTCACTGATTCTTATATAAACACGCTTATTCTTTATTAATCTCTACTCGGAAGGAAGAAAGAAATGAAGCTATATCGCATCGAACAACACCACAATATCTGTCAAAGTCACCCCAGCCCACATTTTCGTATAGACAAATGGCATCAATCCAATTTAATTTGTTTTGTCCTACTGTGTATAACCTGTAGTTGGTCGCCTGTAATGGCACAACCTTCCGGAGGTCCTTATGGCCCTGTATGGCAAAGCTATGATTTACCCAAAGTGACAGGTCAGATTTATTATGCAGCGCCCGATGGACAGGCCGAGAAATCTGGAACGACACTCAATGAACCAACATCCCTGGCCGCAGCAATAGAGCGGGTAGAGACCGGCGATGCAATCGTGCTACGTGGCGGCATTTATCGCACCGGCAGCCTGAAATTTAACCAGGGGATTATCATGCAACCCTATGCGGATGAACACCCGGTGCTCAAGGGAACCCAGATAGCAAACAAGTGGCAAGCTCTGCCCGATGGTTTATGGAAAACCTCCTGGTCACGTTTATTTCCTTCCAAGCCTGCAGATTGGTGGCGGCCCCGGAGGTCAACGCCAATGTGTCTTTTCAACAATGATATGGTGTTCATCGACGGCAGATTACTGAACACCGTAGGCAGTAGGGATGAAGTCGACGCGAATTCGTTTTATATCGATTACGATGCAGAAGAAGTTTTCATCGGTACCGACCCAAATGACCGATTAGCCGAAATCACCGCTTTCGACAGTGCTATTATAAGGACAATCAAAGATTGCCATGGGAAGACCTCAGACGGCAAGGGACCTGTTATTCGGGGAATCACATTCACTCAGTATGCCTACCGTGCCATTGAAATCGAAGGAAAAGAACCGGAGGGTTTGTCCGATGAGTCGAATCATGGCAAGGATGTGGTAAGTACGACGTTTGAGAATTGCACAATTTCATTCTGTTCGCGTGTTGCCGGCTACATAAGGGGAGACAATTTAACGATTAGGCATTGCCTGGTGAGCGATACAAGTACGGAAGGAATATACATTATAGCCTCATCCGATATCCTGCTGGAAAAAAACATCTTCAGACGTAATAATATCGAAAATATCAGGGGATATTTCCCCGCGGCAGTGAAAATCTTTAATCAATGTTACCGCGCTACATGCAGAGATAATCTGGTTATCGACCATCCGAATTCAAATGGAATATGGTATGATGTGGGTAATGTTGACGGCCGAATTATCAATAATTGGTTCCAGGAGGTTGGCCACATCAGCGAACAGATCAACGTCCGACGGTTCCAATCGAGGCGAAACGCATTTTTCTTCGAAATCTCAAAAGGAGCCATTTGCGCCGGAAACGTGTGTGTAAATTGCAACTACGGCATTTTTGTACTCAATAGTTCCGATGTCCAAATATACCAAAATACACTGGTAAACAGTCCCGCATACATTGGACGCTCGGGAAGAAGCGCCGTCGGCGACCATTTCGGCTGGCATCCCAGCACCGGTCCGGATGTCGACGAGCGGGACGGACACGTATTTGTAAACAACTTAATGACAGCAGATGAACAGTTTGGCGGATCGCTTCTACAGTTTTGGCAGCAGCGTTCCCTGCGTGAAAGACTCAATAAGCCACAGGTAAAACGGCTCGATTACAATGTATATTTACTACGCGCAGATGCTGCACCCCGACAATTGATTTTGTGGAGTCCGGCGGAGAGTGAAAATTCTCTGCAGAATTTAAAATCGCCGGAAGATTTACATAAGCTGCATCCGGAGTTTTCAGCCCACAGTCGATATTTCGATAAATATGATGGTCCATTATTCAAGAGTCCCGAACTGGGGAACTACGAATTATTAAAATCTTTTCCAGGCTCCTCAACAGCAACTATACCCCCAATCGAAATACAAAAGCTCCTCGGCTGGTCAAAACAGGACGTTAGTTTCCCCGGAGCTTATCCACCGCTTCAATGAATCTATTTCTGAATTTGACAGTCTGACCAACAAATACCCGGGCTATGACAAACAAGTGCCTTATTGAGAAATCCTTGCGGTGACATTGAAAAGTGCCGCACCCGACCATGGGCCTCGGCTCCCGTTTCCTTCCAGCCGTAGTGCCCTTGGCTCAAAATCCATCTCGCTTCCGGCAATATTATAGCCGACGACCTGGTAATTACCAACTCGTCGTATGTAAGGCGTCGTTCGCAACTCATAGTCCTGTCCTGCACCATCGGTCAAAAAAACACGCGGGAAGTTTCCCGTATTCCGTGCTATGTACACAATATCATTACCAGGTCCATCCACAATAGGACCAGCGAAGCCAATCTCCAGCAGATGCCCCTCTGGGATAATCACCAGTGGTGTACTTCTATCGTCCTGACGTTCGCCTATAAGTGCATTAGCGCTTATTGACAATAGCGGCTCTCTTCCATCCTCATTCAGTGCCCCTTTCCAGCCATCTCCATCAGGATCAACCGCTCGAATAAGAGAAGTTGGGTAACCAAACGTGGTTTTAGGTCTGTTAATATGCTTGTATATCGTCCCTCCACCAACTGTAACTGCTACAGTGACCGTTGCAACTGCAATTGCTGCACCAAATTTTGTAGAAACCGAACCAACCAAAGCAGCAGTAAAACCGACTTTTGTCACAGCCGCATTAAGTGTAGTAGCGGCTGATGCTGTTTTTGTAAAGGACGCTGTGATGGCGCCGAATAGTCCCAACGCAGAAATGAAGTGCTCCCTCCTAAAGCCGTTTCGAGATAACTGCTTTTTAAGGGATTGCTTTGCACGAAAGAATAATAACTGAGCTCGCAATTCACTACACCCAATAAGGAAGGCAATCTCAGAATAAGGCATTTGCTCGAAACACCGCAAAGCAAGAATGTTCCGGTACTCAAGTTTAATCTGACCCATTGCTTTAAGTACCACCTGTGACAATTCCTTTCGGATAAGTTCACTGAGTTCACTGCGTTTATCTTTATGGGCATACTCCAGCAGTTTTTCGCTATCGACGATTGTCTTTCGTTCTATCCTTCTGCTTCCCTGATTTCTAAAATGATGCTGAACCTTTCCCAAAGCCGTTCTAAAAAGCCAGGGCCAAAACTTATTGGCTTGATTCAGTTTCTTCAATGATCTGATCATTTCCAACATGGTTTCCTGTGTGAGGTCCTGTGATAAATCATAGTCGAGCGTCAACCGATAAATGTAGATAAAAATCTTCCCTTGGGCAAGCTCGGCCAAGCGTCCCATGTTCTCACGGTCGCCAAGCTTAGCTCGCCTGATAATATCGAGATAGTCAACTATTTCACTCATTTGCTTTTATAAATATAGTCCCGGAACAAGCGGTCTCTTTCATTTTTTTCATTCTCTAAATAAATTTCCCCGGAATTAAAAAAATGTCAATCGGCCTCTATTGAGGTTTTATTAAGTTCTATCGGCAGCTAAGTATGGATTAGTTAGTAAGTTATGACAAAAACATATCCGATTTCTCGATTTCGGCTTCCATAGGATTTCACAGTGTAACCTGAATTCTTTATAAAAAAAACGCAATAAATCTACGATTTCGGGACGTAATTCCATAGACCAAAAAAACTAAAATCATATCTGGTTCAGATAAAATCATCTCAAGGCTTTTTAGGACAGGATTATTAAAATATTAATAAGGTCAATATCATGTATATAAATCAAAAACTATATATCGTTACCCTAATGTCTATCTTAAATTTTTCCGCTCCATTGCTGCCGGGCCAATACGCTGGCGGTACAGGGACCGCTGAAGATCCCTTCCTGATTGAAACCGCAGAACAGATGAATACCATCGGCCTGTATCGGGAACACTGGGATAAAAACTTTATACTCATAGCCGACATTGATATGTCTACCTACACCGGTGAGCAATACAATATCATTGGCTTTCTTACAAAAGATAACACAACATATTTCCCTTTTACAGGTGTATTTAACGGGAACGGACATACTATCAGCAACTTTACGTACAGCTCAAATCAAATAAATGTAAACGATGTTGGAATATTCGGTCAGGCCGGCGCAGGTTCGCTTATTTGTGATCTAATCCTCGTTTACCCCAACATCGATGTGCATTCTCCTGCCGGTGCGCTGGTCGGTGTTTTAGCCGAGGGGAATGTCAACAACTGTTCCGTGCTGGGTGGTTCCGTATCAGGAAATACTGCTGTTGGCGGACTCGTGGGAAATAACTGGGTCGATTCAATAAAATCTAACATTATAAAATGCTTTTCTACTGCGACAGTATCAGGTAATGAATGGGTCGGTGGACTGGTGGGTGCTAATTTCGGACAGATTAAAGAATGTTTCGCAGCCGGTGTCGTATCGGGTAATAGTGACATCGGCGTACTTGTGGGGTGGAACGGTATGCTGAGTTCGTGGCCTGGGAGAGGATATATCTTAAACTGCTATGCCACCGGTGATGTTTCAGGCAATAAAAATGTCGGAGGCCTCGTCGGTTCTGGATCCAGCAATACTACTATAACAAAATGCTATGCTGCCGGCAGCGTTTCAGGCAATAGTTATGTTGGCGGACTCGTAGGGCAAAACAGCGGCACCGTAACAAAATCATTCTGGGATATCGATTCCAGCGGCAGGACAAACAGCGCGGGAGGAATAGGTAAAACATCTGTCGAGATGAAAAAACGAATTACTTTCACCTCGTCCGGATGGGACTTTTTAAAAGTTTGGAAAATAAGCGAGAACATAGATTATCCGAAACTGTTATGGGAAGCCGATGAAATCTCGACAAAATCTTTTGATCTGAACAACGATTACATTGTGGACCTTCGAGACTTTGCAATGTTTGCAGAAAACTGGCGGAAGGTATATCCGGTAACTCATTGGAAATTCGATGAGACCTGCGGGGCCGTTGCTTCGGACTGTGTTGGAGAAAATGACGGAACAATTCACGGCGAGGCGACCTGGCAATACGAAGGAGCAGTGAATGACGCGCTGCAATTGAACGGAACAGATAACTACGTAAGCACAGGCTTTATATTAAATCCGGCTGATGATCCTTTCAGTGTATATATCAGAGTTAAGGGAGGAGCACCGGGACAGGTAATTGTCTCTCAGACCGTTGGAGCGAACTGGCTCATGGCTGATTCATCGGAAGGTAAACTCATGACCATGATTAGCGGTCCCAACCGTACCGGCAAACCCATACAGTCACAGACCGTTATAACCGATGACAACTGGCATCGTATCGGCCTGGTGTGGGACGGTTCTTATCGATTTTTATATGTTGATGGTAAAGAAGTGGCAAGAGACAACATTATGCCCGGAAAACTTATAGGTTCAGATGGTGCAATGCAGCTTGGTGTAGGCAATGGATTAGAACCGGGTAGTTACTGGTCCGGCATGATCGATGATTTTATGATATTTAATAGGGTAGTGAGGCCCTGAATTCGGAGAACGGGGCCCAAAAAGCAACCTTTCAATTATCACAAGTCCTTATAAATCAAGAACTTAATCTCCTTGATAGCCTCTATTAAGATTTACACGGAAAAAAATACAAAAAATGTATGAATCTGGCTTCCAGAGTATCTATATATTATAAAGATAGAATATGAAGGCAAAAAAAAGGCAAAACGAATCGGCATTAGTCTTTTCAGCACAGCGTGGTGATAAAGAGGCTATGCAGCTCTTATTAATACGCAACTGGCCATGGTTAAAAGGCATGGTTTACAGCTTCATTAATAACGCCGATCAGGTTGACGATGTTTTGCAGGATATTTGCGTTAAGCTCATTAGAAAAATTGATACGCTGCGAGAGCCGGAGCGTTTTCGGCCGTGGTTGGCGGTCCTCGCCCGCAGGGAGGCCCTGCGATTCCGACAGAAAAGAGCACAAAGACCAAATCAACTGAAACCGGAACTCGCCGAGCTCAAGACCGACGATAAGGCCCAGGAAATATTTGAAAACGTTGAACAACAAGAACAATACAAACAAATATCTCAGGCAATATTATCACTGCCTGAAAAATACCAACAAGTATTTATGCTGGAACATTCCAGTGACTTAACGTATGGGCAAATCGCGGAAATACTTGATGTTCCCATAACAACCGTACAAATTCGACTCGTACGGGCAAGACGAATGATCTATAACAAAGTTATAAATAAGGATAGCAAGAAAGTATGGGGAAAATGAATATGAATCAGGAAATGCTTGAAATACTAATAGGAAAATATCTCGATGGTGAAATAACTCCAAGCGAACAACAAATATTGGAAGTCCAATTAAATCAAGACCCTCAGGCGGAAGAACTTCTTAAACAATTCCAGAGCTTGCACGAGCGATGCAGCGAGGTCGTTACTTCCGAACTTCTTGAGCGGGGTAAAACACCTGAAGAGATTTTAACGAAAGCATATCAAAAGCACTCGAAATCCGCCCTGGGACAGGGGGTGTCAAATTCTTTACGGAGGATTGTAAAGATTAGCGGCTATATGCGTTTTGCGACAGGAGTGGCTGCGGGGCTGCTGATAGGCCTTGCTATTCACTTTGTTCTGATTTCAGAACAGAGACCCCAAATCGAGCCGACTCCGTCAAATATCGTAGCACAGAACACCGATAATTATATGAATCCAGCGGTTCAAAGTTTGCCGCGACTTCAAAGCTATGCCACTGGAGACGTAATCCGAAATGTTGACTGGTACAACTTCACCGACGAGCATGGAAATCAATGGCTCGTCGAAGGACTCCGGGAAAACATTATCCGACCGGCAGTTTATGACGGACGAATCTGACATAATTAAGGAAAGACTGTTTGAAAGGATAAAAAAATGAAAATCAGAAATATCACATTAATCATATCGATAGCTCTGCTTTTGGCAGGTACTGCATCAAGTGCAGAATCAGATTCATCCGAATCCCAGGCCTTGCTGGGAGTTTACCTGGATACAACTGCATTGCCCGAACTGCTCACAAAACATCTGCAACTGTCACCCGGACAAGGCGTCAGAATAAGAAACATACAAAAAAACAGCCCCGCCGAGGAAGCCGGTCTCGAAAGAGACGATATTATTATTCGCATAAAAGATAAAGACGTCTATAAATATGAAAGCGTTGTCTTCGCAGTGCAGGAATCAGAGGTCTCAGAAGAAATCCCCATTGAGATTATCCACTTAGGCGAACATAAAAAATTGAAGATTCGACTCGAGGCGATAGAGGGCGAGCCGGAGTGGAAATATCCTCCTGAACCGGAAATCGAGCAGTCATTGAGCCTGGGCAAAGTCTATACAATGAGCCCGGAAGGGAGCTGGGTAGAGATTCTAACTGATGAACTGCCTCAGGGATTGGATTTTAATAACTTGTTCAGAGAATTCTATAAAACATACTATACAAAGGGCAATTCAATTAAAATCGAAGGCAATCCGAACGATGAAGATTCAAAAATTATTATTCGCGACGGCGATACCAAATATGAAACTACTATAAAAGAAATTGACAAGCTGCCCGAGAAATACCGCGATGCCGCTGAAAAGGCTATTAAAAATGCTCGAGAAAAAAGGGACATTGAAGCTTTTAAGTATTCACCAAAACCGCCGGCTGATTTCAATAATTTCTATTTCCAGCAACCGAATCTTCAGCGCCTTCCTTCAGAACCGATGTTGCAACAAGAAGGTCAGTTTTTCGAAAATTTACAGAAACAAATGAATCAGCTCACAGATCAAATTAAAGAGCTGGAAAAAAACCAAAGCGAATTACTTAAACGTTTATCAGAAAAACATGATAACCAACAAAGTTAAAAGCAGAAATGATACGTCCTTTAGCAAATCCAAAGCATAAAATAAATCAGGTTCTTCCGCCCAACATCTTTTTGCCTCGTAGGATGTGGTGATAGTGCTGTGCGAAACGATGAGCTTCATCGCGTACGTATTGTAACAACTTACGGGCAGGCAAATGGGCAGCCAGCTTTAACGGTTGGCTGCCTTTTTGTATATATATATCTTCTTGTTTTTTGGCAATAGAGGCAATCCTGACCGCCGGGGCGGACATTTCTTCGAGCGCCTTTTCGGCGGCTCTCAAATGACCCAGGCCGCCGTCGATTAAAATAAGGTCCGGCCAGAGCTCCTCGCCTTTGATTGCGTACTTATATCTACGTTTAACCACTTCGGCAATCATGGCATAATCGTCGATACCTTTGACGGTTTTTATTTTGAACCTTCTGTAACCGTTCTTAAAAGGTTTGCCGTCTATAAACTTTACTAACGAGCCGACCGCCTCAGCACCGGAAATATTGGCGATATCGATACCTTCGATAATCCTAATCGGCTCTGGACTTTTTAAAATCTTACGCAATTGCATTAGGGCTTCGGCCGGGTCGGCGGCGAAAACTTCTGGCTGGACATGTTCATCAGGCGTGCCACGCTGGTCCAGCCGTTCTATCAGACGAATACGGTCGCGAAACATCGCCGCTTTTTCATATTCGAAAGACCCGGAAGCCTCGGCCATTTGCTTTTTTAACTGTCGCAGTATCGTAGAACGCTTCGAGCGCAGAAATTTTACAAGATCCCTGATAATCTTTTTATATTCCTGCTTGTCAATCCTCGCTGCACACGGAGCGGTACACTGTTTGATGCTAAACAAAAGACAGGGCCGAAAGAATTTGCGTTTCTGGTCGTCTTCCCTAATATCCAGTTTGCACGTACGAAACCGAAAAATTTTCTGCAATACAACCAGAACACTCCGCAGGTCTTTTGCTCCGGTGAATGGCCCGAACAACCTGCTGCCGCGTGGTTGGGGCTTTCGAGTGATATAAACACCCGGAAAATCTTCGCCGGTCGTAATCTCCAGATAGGGAAATGTTTTGTCGTCGATAAGGTCAGTGTTGTATGGCGGGCGGATATCTTTGATTAATCGAGCTTCCTGAAGTACTGCATCAACCTCGTTCGGGGTCTCCAGAAAGTCAACACTCTCGACTTTAGTTACCATTTCTGTAATTTTCGGCCCGCGTGTCGAAATCAAATCACTGCCCGGCTGAAAATAGCTGGCCACTCTCGAACGCAGATTTTTGGCCTTGCCGATATAAAGGACCTTATCTCCGGGGCCTTTCATAAAATACAGACCCGGCCCGACAGGAAAATCCCTAATCTTCTCCCGAATACGCTTTAGTTTTTCTTCTGTTTTACCCATACACCGAGTTATTTTAATACTTTTATCATTCCTGCGAAAGCACCGAATCCAGAAATTTCCACTAAACCGGCTCTCGTTTCAAGCCGATATAGCCTTTGCGGAAAACACTTGTTTTTGGGTTGGCGAATAAGACTTCCCAGCATCCGATTCACACCAATTCGTCGAAATTGAAAAGTCTAATAAATGTAAATCTATTTTATTTTTCAATTAGGAGACAAAGCAATGGCACTTAAACAATGTAAAGAATGTTATAATATGGTCAGCAATCAGGCCGAGAAATGTCCACACTGTGGAGCGCCGATTAAGCCTGTCGAGATAAAACCATATAAGCAAAAAAAATGGTACCAGAGGAGTTCTATAACTCTATGTATAGCAACATTCCTTATAATATTAGGTTTTGGATTTGTCCATATTATTACCGGAATAACATCACCTCTGGGACTTCCCTTCGATATTGCTCTCAAAAATTCTTTCGGATATAGCGAAACATTTGTGAACGCAGAAAAAGTGACGAATATGCCTTGGATTGCAGCACAGAGCAAATATCCACTTGGATGCAACGTTCTCCAAAGAAAACACTATATAGAATCAGATGAAGAATTCGAACAAAGAGTCCATAAGGAAACACAAGAGGAATATGAAAAAGCAAAGAAACAATTTGAACAGGAATTTGAAACGGCAATGCAACAATATGGGGAACAATATTGACGCACCAAGTGCGCAAGAAAGAATAAAAATCTAACATAAATTTTCGGAAAAGATAATGGAAAACGAAAATCCAAACAAAGCTCAAGAGTTTTTTAAGAAGTGGAAACAATCAAATCGAAATAACAAATCCCCGGAAGAAACCAAAAGAGATTATGAAAAGTACTATAAAGATAGTGCAACAGAACACAAACACAGTTCTTAAAATAACCAAAATAATTATAAGGAAGAACCTATCATGGATATTGAAAATTTAATAAAAGAAGCTAAGAAAGTTTGGTTTGAATATGGCGAAGTAATTAAGGAAAAGTTTTGTTTTCCAAAGGATAGCCGCATTGTTACTGATGACTTATTCAAAGTAATTAACACGGGTGACGAAGAACGAATCCAGAATTTCATATCGTGGGTAAAAGACCAGATTCAAAATATGGAAAAGATGCGTGGCCTCAATGAATGAAAAACAAAACTAATAAAATTGGAGATTCTAATGTATTGGACAAAAGATGAGATAAAAGCATTTAAGAGATATGTTGATTCAGAATTAACTAATGAACCTCGTAAACTTATTGGGGAATATAAATTTTACCTTGGCACTCTTACACCTGAAATTACAATAAGACTATATGTACCATTTCACAGTACAAAAATCCTATTTGAGCAGAGTCACTTCATAAACACACCGACTCAGATGGATGCTTATGAAACAAGCCGTCCATGGAATGACGATGTTTATTCTGCGATAAATCAGGTTATATCTGGATTTACAGGTTATTATGAATCCGCCGTAAGAAATGGGAATATACCAGATAATTCATGGTTGGTATCAAACCCTAACTTTGAAAATTGAAGGAGAATAAAAAATGAAATATTCATGGACATCAAGCAAGCCCTGCCCAACATGTGGATCAAAAAATGCTATAGTTATCAGATGCCCTAATTGCGGGACCTTGGGTTGTACAAAATGTGTCGGTGGACCTGGTCATACACAATGTAGAATTTGTGGCAGGATTGTTGCACTAAAGCCTGGTGTATAAATTCATATTTCGGATTATTTATGCCATAAGTATCCGCATTGATTTATGCTTTAGGAAAACTTATTGCAGGCTTTGGCGAGTTAAAATAACAGCAAAAAATTCCAGGAAATTCCTTGCAAAAACGTATAGCTTTGTGTTACTATAATTTTATCGAGGCGGTTTATTATAATATCATAATTTTCGCCGTCATTATATTTATATATTCTCAGCAATCATACTCATCCCGCCTTTAAAAGTACATAGATTCTCTTTTATTTAGTTGGATACAGGTACGTAGCCTGTATCGGCATCATATTTTCATAAATTATTAAGAGGGCTAAGAAAATGCGAGATAAATCAATTCTTTCAAATTGTCTATGGTGCCTACTGTTTCTAACGACAGTCTGCCCGGCAGTAACCGGCAAAGTCATCTATGTCGATGACGATGCTACGGGGGCTAACGATGGTTCATCGTGTCAGAACGCTTATAACTTTCTTCAAGATGCGCTTGCAGATGCTAATTCCAGTGAAAAGCCGGTCGAAATTCGTGTCGCCCAAGGCACATATAAACCCAACCAAGGAGCAGAACAAACTCCCGGCGACAGTGAAGAAGCTACATTTCAATTAATCAACGGTGTCACTCTTGCCGGCGGCTTCGCTGGTCTAACTGAATCGGACCCAAACGAACGGGATGTCGAACTATACGAGGCTATTCTAAGCGGTGACCTTAACGGAGACGATGTTGACATCAACGATCCAGGCAACTATTTGAAAGAATCTACCCGATATGATAACAGTGAGAATGTTGTTCAAGGCATAAATACAGATGAAACTGCGGTTCTTGATGGCTTCACTATTACAGGCGGACGTATTTGGATAATTACCTCTTTTGATCCTCGTCGCGGTGGTAGCGGCAGCCCCGCTGGTGGTGCGGGAATGTACATTTATTCCGCAAGCCCGACTCTAATTGATTGCACATTCGCAGATAATGTAACCGGCAATACTGGTGGTGGGTTACTAATTGTTGATGACAGTAATCCCAAGTTACTCAACTGCAAATTTACAAGAAACTATGCTGAATCGGGAGGTGGAATATATAGCTTTGGCAGCAATCCTACACTTATCAACTGTATATTTAGTGATAATTACGTAGAACATGACGGAAGTGGGATGTTTACCTACGATGGAAATCCGAATTTGACCAACTGTACATTCAGATATAACTCTACTCGCGAGCCTTTATATGTATCATATTTCAAAGGTGGGGGGATATATAACGAAAATAACAATCCTGTGCTGACTAATTGCTCGTTCGTTGAAAATTCAGCAAGTTACGGTGGGGCAATGTGTAACGAAGGCTGCAACTCTTTGTTAAATAATTGCGAATTTGTCGGCAATACGGCTTCAATTGGTGCCGGTGCAATCAGTAACAGTGGTCAATTGATTGCCGACGGATGTATCTTTGATAAAAACTACGAAGGAGCTATAAGAGATTATAGCGAAATCGGTTCAATTTTTACCGACTGTACCTTTAGTGATAATTCAACACCATACGAGGGGGGAGCAGTTTATACTAATAACGCTACATTTACTCGATGTATCTTCGCCGGAAACAGGTCTATGGGATACTATCGGAATAATGAAAGGTGGTCTGGGTATGGTGGAGCAGTATTCAGCAGATTGATTGCAGAATTCAATAACTGCACATTCGTCAATAATTGGGCGGAGAATGGTAGTTCAATATACTGCTTCAACATAATATACTCGAATAACTGCATACTTCGAGACATTGGAAATCAGATAGGCTTTTACGTTGATTCTGATTTAATTTTTGTAAATTACTCTAATATTCAAGGTGGTTGGGAAGGTGAGGGTAACATCGATGTCGATCCTTTATTTGCTAATCCGGGATATTGGGCGCACACTAATGATACAAATACTATTGTCGAACCGAACGATCCGAATGCTGTCTGGGTCGATGGTGATTATCACCTCAAATCCCAGGCGGGAAGATGGGACCCAGCAAGCGAAAGCTGGGTAATTGACGATGTAACCAGTCCTTGCATCGACGCCGGTGACCCGAACAGCCCGGTAGGCGATGAGCCGTTTCCGAACGGCGGGATTATAAATATGGGCGCCTACGGCGGAACCACCGAAGCCAGCAAATCTTTATAAATATAGTATTATCAGCTTTGAAAATGCAAAGATTTGTCGCCGGATAGGAATTACCTTGAAATAGCGTAGTCAATCTCTATAAAAACGCAGGCTATCTTCCTTTCAGAGTGTTCTTTTCCCTCGGCGGCTGTGCAAATATTGCTTGTCATACAAATCATCATCGATAAAATCTACGTTCCCGCCCTCCTTGCCAGGGGCAGGCCGCGGCAGGTATAAAATAACTGTAATAACCATAGAGTATGAATGCATACCAGTATTAAATTAAAACCGAACGACACAATTGTCTTTATCGGCGACAGCATAACCGACGCCGGCAGACGCCAGGCCGAATACAGGCCGCTCGGATACGGCTACGTGCACTTCGCAGCAAACTACCTTCTGGCGAAATATCCGGAATACGACCTTAATAGTATTAATACCAGCATCAGCGGCAATACCATCCATGATTTGAACGACCGATAGGAAAGAGATTGCCTGGCCCATAAGCCGAATATCCTCAGCGTCCTTATTGGAATCAACGATGTATGGCGTCAGCACACCGATAGGCCCGACGAAGCGGTATATCTCGACGAATAACGAATCCACATACGAACGTTTACTTTCACAGGCAAAGGACAATTCCGATTGCTGTATGGTGCTAATGGAACCTTTTATGTTCTGCAGTGATACTGAAAATCCAACGTATAATTCTCTTCAAGGATTTATCGCCGTTGTTCACAACTTAGCGAAGAAGTTTGATGCAGTATCAGTTCCTTTGCAGGAATCGATAAACATAATAATAAAAAAAATTCCGTCTGAGAAATTCTCCGACGACATGGTTCATCCATATTTGTGGGCGCATTTTTGGATTGCGCAGCGCTGGCTCGAAGCAACACAACTTTAATATTAGTTTAACGAAAAAAAATTTTTCATCGTAGATTGAGTAACAGCAAGGACTAAGAACAAGAAGAAAAAATTCATTGAAAAAAAACAAAATTTGGTCTTTACACTTCATCGATTTATCATAAACTTGCCGATACAGATTGTATGGGTTTTACCACTACATCTGGTTTAATTCCCGGTAATATCTCTATATGTTGTAGTGGACTTTTTTTCGCATGGAGGCGTATAGATGTCTTACAAATTTGATCCTGAGAACCCTTTCAAAACCGAAAAAAAGAAATCGAAAACAGTAATAGCCACCACCGAATCGAAGGGTTTGAAAATAGAACATTTCTTTTCAACACCAGGTACGCATCCCTTCGAGCAACTCGACTGGGAAATACGTTCTGCTAAAATCTCAGGCGATAACGGACAAACAGTGTTCGAGCAGGACAATATCGAGGTGCCTACCTGCTGGAGTCAGTTAGCCACAAAAGTCGTAGCAAGCAAATACTTTTACGGCGATAATGATTCCGGACAGCGGGAAAATTCGGTCAAGCAGCTTGTCCATCGTGTTTGTAAAGCTATCGCCGAAAGAGGCAGAAGAGATGGTTATTTTTCTACCGAACAGGACGCAGAGATTTTCTACAACGAATTGACCTGGTTATGTGTGAATCAATACGGCGCATTTAATTCGCCTGTATGGTTCAACGTGGGTCTTTTAGATGTATATGGAATTAACGGCAGCCAGCATAATTATCATTGGGACCATCAGCGAAAAGAGGCCGTTGCCTGCGAGAACAGCTACGAATTTCCCCAGGCCTCGGCCTGTTTTATCCAGTCGGTTAAGGACTCGATGGAAGATATAATGCGTCTTGCAACGAGTGAGGCGATGCTTTTCAAGCACGGCTCAGGTACAGGAACCGACTTATCAACACTAAGAAGCAGCAAAGAGAAACTCTCCGGCGGAGGAAAACCATCAGGACCTCTGAGCTTTATGAGAGTCTATGACCAGATAGCGGCGGTCATTAAGTCGGGCGGAAAAACACGCAGAGCAGCAAAGATGCAATCGCTGAAAGTCAACCACCCCGACATAAAGGAATTCATTACATCCAAGACCGAAGAGGAAAAAAAGGCATGGGCACTTATTGAGGCCGGCTACGACGGAGACTACAACAACCAGGCGTACAGCAGTGTAATGTTCCAGAACTCCAATCTTTCCGTGCGGGTAACCGATGAATTCATGCAGGCGGTGGAAAAAGACGACTCATGGTCCACGTATGCAGTTACTACAGGTGATAAAATAGGCGAACACTCGGCACGCGAGCTGATGGAGTTGATTTCCGAAGGAACAAGAATCTGCGGCGACCCGGGCGCGCAATACCACAGCACAATCAACCGCTGGCACACATGCCCGAATTCAGGACCGATTAATGCCTCGAATCCGTGCAGCGAATATATGTTCATCGACGATTCCGCCTGCAATTTAGCTTCGCTTAACCTTTTGAAGTTCCGCAAAGATGACGGCACTTTTGACATCGAGAGATTCAAAAGAGCAGTTCGAATTTTCATTATTGCTCAGGAGATTTTTGTTGATAACGGCAGCTATCCGGATAAGGCAATCGCCGTAAACAGCCATCTATACCGCCCGCTTGGACTGGGATTTGCCAATCTCGGTTCGCTGATGATGTCTCTGGCACTTCCATACGATTCCGACCAGGCCCGGGCGATTTCCAGCTCTATCAGTGCTATTATGACCGGTACGGCCTATGTAGCAAGCGACGAAATTGCATCGCTCAAAGAGCCTTTTGAGGAGTTCGAGAAAAACCGCGATGCAATGCTAAAGGTCATAAATATGCACCGTCAGCACGCATGCGATATACCCGAAGCTCATTGCCCGGGCTATCTACGCAATGCGGCCAAAGACGTATGGGATCAGGCATTTGAAGCCGGTTCAAAAGCCGGCTTCCGCAACGCACAGGTAACCGTCCTCGCACCAACGGGAACTATCGGATTTATGATGGATTGCGATACCACGGGTATTGAACCTGATATCGCACTGGTAAAGTATAAACTCCTCGCCGGCGGCGGTATGCTTAAACTCGTAAATAAGACCATCCCTATGGCTCTCGAAAGGCTCGGATATAGCGCCGACGATATCAAATCAATCTGCGACTATATAGATGAAAATGAAACGATAGAAGGCGCTGACAAACTCATTCAGGACCACCTGCCCGTTTTCGATTGTGCTTTCAAGCCGCGTAACGGCAAAAGATGCATTCACTATCTGGCACATCTGAAAATGATGGCTGCAGTTCAGCCTTTTATATCCGGCGCCATAAGCAAAACTATCAACATGCCGAAGGAAAGCACAACCGAAG
>CAZDVE010000006.1:0-117715 GCA_964508785.1 uncultured Pirellulales bacterium | reverse complement strand
GGATTTCTAATCCGTAGGTCCCAGGTTCGAGTCCTGGCGGGCGTGATACTTTTTGTGCCTGTGTCAGTTGGTGACATTTGCTCTTTTTTTTGTATCTAAGCCTGTCATTTGCAAAGACTTGCTCTGTTCTCCACTTTTTGCGAGATCACGTTCAACTTCAAGGCCGATGAGAATTCGAACGTCCTTCTCGGCGACCTGTTTGTAGACTTCTTGGAATCCTGAAAAGTAGAAGTATCCGACCAAGAAGTACAAACGCTGGGTAGAAGGCAAGATGTTGTTCACTACATCCGAAAGAAGTTTCTCCTGATTTGTAATAAATTGGGTAGTCATAATGTTATTGCATTATATTTTTACTCTTTTACTGCCCAATAGTTTGTAAGTGAATGGACGAAAGTTGCTTTTTCCATTTGTATCAATTATTACCGTCAATTTCTCTGACATTACTTCGTGTCCTTATATCTCTTTTTGCGGGTGCGGAGCTTGAATAATCAAAATAGCATCTTAAATCCACATAATCAAGCAGAATTTCAGCGTCAAAATGTGTAAGCCAAAGCTGATAAAGGAATAACAATGTCTAAAACCAATACTCAACCAAGTAAAGGTGTCTCCGAACCGAAATTGCTGATGCTTTTCTTGCCACTTTGTCCAGAATCTATGAGATAATGAATGTTATTTGCTCCCGAATCTCGCTGGTAAATACAAGGGACGGTAAATAGGAAACCTGTTCAACGGATTGATAGTCTGTTGCCTCAAGAGGCTAAGCATATGTCGAATAAGGGCTTGTCCGCAACTGGAAATGGCGCTTACAAACCAGCTTACAGACAGAACCTAAAATTTCCCCAAGTACTTAATTTAATTGTACTATTTAGATTGATCTACAGGGTTGCTTACAAAGAGTGAAAAAAGAGCTTTAGCCTGAGAGCGGACATTAAAGATGTTGACATTTATAATGGATTCCATAAGTGGTTGAAAAAAAGATATTTAAAAAATAGCTGTTTTCTTAAAATAGATAGATATTGGGCTTTCTGGTTGTAGTCGAGTTGTTAGCACCTGGTCGAGAAAATTGAATCGTTTCTTGTCGATTCGGCGTTCTTCTCGTAAATGAGAATTTAGTAAAAACTATTGAGTTTTGGCCAATTCTTCTTGAATAAACGTAGGTAATCTGTTATAAGTAGAATGATTGAGCAGTCGTACCTGTACAGATGCATGCCTACATAACTTTCGTCATATGCAGGCCGAATTTCTGCCTTTTGGTCATTTTCAGGAACAGACACTTGAGCGTTAAGGAATCAGAGTGCTAAAGTCGTATGCTTTAGATATTTTGATTCTTTACCTATCAATGGCTGATTGAGTTTTATAGGAAGGAGGTCACATCGAATTAGGTTAAAATTATCTCAGGCGGATAAAAGATATTTAAACCGAAAGTAAAAAATCTTTCTCTTCTGTTATCTTTTAAGAAGGATTGGCAATTTACAATACAAAAGCAATATTTTCAGTTTGATGTTTAGTTTGAAGCTTTGTTGCCAGTTTGGGACAATCCTGATTAAGGGATTGCCCTACGAATATACAAATAGAAGTCAATCGAGTTAAGTCGCAATGCGACTGAAAGTAAGGAGCACATATCATGAGAATAAAATTAGTGTGGCTTACAACAGTTTTATTGATAGGAATCATGGGATTTAGTTCCAGCCGTGCACAAGATTACGAAAACATACTGGTTAATGGTGGTTTTGAGGATGGTGTTCTTGAGCCGTGGACTTCATCTACCTCTGCCGCTGCTAATGCTACTTTTGAGGTTGTTACAGATGATCCTATTGAGGGTGAATATTGTGTACAGGCCGATCTTGCTCAGGCTGGTGCAAATTTTTGGGATGTATTTTTTAAGTACCCGGGTCTTGTTTTCGAACAAGGTAAGCATTATACGTTTGCAGCCTTTCTTAAATGCGATGAAGGTGCTCGGCAGATAATGCTAAAACCAGAACTTGACCAGGCTCCAAACACCGGATACCCGGAGAAGACAGTTACCATTACTACAGACTGGGAGGAATATTACGTAACAACGCCTGTTTTCAATTCAGAAGTGAATCCTGCAGATGTTGTTTTCCTCATGGCTTATGAAGCCGGTACTATCTGGATAGATTACGTAAGGTTTTATGAAGGTGGATATGTCGAACCTGTTTTAGGTGAAAAAACATCAGCTTCTAAGCCCATTCCCGATGATGGTTCTGTTGATGTACCCAGGGATATTACACTGATTTGGAAACCCGGGGAATTAGCGGATACACATAATGTATATTTCGGGACAGATTTCGACGATGTTAATAATGCGACTATCACGGACCCGTTGAGTGCTACCATCGTCGAAGGAGTGGATGTCAACAGCTATGATCTTGGTCGCCTGGAATATGGCGTTACTATTTACTGGCGGGTTGATGAAGTCAGTGCACCTCCTGATTCCGTAGTATCCAAAGGGCAGGTATGGCAATTCACGGTAGAACCTTATGCATATAAGATTCCTTCGGAGAATATCATCGTCACCGCAATCAGCAGTTCCTCGGATAATGATCCGAATAATACCATTAATGAATCAGGACTTGATCCCAACAATATGAACCTGCATTCGAATAACACCTCAGATATGTGGTTAAGCAGCGGCACCGATGTAGATCCGGTCTGGATTCGTTATGATTTCGACAAACTTTATAAGCTGCAAGAGATGCTGGTCTGGAACTATAACGATGGATTATTTCTCTGGAGGGCCGGTTTCAGGGAGGTCACTGTTGAGTATTCAGAAGATGGGCAAACCTGGATAGAATTGGCCGATGTACCGGAATTTGACGTAGCTCCCGGAAAGAATGAGTATGAATATAATACAGTTGTTGGATTTGAAGGTATAGTGGCCAAGTCGGTCCGGCTTATTGCTCACAGCAATTGGAGCGATACAATTCCCGTTCCAAATTACGGTCTGAGCGAGGTACGGTTTACATACATACCCGTTCTGGCAAGAGAGCCTTATCCTGCGACAGGAGCAAGTGATGTTTCTGTCGATGTGACACTTGGTTGGCGTCCCGGCAGAGAGGCCGAACAGCATCAGGTTTATCTGAGCACAGATGAACTGGCGGTTATGGAAGGCACTGTTGCTCTTTCAACCGTGAATCAGAGCCAGTATACCCCAATGTCACCCAATCTCAATACGACCTATTTCTGGCGTATCGATGAGGTGAATAGCACCGAGACTCCCATAATTTGGCAAGGAGATATATGGAACTTCTCGACAACCGATTACATTATTGTCGAAGATTTCGAGTCCTACAATGACATCCCCGTAGGACAAGAAGGCAGCAACTTGATCTATCAGACATGGATGGATGGATATGAAGATCTGACAAATGGCTCAACCATAGGTTATTTTACCGGTAATTCTCTTGAAACAGATATTGTCTACTCCAATACGCAGTCTGCCCCGCTGCTGTATGATAATACAGGCAGCGTAACAAAGTCTGAAGCTTCGCTAACTTTCGACTCGGCTCAGTACTGGGCAGCTTATGGCGCGAATAGTATAAGGCTGTATTATCACGGCAGCGCAGTCAAATTCGCTGAACCTTCACCGGGGACTATTGTCATGAGCGGTGAAGGTGCCGATATCTGGGGCACTGCCGATCAGTTCCGATACGTTTATAAACAGCTAAACGGTGACGGTTCGATCGTAGCACGCCTTGACAGTCTTCAGGAACGTGATATAAATACAAAAGCCGGTGTTATGATTCGCCAGAGCCTCGAGACGAACTCGGTAACGGCAGCGTCGCTCATGCACGCAAGCGGTTCTACAGCCCTACAGTATCGTACTACTACGGGAGGGACCGTTGCTGAGATAAACTCAGGTGCTGGAGATTTAGCCGCTGAACTGCCTATTTGGCTGAAGATTACTCGAACCGGTAACACGATTACAAGCGAACGCAGTATTGACGGTGCGAACTGGGAGCCAATTAACGGCAGCCAAACAGCTGCGACTGTGGAAATCACAATGGATAATCCGGTCTATATAGGTCTTGTGGTTTGCAGCCATGAGGCAGACGTCCTCTCGGCAGCAGCCTTCTCCGGAGTCGAGACGACCAGCAATGTCAGCGGAGACTGGACTGTAGCGGCTGTCGGGGATCAATTCCAGGGCGAGGTGAATACTCTTGATACACTGTTCTTCGGAATCGAAGACGACAGTGGACATCGTAAAGATGTTTACGCACCCGTGACCGCAGTCGGATGGGGTAACTGGGTTGCCTGGACTATTCCGTTCAGCGAATTTACATCGGCCGAAGTGGACATGACCCGTGTTAAGAAGATTATCATTGGTGTCGGCGATCCGAACAATCCGATGGACGGTGTCGGTACGGTCTTCTTTGATGCCATTGGTTACGGTTGTTCGGAGCAGTAGTTATTTATTAAATTGAACATAAGCATTAATACATATATAATATAAAAGCCTACAGGGTATATGGAAATTGAAGCATAGGAGAAAGGTCTAACTATGTACAAGCGAAAAGGATTCACGCTGATAGAGCTGTTGGTGGTGATTGCGATTATTGCGCTTTTGATGGGGATATTAATGCCAGCTTTGCAAAAGGTCAAAGAACAGGCGAAAGAAATCCGCTGCAGATCTAATCTGCGCCAGTATGGCATCGCCCAGAATATTTACCTTGACGACTATGATGGCCGTTATCCTTCGGCGTGGACGTCTCTTGTGGCAACAGAGTCCCCAGTCAGTGGGTATCAGCGCTATTGCCGATGGCACGACCCGAGATACCCGCCGGACGGCTCTTTCTGGCCTTACCTCAAGAATGATAGTGTTCACCTGTGCCCGACATTCAAAGTCCTATCAAAATCTTATGGCGAGAACCATCCCAATCACGACCCTTCCATACCGATTATTCCTCAATACAGCTATAGTATGAACGCCTGGCTCGGCGGCAGGTCGGGTTATCCGGGCTGGAACGGACCGGACTCCCTTGGAGGAGGAGCCGTTAAGCTGAGTGAGGTCACACGGAGCCATGCGGAGGTATTTTTCTTTGCCGAGGAGAATATGTGGTCGAGACCCGGGAACGCCATTGTGCTCAACGACAATGCCTTGTGTCCGATGGGCTCCGATTGGTTCGGGACCTTTCACGGTTCCAAAGGCACCGAACTCAACAGCGGAACGACCAATGCTGTGTTTGTCGACTGCCACGTGAGCGAGGTCAAATCCGCTCTGGATGCAGACGGTAATCTGGTCGATGAAGAGTTTGGAAGTTTCGAGAAGTACGGCTGGCCGCATAGGGATAAAAGACCAACAGGTCATTAATATTTGTTAGAAACGTCGAGGTGACAGAATCCTGAGCGAAGTCGAAGGGGACGCCAGAGGGGCAGAGGCCCAATGGGGAGCGTAAGCGACAGGTCCCAGGCCGAAGATTCAGGCCGAAGGTTCAGGCCCTTACTGGTTGTCAGACCCAAAGAAAGAAGTTCATAAATAGGTGGCTGTCCATATTTTTTCAGTGTTAATCAATTCCGCAAAGGAATTCGAGCCATAAATGATTGGTTCAGATTTTTTCGGAATTGGTGCAAAACTAAACTATAGTGGCAAATACTGGCGTCAAAATGCGTGGTCACTGTCAATAATATGATGTCAGTGGTAATATTCCCTACTAGAGTTACCTCAAAGGCGATAGTTCAGCCCCTGTGGAATTCTTATCAACTAATTCCATACCAAGGTACTTGTTCTTGTCAATACGAGCACAGTCGTTCTTGCCTAGTTTGATATCATAGATGCTTATTATTTCCTGTCCGGTGTTCATAATCACATCATCTTCAGTAATTACCCATCGGTTGCCGAAGATACAGAATGTGGAACCCGCTTCCACCACTACAAAGCCATTCTCACCTTTGTGTATCTTTATCAAATTGGCTTTGCCCTCGGTCCTGGATGGAACCCGAGTACTCGCATCCGCACCAAACGCAGGTTGGTAGCCCTTCGGTGACATTAAGGACACAAAGGTGAGCCTCTCCTCATGGTCATCTACTGCATAGGCCCTTGCCCACACGACCTCACGTTTGCCGGACCTGCGATTTTTTCTTAAGGTAATAAGGCTGTCATTCAGTAGTAATAACCTCTTATCATTTTCCCGCAGCATTATGCCGATAAGTGTCCGTGAAATCTTCGTTTGGGGATCCGTTATCACAACAGTGGCGTTTCCCGTATACAAGTTAGGCATGTAGTCAGTTTCGTCATCCTGATGCTGATTCGAAACCCCTTGTTTGGACTTTTGCAGTGTTGGTGCCGCGCAGCCGATAAGTAGTGAGGAAAACAAGACTGTTAAGTACAGTGTAGTTTTCATTTTGGATCTCCTGATATGATTCTCATTCTGGCTCAGCTATAGGTTAAGGAAATCAACACAAGAGCCAAAACTTAGAAGATCACCAACACTATAACTTACCTAATTTAATTATATGCTGCTTTAATTGTCATTCAAGAAAAAATATACTCTAACTTATGAGTTTTCTCATAAGGTTTGTCGGAGCGAATCCTTTTGCAGCAAAAAACACGTATTTACCGTACGATTACCAAAAAGCTCCGGCAGTCCAGCCAGCGGATTAATTATAAACGAGTTCAGCTGATATGACTTAAAGAAAGAGGGCTTAGAGATGCCTTATGGTGGAAAATAAGGGACAGCCACCTATTTTCAAGGGTGATTAACGAGCGCCGGGGCTAGGAGAGCCGGGTTGCCAGGATGTCGGTTCGTTCCATGTTGCCGGTTTGGCGGCAGGATCGATAATGTTTAATGATTGCCCCGGCTGAGATTGTCGATTTGAGGTGTGGTTACGAGTGTTTTTTAGGTTGATAAACAGGAGATTTTAAGTTTACAGAAAAACTCCATTAAAGTATAATACAGGCAGTGTTAATTAGAAGGGCACTACCATGTCTCTGTGGAATTATATAGGCTTATTTCAGCATGTGAGAAAATTGTGGCGTTATATCTCAGCTTGGAAATTTAAGCAAGTTTTCGGTAAAGATGCAGGAAAAGAATATCATTTGATTTACAATATTAGCATCCCCCCTAAAGGTACAATTTTCTCAAAACCAGAACCTAAGTATAGAAGGAAGAATTATACAAAAACTAAAAACCTCACAACTATCAATTCCTGTGCTACTACACGTGCTATTGGGTATTTAGTTTATGCTTTTGGAGAAAAAGACATTAAACCACCAACTATTAGTTCTGATACAGCTAAAGATGCTAAAATGGATTTATCATTCATATCTATTGGTGGTGTAACAAATCTAAAAAGCTGTGACCTATTAAACGATGAATCAAATCAATTTTTAAATTTCGGATACTCTCATGATAAAAAAACCATAAGGCATTTCATAGTAAGCAAAACTTTAGGATTGCCTATTGTTGAATCGAGTAAAGAATGTGACCATGGCTTCATTATTAAAATAAATCCTAATAGTAATCCTGAACGAACATGGATATGCTGTGCTGGTTTTGGAGAGTGGGGTGCAAGTGGAGCAGCATGGTATTTAGCAAGAAAATGGAAAGATATTTATAAATGGGCGAAGAAAAAACCTTTTGCTACTATTTTAAAAACACAATACAAAAGAGATGAATCTACAGTTTCAGTTCTAGATTGTAAATTTAAAACAAAAGAAGAAGTCGAGAATTTTGCAAAAGAACTGAATGAGACGTTCACTACAACCGCGACGATAGTAACTACTAAAACTGAAACAAAACAAACGACAGTCACCGCAGCACAAGAAGCCATGCCTTCACCAGAACCAGAGCAGTGACACATTTCATTCTTTGATAGATCGAAAATAAGACTAAACTTTTCGATAAGCTTTAGTTCAACGCGGGTTTATGCGTTAGTTTAGTGATGCCCTCTGACTGAGATTGTCGATTTGAGGTGGTAATTAGCGAGCGCCCGGGCTGGGGTGGCCGGCTATATTAGCTCCGGAACCACTGAAGGCGGACATGTCACTGACTACTATAACATACTCTCCTGCGCCAAGCTGCATATCCGGGAATGTGGACTTAATACCACCTGCCAGGCGAACACCATTAAGATTGATTGATGTCTCTGAAATATTTTGAAGTTCTATATAATCAAATCTTGCACCTTCATGGGTATGGTACATTAATTCGGTGACACACAGACCAACGAGAACATCCAGATAATCGGTGATATGATATTATTAGTTTATAGTTGTAGATGTTATGTCAAGTTCGGCGGAAGTAAGCAGGTCGGAACTTGTTGCTTCGTCGTTTAGTCCGTGAATTGCCAGTATGTTGTCACCGGTTTTTAGTTGGTCTATATAGTCGGTAATAACAATCTCGTCGTCGAAGTTTTCACCATTCGCTTCATGGTCTTCATCCGCATGAGAATCCCAGGCGGGGATGCCTGTAAAATTGCGTCTGGCCACTTCAGTGCCGTTGATATAAGCGATAAAGCCGTCGTCATAACGCACTTTAAGCATCATGGATTCAATAGTACTCGGCTCATCTTCGATGATAAACGGTATTCGGATATAAAAAGTTGTGTAGCTGTTATACATCAGCTCTTCAAGGTCGAGGCTTATAAGGTGTTCATAGTCGGGATTTCTATCATAACCGACACCGCCTGGTTCTCCGGAGCAGACCAGCCAGTCCGAGTCGTCGAATAATTCACTTTTTTTCCAGTTATCATCAACAGGACCGGTTGGAACGAGCACACGCTTTTCCGCATTCTCGGATATGACCGTTTTCTCGACAGTTATGATTTGAAAGGATGTGTTTGCAACACCAGGAGTAGGAGGCTCGAAGAATTCATAATGATCCGCTCCATCGGGAGAACGACCCTGTGAAAAATCTGTTGTCTGCGGGCCATACAGCACCTGGTCTATCAGGTTTGAGTTCTCATCGAACAAGCCGATAATTTCGCCGTCGGAGGAAAGCTTGAAATCTAGTTCCGACTGCTTGTTACCGTTATTTGCCTTAAATACGGAGTAACCTTCAGGTGCAATAAAGCTAAGTGAGGACAGCTTATGTTTGCTCGGTTGTGTCACCGGGTTATCCGTAAGGTATAAGCCGCTCATTTTCACCGGGAGAAGTTGTGGATTGTATAATTCGATGAAGTCATCATCGAATAAAACTTCGCCGTTCGCAAGCCACTCATTGATCTTCAGCTCATCGGAGTCACCTAATGGCTGGATAATATTCGGCAGACCGAAAGTCGGTCTGTTGAGCTTCCATGTTTGTCCGTAACCAATACGGCCGATAGAGTAATTTAGTATCTGTGGCCCGAACTCAATACAATCAATCATGCCGCCGCCGTTGGCGGGCTTGTCGTAAAGATACAGATCTTCCCCTTTTGCATGCATAGCAAATCCGATGTGGTTCCTTATGTTCTTATTCTGGTCTCCATAGAGGATTAAATAATTGCTGGGCTGCATCATGGTATTGGTGACAGTCTGCGAACTAAATACGAATTTTAGCGGCTCTTTAGGGTCGTCCGTCAGGCTCATTCCGGTCAAATCCAGTGACGCCGGGCCATCGTAATATAACTCTATCATATCGGATTCTGATTCATTGGTATTTGCCAATATCTCACTTATGACCAATACAGAATAGGAAGTATCGACAGTCCAGGTCTTTGAGACGGTTGGTTCGTAAATATTTTGCCAGATGCCGGCTGAATTTTTTCCGATAACATAAACCGTGTATGAATTTCTGTTATACAGGTTATTCAATTCGATTGGCACAACCACGGGCAACTCCTCACTCCACGGACCTGTCGGATTATTGACAGAGTATTTGTAGTGCGTCATACCAGGCCCGCCGACTGTAAGTGTGGCGTCTCTTTTATAAGTTACCGGGCCGGGTTCGCCCGATATAGCGGCCCCAGCGGTAACTAATGCGCCCATGTCCAGTCTCCATGGGCCTGATTCTATTGCCGCAGAGTCAGATTTTAGATAGAAATTGCTCTGTCCATCGACGAAGAGCGGATCGGCATCGATATTGCCGGAACCAAGATAATGCCAGTCGAATGGGATTAGGGAATTTGTTACCGATAGTTGTGTCGAAGGGCCGATTTGGTCAAAAATAATTCCTGTATTCCAGAATATGCAACCATCCACATAAGCACCGAGTCCCGGCCCGGCGGTTTGGCCGGGCAAATCGAAGTAGAGGACGGATTTATCTACATCAACGACGGTATTATTGACAAATGTCACAAATGAATCTTCTTTTACGAGTATGACATGGTCCACATCGTGAAAGATGTTTCTAACGAGCGTTAAATTCTTCTGGCGTCCGAGTGAGATAACATTGCTCTCACCCGGGTCTGTATTATAGTCATCTTCATGGTAGTGCATGAAGACATTACCTTCGATATGCGCATCGGCTTCGAGGTCTAAAGCTTCATCTCCACCGCCTGTGAACTGATTATTTAGTATCTGTAGAATTGGGCCGGGTCGCGTTGCTCTGTCAAAATCGATTGCATCGTTATGACCAGGTGTCTTGCCGAAGACGTTGTTTTCAATGACAAGCTCACCGTTTGGCATGATACCGCTGCCCCATATATGCTCGCTGCGGTTATTAGTAGGCGTTTGTCCGGGGGCCATAGTATCGGTGAATACCGAATTGCGAACTACTAATGAAGAATCCACAGTGTTAATGCGCCACAGGCCAGTGTGGTCCATAGTGGCATGGTCAACCAAGAGTTTAGAATTTACCAAGCCTATCATACCATCGTTCGTTTTTCCATATTCGAGTACGGCGTATGTAATCCGGTTGTCACCTGCCGTATCAATGAACTGCAATCCATCCCATATCCCAGATGTATCGGGCGTTCGGGTAAAACGAATCAACTCATTCTGTGTGCCCTCTGCGATGAGTGTGCCGTTGATAATTATCTTTGCGTTCGGCTCGAAGAAAACCGTGGTTCCGGGCATTATCGTTAGAGTAACTCTGGATGGTATGGTTAACTCGCTGTTGATTTTATAGGGGCCTTCCTGAGCCGTCCAGATTGTATCTTCGCTTAGTATGCCGTTGGGTGGTTCCTGTGAGCCGGCCTGATTGAACCAGAAATATCCCTGGTCGGTTATTGTTTGGTCCGGGTCAGGCTCGGCTGATGGGTCCCCGGCATCAATACACGGCGAAACCGGCTTGAGCCGGTAGTCGTGATTGACGCGGTCGACGAACAGCGGATAGTTATTGATATTACCTGTACCGGGCCATGTTTCGCCGAATGTATTGGAATAATTGATGTGAATGTCCGACTTGAGGTATGGAGCCTGGACATCAACTGGGTCGGTGGCATCGATAATGGAATTTGTGACATTATAAATAATAGTGCCGCTTTGGACATCATACTTGTTATGAGATTGAATGCCGATATCCACATATCCTGCTGTTTTAGATGTCACTATAGTTGTGTGGTTGATGTTCACCATAGCGGTTTCAGCCTCTAATGCCTTGGCTGCAATACTTGCCACCGTCGGGTCTTCGGGGGCCTTGTTGTTTTCTGCGACTAAGCAATGGTTAATATTTGTGTTCCCGCCGTAGGCGCTTATTCCTTTATCCTTGCAGTCACGTACAATGAAATCCTCGATAGTCACATCCGCACCCAGCAAATCGATACCGTCATCGTCCATATTGGCAGCCACCCCGCCGCACAGAGTGCAAATTTGCCCGGCTTGCTGAGAATGAATATAGATTCCATCACCATCGTCGCTGGCCCGCATGTCTGTAATCCAGCCATCTTCGAATAATATTGCCGAACCTGATATCTCCGGTCCCATTACAGACCGTGCGAATAGGCAATTGTTAAAGGTGAGGTCGCAACCGGAGTTGACATGCATAAGTTTGCCGGCATTGTCGGTAAGGTTGGCGTGATCGAAAGTAAAAGCAGAGTTAGATGCATGAATAGTAGGGCCTGAGTTCGAGTGTCCCATTCGCGGCGAATGTCCGGCCTGGATGATGTTTGTGTATCGGAAAGTGGACGGCTCGGCATTATCGTGATACATCTTCCCCCAATTCTCACCGGCCGAGTATGCAGTAAAAGTTATCGGGGACTCGGCAGTGCCAAGTGACTGTATTGCTCCTTTCACTTTGATGTCGGTGCCTTTATCTCCAGATGGAACTCCATCGATTAAAATAATCGTGCCCGGATTTACTGTTAATGTAACCCCATCCGGAATTAAAAAGTCGCCGCCGGTGATATGATATATCCCGCTCCAGGTAGTTGAATTACCAGGGGTGCCCGATGTGGTGTTTACCGGTTGGCTGCTCCAGTCTGCCAATGATTTTTCGATATGCAGGCCCATTACATCCACGGATAGTGTAAAATCTCCGCTTCCTGTGAATGTTACGAGAGAACTGCCCAATCCGTTATACAGAATGACCTGATTGGTTGAGATGTTCACAGTGGGATTATCAACGGAAAGAGTCGCTACTGCGTTCCATATATCTCGTTCGACTTCGCCTTCTTCTGCAAGTATCTCAACCCGGACCAGAACGGGAATGCCCGGCAGATAACTGTCACGGGCAGTTAAGTTCAGATTAAGTTCAGGTTCTGTAATGGGTGGGCTTATGTCGCCTGAATCCCCGGCTGGGGTGTTTTTCGGATAATCATTGCTTGAGCCGGTGTCATACCAGATATCGATGTATTTGCTGTCGAGTTCGACAGCACCTTCGCCGGAGCCCTCGTATGTCCGCACAAGGATGCGATTTATTCCTGGATTAAGGGAGATGTTATCATTAAGCGACCATGTTCCGAATTTCTGTGACCAGTTGGCCGGTCTGCCGTTTACCGTAACAAGGCTGGTCTCGATGGCATTTGCAGTTCCATATATATGACGTCTGTCGACGAGATTTATGTTGGAGATGAATAATTCGTTAAATGAGGGTAAATCGCAATATATATTAAACTCCTGGGGTATTTGCGGAGAATCACCATATATTATACTATTGATACGCTCGATTACAAATTCCTGGATGCCATGGTTACCGCTAATCACGGAGGCAGGCACCCAGTCACCGAGTAATTGGTCGATTAAAGGATATATTTTCTCTGGTGTAAAAAACTCATCTACAAGGTATTTGTATTGTTTGTAATATAGCTTTAGAATTTCCGGGTGTCGGAAAAAGCGATTTAAGCTTTTCATATCCTCGTGGTCGTAAGCGAAAATATCACGACCCGGTTCGTATGAATTGCCTAATATCGTATCCAGGTCATGTGGCAAAAGCACAAATCTCGGGTCTAAAATTCCGCGATACAACGCATAGTCGTCGCCGTCGCCGGTTGCCAGGCCGCCTTCCTTGTTACCAATCAGGGAGTCGGTAGCGATGTACCGCAGCCATTGCTCGATGTTAGCAGCCGTTCCAAGTTCTGATACGAATCTATCGTCCGGGATATCGGGATTATTGAGTTTGTCTATCAGGTTGAACAAGTCCGAATAATCGTATTGCGCTATGTTAGTATGCTTGGGGTAGGTGCCTAAATAATCATCGGGATTTTCAATACTTTTGTATGAGAAGTCTGCGAAAATTCTGCTGCCGTTAGGAAACCTGACGTATGTGCAGCGATATAGGTTTCCCGAATTATCATCGGGAAAATGATTTTCGACCCAGTCGCTGTCGTAAACTTCCAGAGCGACATAGGAACCGTATGTACGATTGTAATCAGTAAGAGCAAGGTTATCACCGTTAACCCTCACCTGGACGGCGGTGGCGTTGGTTGCGGGCAAACCGGCAAGTTGGAACAATGCACTGCCGGCCAACTGGAGATATGTATATTTGCTGTTAAGATTGATTGCCGTAACATCCTTCCATGAGCGGTCGCTCGGGAAGTTAACACGGTAGTTCATAGGTGGTCTTACGCGGTTTTGATTTCCCCTGTTACGGACACCGACGCTGTAGCGAACCTTGGTATCGACACCATCAACACTGATAAATGTTGCGTTCATCTGGGCAAAGGTTGCACCTTCACCGAAAAACGCGTCACCACCATCCCCTATGTCTTCCAGCCGGCCCCGCTCGGCTTCGGTCATGATAATAAAGTAAACAGGTTGACTGCCCGGCACCCATCTCTGGAAATCGAATTCTCCGTTAACCTGATAAAGCGCATTTGTGACCTGTTCGGGTGTCCCGTCCATCATACTTGGGGCCGGCCACGTGCGATAATTTCCTGATAAATCTTTGGCTTCAACGAAAAATTCGATTATTGTGCCTTCCGGGTGAGCGGGCAACTGAATGCCGTATATATTATCACCTGCGCTACGGTCGTTATGAGCGCCGTCGTCGAACATAGGTAAGATATTATAATCGGCGGGGTCATAGTATGGATATGTGTACTGGCTCTGGTATGTCGACCTGTCGATACGATAATGTAATCTGACAGAAATGCCGATACTTTGCTCGTCGATGATTCGAGCTGTTACCGTCACCTCGTCACCGGGTCCCGGAACAATCGGGGAATGTTTCATGTCCAGAATCAACGGTGCGATGTCGCTCTTGTTGACCGAATTAACTTTGCCTGGAGTGCCTTCTTCTATCATACTTGCCGACCAGTTCTGGCCGTACTTGTTTGTGAATGAAGGATTGATAAGCTCCAGAGATTTACCTCCGCCGTCATGTGAATCGGACCATTTCCAGCCGCGATGTTCAAAATCCACAGGTCCGAGCTCACGTACTGCCCAGTCACCCTCGTCGGCGTATGTAACTGTATCGATTATCATGCCGAAACTATCGACAAGTTCTATCTTCTCACCCGAGTTACTCAACCGTCCTTCCCAGCCGCCGATGACATTGTCAATATCCGGGTATATATCATTAAATGTGTCAATATCTGATGCTACAGCAAGATATTCACTGCTCCCGAGTGAAAGGCCGTCAGGAAAGGCAAAATCCACGCCATCGCTAAACCTCCAGCCGGACAGGTTTATGGTTTCGTTTCCACAGTTAAATAATTCTATATATTCGGCTCCGGTGTTCTCAGGAATATTGATGGCATGGTAGGGGTGGTACATAATCTCGTTGATAACTACATCGAAGGGAGAATCTGCTTTTGCACAAACAATGAAAGATGTGGAAAATAGAAAGACAAGAAGTGAGAGTTTCAGATATCGAAGCATGTTTTCCAACTATTCCCAATAGGCTTAAACTATGATTTAAGAATAATAAGCTACTTTTACCCATTTTAACATGTTAATAGTGGTAAAGTCAATCCCTAACAGGGATAAGAATCGCAGTCAAAAGCAGGAAATACATTAGTAATGTGCATTAAAACAGTATAATTTATGGCCTGTTTTTGGGCTTCATAACATGGTTCATAGTTGTGCCTGTGATACTGAGTGTATTTGCATACTGCGTTCATTGTATTATAATCATTTCAAAAATATAAAGGTTTTTAAGTGTTACTGAGATCGGCTGCAAATCGACGAGAATTTTTGTGTAACTAATTAATGGGGCTTTGAGCATAGTTCGAATTTCCAATAACAAGTTCAGACGAATCATCATGTGGATTGCAATGGCGGCTATCTGCATGTTGTTTGTTTTTTCTATATATGGTGCGTTTCTCGGTTCTCAGCGTGCGAAAGAGTTCTTTAACAGCGTCCCGCTTGCCGTCTATTGGATGACATTTGTACTGCTGTTGGTTGTAGGGATATTTATATTTAAAAGATTATTGCGTGTGCCGGCACTTCTACTTATTCACGCCGGCTGTATCTTAGTATTAGTCGGATCTATATGGGGCTCCAGAGCAGGACATGAACTTCGCAAAAAGTTCTTTGGAATCGACAAAATCCCGACGGGTCTCACGATAATCTATGAAGGAAACTCGGATAATCGTGTTATATTGGAAGATGACCGAATTAGGGAGCTGCCCTTTTATATAGGGCTTAAAGATTTCCGAATAGAACATTACAAACCTGAGTACCTTCACGTTCAAACCCGGCAGGGTGATAACTGGAAATTTCCCGTTGAAATTGACACCGAGTACTCCCTGGGCTCGGAGTACGGCACAATAAAGATTATCAAAGTATTCGAGAATTTTAAGATAAATCTGGAAGGTGACAATAGAGTCATTGTTGATGATTCGGGCCCCGGCTCCAATCCGGCCCTTGAGGTTCAGATACAATCACCTGACGGCCGAATAAAGACAAGATATGTCTTTGAACGTTTTCCCGGTCATACGCACACCGATGATGAGCTTTTTCTAAGCTATGAAAGAATCATCAGTGAATATATCAGCGAATTACAGGTAATTCGCGATGCCGGAGTAGTTGCCGAAAAAGACATCCAGGTCAATCATCCTCTGCATTATGGCGGATACCATTTTTACCAGCAGGATTACGACCATCAGAACGCTCGTTATACCATCCTTATGGTCACTTCGGATTCGGGGCTTGCCCTTGTGTATATCGGGTACATTATGTTGTGTGTCGGTGTTTGCTGGCATTTTTGGATAAATAAGTTGTCCGGCGGGGAAAAACAAATTTTTAAAACAGAGACTAAAGGCGAGTAAGTGGAAATCAAATATACAGTCCAGGGCTTATTGATTTATATAACTATTGCGGCATATCTGCTGGCGCTGCTTATGAGCATCTTTCGCCTGAAAAAGTTGGGTCAACTGCTGTATATATTTGGTTTTGTTGCGGCGGTCGTTTCCTTCGGCTATCGCTGGTATCACGTTAGGCATGTCCCCATGCAGAATTTGTTCGAGGTATTTCTGTGCCTGGGAATGATTTATCCGGTTTCGCTTTTTTGCCGGCGCGTTCTTCGTGTCGGCGGGCAGTCGGCTGATATGCTTATCGGTATTGTTGTGCTATTCCCGGTGGGTTTTATATTCAATGCAAATCCGCAGAAGCTGCCGCCCGCTTTGCAAAGCTGGCTGTTCGTGCCACATGTAGCTGTTTATGTGCTCTCATATATCTTTATGGCAAAAGCGGTTTTCCATGCGGTACTACAGCTTATCGGTAAGACTCCCGGGCCGCAGGGGAATCTTCTTCCGCCTGAAGAGGCGACCTACCGTATGATTTGTGTTGGTTTTCCGTTGTTGACAATCGGGCTTGTTCTCGGAAGCGTTTGGGGTAAGCTTGCCTGGGGTGACTACTGGGGCTGGGACCCGAAGGAGCTTTGGTCACTTGCCTCATGGCTTGTGTACGTCGGGTACCTGCATTTTCGTTATATGTACGGAAAGAAACACGCTCAAATTAACAGTATCTGGGCGATTACCGGCCTTGTGGTTATTGTAGTGACACTACTCTGGGTTAATCTGTCACGCTTCTTCCCCGGTTTACACAACTACGGCGCTGGCTGATAATCCACTTACCTCACATTCAGCAAACAACTCAAGAACTCGTCACAGAATTGACCTATACACGGATTTACGCAGGTTGACTCAGTTTATGTAGAGTGTGCTATCCGAACCACGATTGAATAAAAATGATCATTGGGCATTATTTGGAGACTCTTTTCTGAGAGCAAAACCTACGAAACTGCTGTATAAAGGCTTCTTTTATAAGAAATACGTAGTTTCCCCAATTAAGCCACATACGAATATATCCGAAAAATGTATTGTTATATTTGTTGAGGGAAAAATACAAAAATATAGTTATTAAAGATTCTGATATAGGGGTAGTAAAATGACTAAAAACAGAGATAAAACAAAATCCAACTACAGCAAGGAACAATATAAACTACTCAAATGTTGTTCAGAAAAAAATGATATGACTGATTGGAATGAGTGGCGTAAAGAACATTATAATGAAAGGATAAATTTGAGATGTGTTAATTTAAACGGCGCAACTCTTGTAGGCGTTAATCTTCTCCGTGCCGATCTTGGAGAGGCAAATCTCCGTGGAGCGAATCTCAGAGGTGCGATTCTACAAGATGCTACTCTTGGTTGGGCGAATCTTGAAGGCTCGAATCTCGGATTTGCGAATCTTGAAGGTGCCTTTCTCATAGAGACGATACTCATAGGTGCGAACCTTGAAGGTGCAAAACTTAAAAGGGCAAGACTCCTAAGTGCGAAACTAAAACAAGCGAAACTCCAATACACTAATCTTGAACAAGCTTTTCTTGAACGGGCAAATCTTGAAGGGGCTGATCTTACAGGCGCGATTCTTAGCGATACACAATATAACGATTATACAACTTGGCCTAAAGATTTTAATCCCAAAGCGGGTGGAGCAAAATACGTAAAATCCTAAATATACGAAGACTAAAAATAACAATCCTTTTTGTGGGAGCCGTAAAATGGCAAAATATAAAAGAAGTGCTAAAAATGAATTTTCGGACATTGTGGTTGATATTGCTTTTTTAATTGCCCAGGGAAAATGTGAGAATTGTGATAAGGAACTTCGAAAAGAAAGTCGCGGCAGTGAAAGTCCTTATGGATGGGAAGCTCATCACATAGATACAGATGGTCCAGGAACTCAAGAAAATTGTAAAATTCTTTGCCAAGATTGCCATAAAAGAACTTTGAGTTATGGACATCATTAATATCTTCGACAAATGTCGAGGTGAATTAGAACAGTAATGCTAGGCACAGCCACCAATTTATAGATAGAGAAATTTCATAAAATTCGTATACCTAATAAAACTATATTCAAAGTATTAAATTATGAAAATCTCTAACAATATCGAGAAATTAAAAGAGTTGACAAACAATCTTATCAGTGAAGCACTTAAAGAAATTAGGTCACGGCGACGACAATCTTATATATCAGAGGAAAAAAAGTTCAGAATAACCGAGTATCTTCTTTTAGAAGTTCGGGAGTATGTCGATGGAGCATGGGAAATGATTTCGTCTGAAAAATATGGTGCTTCTTTGGCTCTCTCTCGATGGATACTTGAGGCATCCTTAAATATGCTGTGGGCTGTTGACGATAAATGCAAAACAGATCAACGTATTATTGAGTTGATTGGTGAAGCTCTAAGACACGATGCAAATTTATGTGATGGATTTGCTGAATTATGGCCAGATCATGCTGACTCTTTCAGAAGCAAGGCAAAAAAGGCCAAACAAATAAGGAAAGGTTTAGTAGACAAAAAAATAGCTCTTCTGGAAAAAAGGTTGAATGAAATCGTAAATCTAAATCATCCTGATAAAATTAAGCTATATGCTCTATACAGGATATGTTGTGCATATGCACATCCAAGCTTGAGAGTGTGGGAGCGATTCCTAAACTTGAGTAATACAACCTTATCAGATGAATATAATAGGGATAAAAGAAAAATGGCATTTTGGATGATAGTTACATCCACTCAATTTTTGGTAACAAGTATCTATTACTTAATAAATCTCAACAGAAAAAAATATTTAGAAAATTGGTTTACTAAACAAGTTGAACCTCTACTTTATACAATTTGAGCCTTGTAGGGTTGTTGCTCCAACGCTTTTATTTAGGATTATAATGGGTGGGAGATGGCACATCTTTTATTACAACTTATTAAAAGCAAAAAGGGACATTGTGGTTTTTACTTTTTTGGAAGTAAACAGATCTCTCCGCTCGGCTGCGCCTTGGTCGAGATGACAAAGACACATTTTTTAATCATAATTGGTATGAGTGGGTAATTACTAAACGTGTTCTCGGGGAACCTGGAAACGGGCGTCGAGCTTGAAGAGCCGTTTTACAGGCAAATTCAGTATATCAGCTTTATCCAGAGATAATGAAGTTCGGATGTGCTCAAGAATGTCCGCGATTTTCTTTTCGTCAGCAGCGATTATCGTAAACCATATATTGAATCCGTCTTTTCGAAGATAGCTGTGTGTCACTTCAGAAAAACGGCCGATGATTCCGGAAGCACGCTCTACGAGTTCGGGCTTGACACGAACTGCGGCCAATGTACTGGAAAAACCTAATTTATTGGAGTCGAAACTCGCCCCCATTCGCCGAATCACGCCTTCATCGAGCAGCCGCTCAATTCTGTGCCAAAGTTCGTCTGTCGGGATTTGCAGTCTCTCTGCTATTACCTCGTAAGGCCTTTCGCTCAGAGGAAAATTATCTTGTAATTCCTGTAGAATTTGGCTGTCGGTTTTATCCATAAGCATATTCAGGCATTTGGAAGATTTCTCCCCTTTTTTCCAGCTCTTTTTGTTTTTCTTTATCCAGGCCGATTTCGCTATCGTTTAAGTAACATGCAGGTTCCGGAGCCCATGGGTCCCCAAAGTGCAAATCCGCGCGAACTCTCAGGCTCCCGCCGCAGATATCAAAGAACTGACACAATCTACATCTGCCTTTGATGTATTTGCGGCGACTTTTCAGTCCTCGAAGCAGCGGGTCACTCGTGTCGGTCCAAATCTTGCTGAAAGGTCTTTCTCTGACGTCACCGAGGTCGTAATGCCACCAGAACTGGTCCGGGTGGACCTTGCCGTGAAAATCAATACAGCCGATTCCGACGCCGCTGCTATACATTCCCCCGCCGTTCCAGCTAAGCAGCTTATAAACCTCATCCGCTTGTGCCGGATTTTCTTTCCTGAGTTTCAGGTATATATAGACTCCGTCGACGTGGTTATCGACTGTCAATATATCCGTTGTTTTTCCTGATTGTTGATACTGGCTTGTTTTTGATAATATTGTCTCAACTGCATCTCTTGTTTGGGCGTGTGTAAGATTTTCGTTTGCGATATTTTCACCTCTGCCGCTCGGGACGAAATGGTAAAAGCACGCCCGCTCGATATTCTCGGCCTCGAAGAAGTCAAATAAACGCTCCAAATCCTGGACGTTCCTGTTTGTTAAAGTCAATCTCAGGCCGATTCGCACGCTGGCATCCTGACAATTTTTTATACCTTCAACCGCCTTGTCAAACGCACCGGCAACACCGCGAAATTCATCGTTGACTTTACCTATTCCATCGAGACTTATACCGACGTATGAAACATCATGCTGTTTCATTTTCTTTGCGACATTGGCGGTTATAAGAGTCCCATTTGTCGAAATAACCGTACGCAATCCTTTTTCGACTGCATATCCGATTAGTTCGAACAAATCCGACCTCATCAACGGTTCACCACCGGAGAATAAGACCGAGGGGACACCAAAATCCGACAAATCATCCAGAACAGTTTTTGCTTCGGCGGTTGAAAGCTCATCGTTGGCTTTTTCAAGGCCGCTGTCATTATAGCAATGTACACATTTGAGATTGCATGCCCTGGTGATGTTCCAGACAATGATAGGTCGTCTTTCGGATGCCGATTCAGGTACAATCCGGTTTTCGCGATCGGCTGAATCTTTTTTGCCGTAGCGAAGCCAGTCTCCCGGAGTGATTTGACCGCTATATAATTTGCTTATATTTATCATGGATTAGTGTGAAAATATTAATGTACCTTTTGAACTGCTTCGGGCGGGACATAGGCGCAAAAAGGTTCTTCGGCCATATAATTGCCGGTAGCTGCATACGCTCTGGCCCGGCAGCCGCCGCATATCTGCCTGTAACCGCAAACGCCGCATTTACCTTCGAGCTGGCTGCTGTCACGCATTCGGGCAAGGTCTGGATTGTTATACCAAATATCCGAGAGCTTATCCTCAAGCACGTTACCGCATTTGACGGGCAGATAGCCGCAGGGAAATACATCTCCCCGATGTCCCACGAACAGTATGCCGAGACCTGCCAGACATCCTCTTGACGAGCCGCCGTGACTGCTGTGGCCTGTTTTTTTGCGAGAGATTCCCTGTTCTCTGGTGAGACGTTCGTAGTGAGGACCGCATGTCACCTTCAATTGTAATTCGCCTCGATTGTCTAATCTGCAAATATCGAGCATCTTCTGTTCGTATTGTTGTGGTGTAAGCATGTCTGTCTCGGCTAGAGACTGTCCGCAACCGACAGGGACCAGTATAAATATATGAACTGCCACCGCATCGAGTGATTTTGCCAGATTATAAATATCTTCTATTTGATGGGCATTATGCCTGGTCAGTGTCATATTAATCTGGAACGGTACTTTTTTGTCGCGAAGCCGGTCGATACCTTCAAGAGCTCTTTCAAATGAACCATTCAACTGCCGCAGCTTATTGTGAACTTCGGCGGTCGCTCCATCCAGACTAACAGAAACCCTCATAATTCCGCTGTCGTGTATTTGATCAGATATGGTTGCATCTATCAACGTTCCATTTGTTGCAAGGGCGGGGATAATTCCGAGTGACTTTGCATGGCTGATTAGCTCAAACAAATCATTCCTGCAAAGCGGCTCACCACCTGAAAAAACCAGTACCGGCATCATGGATTGACTTGCTCCCAACTCGGCCAATTGCTCGATAAGATTTTTGGCTTGAATAGTTGATAGGTCCTTATACGCGGTTTCATCGGTTTCGATTCGCCGGCAGTGAGCACAGGCCAGATTACATTTAATTGTGCTCTCCCAAAATAAAAGTCTGAGCATCTGTTTTGGTCGTGTGGCTTCTATCACGAGTGTGCATCCTTCTTGTCAGACGACCCGGATGTTATTGCTTCTGCCTGCCTGACGATGCTATTGACCAGCTTTGCCGCCTCGGTTACACCGTTCTCTCTGGCCACGGTGTCAACGTTTTTGATAACACAATGCAGCAGCTTATTGACGATGCGGTTCACCTTAGCCTCCAGAATTTCCCGGCACTCGGCATCCCGTCTTATTCCGACAAAAAACCGCTCCATTTCATTTTGACTAATCTGAATAAATTTCTCTTCCAACTGTCCTATCAGGGGCCCGATTTCTCTGGCTCCGAGCCAATCCATGAAAATGTCCACATCTTCCTGAATTATCTTCATCCCTTCGGCAATGTCCTCTTCACGTACCTTGCGGTTCCGCCTGGCCGCTTCGGAAAGGTCGTCAATACTGTGAAGGTGCATATTGTCAAATTCATTTATCGACGGCTCGAAATTCCGCGGCACTGCAATATCAATAATCAGAAGTGTCCGTTTTTGCCTGTCGTCTATAATTTTTTTGAAAGTCTTTTTCGTATACAGGTAATCTTTAACGGCGGCGGAAGCTATGACAATGTCGGCCTCTGTTAAGTGCTCCTGCAGGTCCTCCCATATTCGGGCCATTACTTTGTGCCGCTGCGCTACTTTCAAAGCTCGTTCGTATGATCTGTTGACAATATTGATATCGTTGCATCCGGTCTTCAGAAGATGCTGTACAAGCAACTCACCCACATTGCCGGCCCCAATTACAACCACTTTTGCCGATTCGATATTGGTAAAAAGCTGCTTGGCCAGCTCGACGGACACTCCGGCGACACTAACTCGCCCGTGTGCGATGGATGTAATTGTATATACCTTCTTGCCGGTGGCAAAAGCGCAGTGGAACAGGCGATTCAGGACTTTTCCCGTGCTACCGGCTGTACAGGCGATGCGATAGCTTTCCTTTACTTGGCCGATTATCTGCGGCTCACCGACCACCAGGCTATCAAGGCTCGATGCAACTTTTAGCAGGTGCCTGACCGAATCTTCGTCGCTGTGCATGTAGAGAAATTCCTGAAATTCCTCCCAGGGGACATTGTGAAATTCCGAGAAGAATTTCATCAGGTCATCCGCCGCCACCGGTTCCGTACGTTTACATGCACAGTATAATTCGACGCGGTTGCACGTCGAGAGCAGGACAAACTCCGAGTCTTTGAATCTGTCCTTTAGCTCTCTCAAGGCCCGCAATGTCTGTTCGGAATCGAATGCAAGCTTTTCGAGAACGTCCAGAGGTGCGCTTTTATGATTCAGTCCTAAAACGAAAATTTTCATCTGTTTCTCGTTATATATGTCGGCGGAGCCTTCTTAAGCTCTTTTTCCGTTACTAATATTTTATAGGTTGAGATTCCGCACGCCCGGCTCATTTTCTCAACTGTGTGTTCTACTTCTCGATTGTCCGCTCCATGTACCATCGTGTAAATATTATACGGCCAGTTTTCAGCCGTTTGTCGTTCGTAAGCATGGCTGACTTCCTTGAATCCTGCAAGGATATTTCCTACTTCCTCGATGCGCTCAGGCTCAACCTGCCAGGCGACTATTGCCCCGCCGAGCAGGCCCAATTTGATGTGATTTACGATTGCTCCTATCCGCCTGATTTTGCCCTGTTCTTTCCAGTCCTGAAGCACCGCCAGAAACTTTTCGGTATCCATCCCGGCTCTTTCAGCCATGTCCTTATAAGGATATCGGCCGCCGGCAAATCCCTCCTGCAGGACGGTTAGAACCTTTATTTCAATATCAGATATCTGGGATGCCATGCTTTGTATCACCTTATTATATATGACGTATTATAAGGAGTATATGTTCTATTTTTATCCCCAGTTACAGTAATATTTTGGTATTTGCATATTATAGTTTCTGCCGGATAATTACAAGCATACTTTTTCTAAAACCGCTCGATACTAACCTCTTGAAACTGCTGCGGTTTTGTTGTAAGAACTTGTATTTGCGTAAAATAGCCAAAGAAAGGACGAAATGAAATCCGTACGGATTGCCGGCCGAGCCAGTAAACTTGCTCTTATACAAACCGATATTGTCCGCAAATTGCTTGAGAACCTCTCTTCGGACATCGAGTGTTCTATTGTCAAGATAACCACCAAAGGTGACCGCGATAAGTCGGATTTTCTATATCAGGCCGAATCGAGAGGTCTTTTCACATCCGAAGTGGAAAATGCCTTACTTGACGGCCGGGCCGATTTGGCGGTGCATAGTCTAAAGGATCTGCCCACTTTGCCCAGAGAAGGTCTGATTGTCGCCGCTATTCCTAAAAGAGAATCTGCCGCCGATGCACTTGTCGCAAAGGATAAGGTAAGTTCTATCGAACAATTGCCGAGGGGAGCGAAGGTTGGAACATCCAGCTTAAGACGCATAGCCCAGATAAAGCTGTTAAGAGACGATATCGAATGTGTCCCTTTGAGGGGAAATGTCGAAACGCGTATAAGGAAAGTAACAGAAGGAAGGGTCGATGCGATTGTGATTGCCTGTGCAGGTATCAACAGGCTCAGCCTTACCAACAAAATCTCCGCTGTTTTACCGCCAAGGGAATTTATACCCGCTCCCGCCCAGGGGGCATTGGCCGTTCAGATTCGCGCTGATGATAAAGAGCTCGCCGGACTTGTCAGGCAAATCGATGATGAAAAGACACGCATCGCAGTAGAAACTGAGAGATGCGTGCTGGAAACTATTCACGGCGGATGTAGTGTCCCCTTAGGTGTCTATTCGCAAATTAACGGTGATATTATTACGACAGATGCGATTCTCTGTGACCTCGACGGCAAGAATTTTGTTAAGCGTTCTATTACCTCTTCTCTCGCCGAAGCTAAAACAAGTGCCCGGCAACTCGCGCAGCAGTTACTAATCAACGGCGGCAAACATATCATCGACCATATCAAATGTTAAGACTACGATACGAGTTGACTGGTGTAATGAACATACATAGAAAAAGTACCGGTTACTTTTAAGTCATCTGATTATCTATGCTTTGTACGTTCCCTTATCTCCTTTTTCTGTTCGGCAAGCTTTATGAGCTCAGAAAGCTCATATCCCAGAGCACGTGCCATACTCTGGAGTCTCCGAAGATTTACTGAGCGCCGCCCACTTTCTATTAAAGAGATATATGTCTGACTGATCCCAGCTCTTTCAGCGAGTTGTTGCTGGGTCATACCATGTTCCCGACGCAAACCTCTTACTATCTTCGCGACAGTTACTTGTATATTTTTCTCTGTAGCACGATCTTGTCTTAGTTTCAATTTTTTAAGATCTTCTTCTAGAATTCTCATAATTAAAACTGCAGCATCAATGTCTGATTCATGAATTCGTTTTTTTCCCATGAGAAGCTCTCTACGCACACCTCGAATATTGGCCCCAAAGAATGCATTTATAGTTTTTTTGTAGAAATTCTTCTTGCGACAATAAATTCCTAAGCTATTTATAAATAGATACTTATAGCATTTTATTATTTTATATACTGAAATTATTGTAACATTTTTTATTACATATTGTAATATCTCATTTCTTGGCGCACTTAGGTTATGGAAGTAGGATCTATGATAAGAAAAGACACTTGGTTGATGCAAGAAAGGTCAAGGCAATGGAAACATCCCTAATAATAGAATATGCGAATCTACTTCATCAATATCGCGATCCTAATGCAGAAGCGGTTAAGAAGTTTTTGGAAAATCATTCCTCTGATTCTGTGTTTTTGAAACGAGCTAGGGTCCTTAACAAGGTGTTTAAGCTAAAACAAGAACTTGTTTCGGTCAGTAATACACGCCTTAGCTAAGTTGGTTTCAAGGTCAGCACTGAGTGCTATAACGATGAAGTCGCGGCAGTTATAATAATTCTTCTCCAAGTAAGTCAATCGCTTCTTCGTATAGTTGAATAATCTCCTTTTGTGTGCGGTTCAGGATGCTCGCGATCGTGTGTACATCTTCTTCATCGAAGAACAATCGACAAAATATCGTCTTGTGTGGTTCAGACAGTAAATCTACTGCCTCGCTTAGAATTGCAAGCTCTTCAGTGGTCGTTTCATGTGCAACGATCTCCTCATCAACCTTCAAAGCCTCAAGACGTTGCTGACGTTTTCTTACTCTTTCAGTTAATCGCGCAGAATTCCAAACACATTGCCTAAGATATGCTTCGAACGCATTAACCGAAGGGAATCTACGCCGATTAATAAAACGACTATTGTGTGATAGCTTTTTATCGAACCATGTAAATACTTGCGCGACAGCATCACTAAAATCCATCTTAGGATATTTACTGGCAAGACCCTTAACAAGAAACAAAAGCATCTGGGCAAACGTGTCGCTACGGATAAACTGTTTGCCACTATCCGGGGGCCAATTAGACTGGTCTTTCTCAGGACTCACCTTCTCCCTCCTTTTCCGTTTCTACGTCTTTACAAGCGTCAGTGGCTCGTTCCAATCTTTTAGCGAGTTCTTCCTGACTAATCTTCAATCCGCGAGAAAGAGATTTTGGTGGCACAAACGAAGAAAGAATCAAATAAAGCCGATCTTCGATACGTGGGATTTGGTCTCGCATCGCTTCGCTCATTTTAACTATGCGTATGACATTTTCCAATGTAAAGATGCACGGCATTTGGGGCCGGATATAGGAAATAACCAAACCTATTCCAAGACCGATAGCATAAAAAGCATCGCTATATTCGGTACAAAACCAGCGAAATATAACTACTCCTGCTCCTCCGCCAAGAATGAAAATAATTATAGATATATACCATTTTGCAGTAGTTTCTGTACTTTCCCAGTAAGCTAGAATTGCAAAGAGGAGACGTCCGAATTGGAGGCCTAATGCCAGACCAATGATACTACCAGCTAAATACCATAGGCAATCCATGACTTATTCCTTTAATGATGAAAACTAATAAATTGGAATATTCTTCTATAGTCTAAGTGCATATTGCACCAATAACAAGAACGTTAACGACTCTAAGTCACTTAATCTAAAGCGATCTGAGGGTCCTTGGTTATTTTTTTCGATGTAACTAATTTACTGCCCTCAAAACTCGTTTTTGAATTTCTGATTTTTTTGCTCGCTCAGTGTTGCTTTTTCATATTATACCTGTTGTCTCATCCAATAACAAAGACATTCAGTGAATAACTTTCTAAAACAATAATCAGCGGCGAGTAAAAGATAATATTCTTCATAAAAACGGGGAATTTGCTTGCAATACGGCCGGATTTTGGTATAATACCCACCCTAAAATTGAATAATGAATATCGAATACTGAATAACAAATCAAGATGGGGGCAGTAGGGGTGGATGAGTACATCAGTAAAACAGTAAATCAGGAAAGATATTCACTCATTAACACATATACTCATCAACTCATATACCCAACTTATTCGACAAGTGTAGAGAACATTCGACAAATCGGCCTTTTTTTTCAAAACGAACCCAATTTTTTCGTACGGCGTTCAGTGTGCTGCGTATCGCGTAAAAGAATATAAGCTCTTTGATATAAAAAGATTATGAGAGATTGTCGGGATTCGGAAGAGCCAATCCGGCGTCGCATGAAGCTATGCCGGACAAGGAAACGAAGCCAAACGAACCCAATTTTTTCGTACTGCGTTCTGTGTGCTGCGTAATGAGTGATGCGTTCGCCGTAATACCTTGGGCATGCCTTACGGCAGGCGTTCCAAAGGGAATGCGTATTCCGTAAACAAAATTGAAAATACTGTGATTTAATGGTATTCTGTTGCAAAGTATGAAGCTAAAAGTAAGTAAATCACGATTGAAAGGCACTGTAGCGATTCCCGGCTCGAAATCGCATACGATTCGTGCAGTTGCAATCGCATCATTGGCTGAAGGCCAGAGTCTTATCCGCCGGCCGTTAAGTTCGAGCGATACACTCTCGGCGGTGGCTTGTTACAAGGCTCTTGGTGCTGCAATTGATACAATAGATTCTGAATGCTGGAAGGTAACAGGAACGGGCGGGAAAATCGCCGTGCCGAATGATATTATCGATGTGGGCAACTCCGGCACAACGTTACGTATCGCAGTTGGTTCGGCCGCCTTAGCTCAGCCCGGCAGGGCCACAACTTTTACAGGCGATGAGCAAATTCGCAGCCGCCATATCGGGCCATTGTTGGACTCGTTGAATGAGCTGGGAGCAAAATGCGTCAGTCTGGAAAATAACGGCAAGGCACCCGTTGAAATAGCGGGAAAACTTACAGGCGGGAAGACATCAATCGCCGCAGTGACCAGTCAATATCTCTCCAGCCTGCTTTTATGCACACCTCTGGCGCCGGAAGATAGCGAGATAGATGTCACTGTGCTCAACGAGCCGGGATACGTGCAGATGACGCTCGATTGGCTCGATAAACAGCAAATTAAATATGAAAACCAGGAAATGAAGAAATTCAAGGTCAAAGGTAATCAGAAATATAAGGCTTTCGATTTGCCAATCGCCGCCGATTTTTCCAGTGCGACGTTTTTCCTTTGTGCGGCGGCCCTTGTGGCCGATGAGGTTACTTTACTCGGCCTGGATTTTTCAGATTCTCAGCCGGACAAAGCCGTCGTGGATTATCTAAAGGCGATGGGCGCAGATATCGAAATCGAGTCTGACTGTGTTAAAATTCGAGGTTCTAAATTAAAGGGCGCCGAAATAGATATGAATGCGACGCCGGATGCATTGCCTGCTATGGCCGTTACGGCGGCTTTTGCCGAAGGGGAAACCCGTCTTGTTAATGTGCCGCAGGCTCGAACTAAGGAAACCGACCGGATTAAATGTATGGCCGAAGAGCTTAAAAAAATGAATGTAGATGTTGAAGAACTTCCAGATGGCCTTATAATACGTCGCGGTCAGCCCAAACCGACTGAGTTGCACGGCTGGGCCGACCATAGAATAGTGATGGCTCTGTCGCTGGCGGGCCTGGCTCTGGACGGCCGGTGTGTTATCGATACGGCCGAAGCTATGAGTGTGACGTTTCCGAATTACGTGGAACTGATGAAAAGTATCGGCGCGAAAATGAAATGTGAATGAGATAACTCAAAGATTAGAGGAGTGACATAAATGTTAGGTTGTCATATAGGGCGTTGTTTTCAAGTAACGGTTGCCGGTGGCTCTTACCAGGCGGGGCTGAGTTCTGTTTTGCAGGGCGTCCCGCCGGGACTGTTATTGACCGAGCAGGAAATATATGGTGATTTACTGCTTCGCAAGCCTGGGGCTGATGAATTGTCCAGCCCGCGTAAGGAGCCGGATCTGCCGATTATCTATTCCGGCATAAATGCCGCCGATACGGTTGAGAATGCCGGGAACAAGAACCATACCAACGGTACGCCGCTGGCAATTCTGATTCCGAACCTGGACCGTCATTTTATTCATATCAAGCAATATCAGGACACTAATCGGACTCCTCGCCCGGGTCACGCTTCTTATGCCACGTTTATTAAATACGGCCCGGATGACGATGCAATCGGTGCGGGTATTTTCAGCGGCCGATATACTTCGACAATAGTGGCGGCCGGTTTCGTTGCCAAGAAAGTGTTGAAGAGATGCGGGATTGAAGTGTTTTCTTATGTAAAAGAGATAGCCGGTGTTCGTTGTCCGGAAATTGATACTGACAATGCTTTTAAATATACCGAAGACTACAAGCAAATGCGTCGGGACCTTGACCCGTTTTATCAGGAAATCTATGCTAAAGGCCGTATTAATATGGAGATGAGATTTCTCGAAAAAATGGCGATTTTAGCTGAGATTGAGAAGCAAATCGATGCAATCCGAGATAAAGCTCCGAAGCTCAAAATCGATGAAGTTCGGGAAAAATACGGTGTGCACTTGATTGTCAATTGTCCTGATGTTGATGCTGCGCAGGCAATGGTCGATGAATGTAACCGCATCTCGGCCACCGGTGATTCGGTTGGCGGTGTGGTTGAAGTAGTTGTTACCGGCGTTCCGACAGGGCTTGGCGAGCCGGTATTCTATAAGCTCGATGGCGAGTTAGGCAAAATGCTCGGCATCGGAGCAGTTAAAGGCGTCGAAGTCGGTGCCGGTTTTGGCGTTAAGGATATGACAGGTTTTGAGAATAACGACAGAATGCATTCTGAAAATGGAAAAGTTGTGTTCGAATCAAATAACGCCGGCGGTATTACCGGCGGCCTTGCCACAGGCCAGCCGATTGTCGTCAGACTTACGGTTAAACCGACGCCAACAATAGATAAACCGCAGCAGACAATAGACAAATATACTCTGGAAAACAAGCAGCTTGCAGCAATTACGAGACGCGACCCAACGATTGTGGCTCGGATATGGCCGGTTGCCGAGAATTATACGGCGATGGTAATACTCGACCACCTTATCGCACACTATGGCTATCAAGCGCTCAAGGACAAATAGAAGAATTCTGTGCTTAATATGCGAAATTTAAGGTTTGAGCAGGCTTGAAATCAAAAATATAGCCACTTTTATGCCTCTAAATAAGTTTTTGAGTCGAAAAGCAACGCTAATGTTTATAAATATCAACAATTGTTTAAATTTGTATGAATTAAGTTGTTATAAAGATTGTTATACGGACTTGGGGTGTGAAATGTTGATGCTTTTCAACGCAGAGATTCAAACCATACAATAGTTGGTCTCCGGATAGTTGTAACAAAACTCAGAGGCGGAAATCGGAACCCTATTTTTGACTATGTTTAGGGCGATAAAGGCGAAATTAATTCCAAGATGGCTTTTAAGAAGTTCAGGCATAGTTTTTGCTCTATATATTTGTGTGGCTTTGGGGGAATTTCCACAAATCAGGGTGACGAAAAGAAGATGCTTACGTGAGGAGAGTGATTTAATGGACGAGGCAAACCTGGAAGACAAACTTAACGAACTGGTCAGAGAATTCGGCGATACGGCCGACCCGCAACAAAGAAAATTAGCTCAGCTTGCCCAACAGGCCCAGGCAAATCGAAAAAAGCTTGAGAAAAGTATTAACAGTCTGCAGGAGTCGCTGGATTACCTGCGGGTCTGTATCAAATATCAGGTCTTCGATCTTGAAGCGACACGCCGGGAAAATGAGTACCTCAGAAAATTACTTGAGGACAACAGCCAGTAGATAAAGGCGAAAATCCTTAACCTAATAACAATATATACTTTGTATATATAGACAGACCACATAAACTATATGGATATATCAGAAAAATTCTGGTTCTATGCGGTATTAATTGTTGTTTTCTTCAGGTTTTGTTCGCGTTCCTGTATTTTTTCTTCGTCTTGTCCCTGCTTTTCCTGCTCAAGAAGTTTCTTAGCTTTTTCAAACCCACCTTGGCTTTTGTTTTTTCCGGCTTTGAATATTTTTTTGGGGGGATTGACTAATTTTGTATGATTTCAATGTTGTCCATGGTTCCGAGCAAGCCGTTGGCGAGAGTCAGATATTCAATATTTTTCGGATTGTGACCAAGTAACTCGCTGCCGATAGTGTCAACAGCGACAGGATCGAAGCCGGCTAAAATCAAATCTAATTTTTTATGTTTGCCGGACAGGTGCGTTCCCTTAAGTGCAACGGAGGCATCCACTATGGACAAATCCGGTTTTTTGTACGTGCAGATATCCACAACGGATTTGTCGGTTGAGGGATTGTGCAGTTTTGATTTGTTCCAGCCACCAGCATAAAATCTTCCCGGTGCGATGCCGAACATGTTCTTCATTGCGATTGTGGTCTTTGTAAAGCTGTGGTCTTTTAGTACCGGCAGCGAAATAATAAAAGCATTCCGGGCAATTATGGGCATGTGAAAATATTTAAGCTGCAGGGCATTTTTGTTTTGGACGGTGACAGTGTCGGCTTCATTGAACTCAATCAATTCAATGCCGTGTTTTTGTGCTAAGTCAGTGTATCCTAATGCCGCATACACGTCAGGTGTTGAGCCAAAACCACAACCCTCACCGACGGCAATTTTCGCTTTTGTATGGGCTTTGCAGTAATTATACACCGCCTCGACTGCTTTAAAGTTTGTTGTCACCGGTGGCGGCGAAGAATTCGTCAGGTTCGGCTTTATGATAATAAGCCCTTCCCTCGGCAGTTTTTCACCGGCGCCGATCAGGTCGAGGACCTCAGTTATGCTGCTTTGATAATCGGAGAACTTTACTTTTGCAATTCGGCTCATCGTTTTGATTTTTTTCTATAAATTCAAAATATATCCCAAGTTAAGGCACTGCAAGCTTTGTTGGTGTATTGAATAAATCATTATTGTTAAAAAATTGAGTTTTTTATAATCGCTGTTTTTAAACAAAATAGTTAGGATTTGGGTATTGACTGTCAAGGATTTTTGGGTAAATTTGTACAAATCCATTGAGAAACGGAATTGTTAGAGAGGTAGAATAATTGGCTAAAATTTATTGGAGATTGCGATGATAGAAGTCAAGGAGCTTCGGCGTAGTTTCGGCCCGGTGGTGGCTGTTGATGGAATATCATTCAATGTTGAAAAGGGCGAGGTTCTGGGTCTTCTCGGTCCGAACGGGGCCGGTAAAACGACTGCTATGAGAATTTTAGCATGTTTTTTACGGCCCGACAGTGGGACGGCGACTGTATGCGGTTACGATATTCTGAAAAATCCCATAAGTGTCAGGCGATCGCTCGGTTATCTGGCAGAGAATGTACCGGCGTATAATGAGATGACGGTGGGAGCTTTTTTGAATTTTATTTGTGATGTCAGAGAAATTGCAGGCAGAAGTCGCAAAGAAACGCTGGACCAGATTGTCCCGATGTGTTCGATTGAGTCGGTTTATCATCAGACGATTGAGACGTTGTCGAAGGGATACAAGAGGCGTGTAGGGTTGGCTCAGGCATTAATTCATGACCCGGATGTGCTCATTCTTGATGAGCCGACCGATGGTCTTGATCCAAATCAAAAGTATGAAGTTAGAAAACTCATAAACCAAATGGCAAAAGACAAGTGTATTATTATCTCGACGCACATTCTCGAAGAAGTGGAGGCTGTGTGCTCGAGAACAATAATCATTGCCAGGGGGCGAATTCTTGCCGATTCAACACCGGCCGAATTAAAACAGCAGTATCAATGTAGTCTTGATGCAGTTTTTCGTAAAATCACAATGGCAAAAAGTGCATAATCATATTTTGTTACGTGCATAGGAGTACAAAAATGAATAGTTTTTTGGCAGTGTTCAAGAGGGAATTAAAAAGTTATTTTACAACCCCTCTTGCATACGTCTTTTTGGTGATTTTTTTGTTTTTCTCCGGATACCTTACTTTCAAGGAAAGTTTTTTCGAAATGAGGCAGGCGGACATGAGGACTTTCTTTATGAACCTGCCGTTGTTATTTGTTTTTATGGTACCTTCGACGGCTATGCGTTTATGGGCCGAGGAACGCAAGGGCGGGACGATTGAATTGCTGTTTACTTTACCGGTAACTATCACACAGGCTGTTCTGGGTAAATTCTTTGCAGCGTGGTTGTTTCTGACGATTGCGTTGGCATTGACTTTTCCTATGGTCATTACAGTTTGTTATATTGGCAATCCCGATATCGGCCTGATAATCACCGGTTATTTGGGCAGCTTTTTAATGGCGGGTGGAATTCTCGCCATTGGGTGTTTTTTCTCGGCGATTAGTAAAAATCAGGTGATTAGCTTTGTGCTTTCGGTGGTTGCCTGTGCGATTCTTGTTTTTGCGGGGATGCCTACGACGCTCAATTATGTCTCAACATTCTTACCAGACGGACTGGTTTCGGCGATAGAGGGTATGAGTTTTCAGACTCACTTTGAGTCGATTCAGAGGGGCGTTCTTAATTTTACTGATATCTCCTATTTTTTGTTGTTAATTATAGGGTGGATTGCCGCCTGCGGTATTGTTTTGGATGAAAGGAAGGCCAGATAATGAACCGGACAATACGAGCTATTATTGGAGCGGGTTTCATTTTGATAATTATGTTTTCGGCTATAAGTATCAGCCAGAACATTGGAAAGTCGTGGAAGGTGGACATTACCGACCAGAAGCTGTATACACTTTCCGATGGGACTAAATCAATTTTGACAAAACTGAATCAGCCTATCAAAGCCAAGTTATTTTATGCAAAGACTGCCGCACTTAAAGGGCCGGACCAGATTAAATATTTCAACAACTACTATGAATTCGTCAAGGCACTTTTGGAAGAGTATGTCGCCGAGTCGAACGGTATGGTTGAGTTGGAGGTAATCGATCCGAGACCTTTCTCTGATGATGAAGTGGCGGCGATGCGTTATGGCTTGCAAAAGTTTCGTATAACAGAGGAAGAGAATTTTTTCTTTGGTTTGGTTGTACAGACACAATTTGGCGTAGAAAAGGTCATCCCGTTCTTTTCGCCTGACCGACAGAATTTTGTTGAGTATGATATCAGCTATCTGATTGATAATGCAATCACCCGACAAAAGACTAAGGTTGGTATAATGAGTTCTCTGCCGATTATGGGTGACGATATGAGTGGGTATATGGCTCAGATGATGATGAGGCAGGGATTGAGGCCGAAAGGGCCGTGGACCATCGTTGAACAATTAAGGAAGAAATATGAGGTATCAGAGATAACGACCGATGTCAATGACATTAATGATGTTGATATTCTTCTGGTTATCCATCCAAAAGAGCTTCCGGAAAGAACCCTCTTTGCGATAGATCAATTCGTCCTCAAGGGTGGCAGGACGATTGTGTGTGTTGACCCCCATTGCTACGCAGATGCTCCTGATCAGGCAAATATGCAGATGGGCGTGCAGCAATCCCGCAATTCGAATCTCAATAAACTTCTTAAAAACTGGGGCATTGAGATGCCTGAAAATACATTTGCCGGTGACAGAAATCTGGCGGAGGAACGGGCTATCAGTCAAACCAGCAGGCCCGAACCGATTATTGGTTTTCTGAATATCGGGAAGAATTGTTTCAATCATGATTCTGTAATGACAGCAGAGCTTAATGAAGTTAGAGTTTTGTTTTCGGGCGTTCTCAATGAGGTTGCCGAAGATGTAAACCAGCCCAAAGAAAGTGAAACTGTGATAGAAAAGACTCCTCTTATTATGACAACAAACCGGGGTAACACTTTCACAATAAGCAATCCGTATGAATTGATGATACTCAATCCGTCGAATTTAATGAGCAGATTTGTCGATGGGACCGAGCCGGTGACAATGGGCTATCTTTTAACAGGCCGGTTTAAGAGCAGCTTTCCTGATGGTATCGAGATTGAAGTCGAATCGGAAGACCCGAATGACCCGAATGAGACCATAAAAAGCACAAAGCAAATAAAAGGTTTGAAAAATGCACCGGAAGATTGTGCCGTGGTGGTTTTTGCCGATGTTGACTTTATAAGCGATTCACTGGCGTATAGTAAGTCGTTCTTTGGCCCGGTTATTATTGGTGATAACAGTGCCCTGTTGCTTAATGCCATCGATGATTTGGGTGGTTCCAGCGATTTGATTTCAATCAGGTCTCGCGGGAATTTCAAACGACCGTTTATTAAGGTTAATGAAATTGAAAGGCAGGCGGAAGAGGAAACCGCTCAGGAAGTTGCGGCACTTAATGCGCAGATTGCCGGCTTCCAAAGTGAGCTGCAGTCTATTCTCGCACAGGCAAAGGAAGGTCAGGAAGTGGTTATTGGCAGTTCCATATTTGAGAAGCAGCGTGATATTGAACTGAAAAAACGTCAGGCACAGCAGCAATTGAATGAAGTGAAGTTGAAAGAGCGAGAGCGGATTGAGCATTTAGGTAATGTTTTGCGGGGCTTTAATATGCTCATGGCACCGGCGTTTATATTAATGATTGCTATAATTTTAGGTATCTATCGAAGCGTGAAGAAGCGGCATTATATCAGTCATGCCAGCGATGCCTGATTGCATTACGGTGAAAATCCTAGATCCGAATATCTAAATCCTGAGAAATTAGAACTTTGAATTCAGAAATTAGAATTTAAAAAAATTTATACGGGAGTTTTCGATGAGTAACAAAAAGCTCGTGGTATTAGGTGTTATTGCGATTGGTATGTTGTTTTGGGCTATAGTTCAATCGCAAATATCGAACAAGCCCAGGTCTGCATCGGGCAGCCCATCGTACCTAATTCAGGGCCTCAATCCGGCTGATATAGACAGTATTGTTATCGGGACCGGCGACGACGAAGTGACTCTAAAGCGCCGGGGTGCCGGTTTTGTTGTTGTCAATAAGGATAATTATCCTGCAAAAGCAAGTCAGATAAATGATTTAATTAGTAAGTGCCTGGAGATTGAAACCTCTCAGTTTGTCACCGACAATCCTGAAAATCATGACGACCTGGAGGTTACGGAAGAAAAGGCTCGAACCGTTGTGAAATTCTTCAGGCCGGATTCTTCATTGCTTACCGGAGTCATTGTCGGAAAATCAAAGGAGCTTGGGCAGGGAACTTATGTGAGACTGGCTTCGAGTAATGCGGTATATGAAGCACCGACTGTACCCTGGTTCTCGAGCGGGGCGATGAGTTTTATTGAGCAGAAGCTTATTTCTGTAAAACGCGAGGATATAGAGTCGGTGACGGTCAGTTCTCAGAGTGGTAAATATGTCCTTAGAACGAAGGAAGACAGCCAGGATGTTTTTCTGGAAGATATTCCTGCCGGCAAGAAGTTTAAGAGCACCGAAGGCAAGAGTGTCTTTACTGCTTTGACAAATTTGAGCTTCGACGATGTTAAAAGAAAATCCGGCGATTTGTCTTTTGACAAAAAATATGTTTGCAGGTTAAGAGATTCCACTGAGTACACCGTTGAAATTGCTACCGAAGACGGAAAAGTATATATTGCATGCAGTGCCGAGTTTACAGAGGAAAGACCCTCTACGATAAGAAAGGATGAGTCAGAGGAGGAATTGAAAGCCAAAGAAGCAAAACTTCTTGCCGACGATAAGGCAAAAGAATTCACCGCCAGACATAAGGGATGGATTTATGAAATCCCTGACTATAAAGCAAAAAATCTGACGAAGGAACTTTCTGATTTGATTGAGGACCAAGAGGAACCTGAAGCGAAGGAACAAGCTTCAGATCCCAATATGATGGTACCGGAGAAAACACCCTCATCAGAACAAGAATAATCTATGCTTTATAGAAGTTTTTGTCCAAGAATGTGAGGATTTTAAGGTTTAGGGTTCCCATTTTGCCGGAAGAAACAAAATGGGAACCCTCCTTTATACGCTACATGAATTTTGCGACCTCTGTCTCTTTTTCAGTCTTTCGCTGTAATAGGGCTATTGTCTTATGTACTTCAGTGACATTGGGGTGATTATGTTCAAAGATGTTCTCCAGTGTATTTAACGCCCGGTCGCATAACTGTTTGGCTTCTGAGTATTTTTGCTGTGATATATAGACTCTTGCCAAGTTATTGAACGCAATTGCAGTATAGTCATTTTCCGCTCCCAGGGAGTTTTCCAGCATATTTGCCGCTCGTTCGCAAATGCTTTGAGCCTGTGCGTATTTCTGCTGCTCGATATACAGTCGGCCCAGAAGGCTTAATACTTTGCCTATAAGAGGGTGCTCGTTGCCGCAGTCTTTTTCAACGACAACCAGAGCTTTTTTGAGCAGCTTTTCCGCTTCGGTGTAATCTTTCCTCGCCTGACAAATTCTTGCCTGTGTTAACCATGCAGGGACCATAAGATGGTGTTGAGGGCCATAGATTCTTTGCTGTATTGCCAATGTTTGATGTATTAAATCTTCCGCTTTATTATACTTTTCCTGATGTGTGTATAGTTCTGCAATGCTGCCAAGTACGCCCGTGGTATAAAGATGATCCGGTCCGTAGCTATTCTTAATTAATTCCAGAGCCTGGAGATAATTGGATTCGGCTTCCTTGAATTTGCCTTGTTCGACCATTACTCTGGCGAGGTCCACCTGGAATGGAGCCAAAGTAGGGTCGTCCGACAGGTGGCTTTTTAGCATAATGGCTATGGCCTTTTCCATGGTGGTTTCGGCCTGGTTATATTTGGCTTGTCCCTGATAGATTGAGCTTAAAATCCTTAAAGTGCCCGCCACATGCGGATGGTTTTCATAGTAAAGCTCTTTTTGCAATTCCAGAGCTTCTATACACATGCTTTCGGCATCGTCAAATCTGCCCTGATTTTTGTAAAGGTACGCCAGGTCAATCAGGCACCAGCAAAGTTCTGAATCAGAATTGTTTTTCTTAGCGAGAGTCATTGCATTTTCAGCGAGTGGCTGAGCCTTGGTATAATTACCGCCGGCCATATAGACTCTTGCCATTGATCGCAGGACTTTACAGTTAGCCTGGCCATCCCTTCCGGGCGAGCCGGCTTTTTCTGCCGATTGCAATTCCAGAGCGACTGATTTTGCGTTCAACATTACTAATCCGAACACCAGCACAAGTGTCAGGCATCTAAAACTGCTTTTTTTTTGTAATGGTGTTACGGATATCATTAAAAGTTAACCTCCGCCACATTTGGATTTTATTAGTCTGTTTATGTTCTGCTCTGCCCCCATGTTGGGTGTTTATGCTACCCAAAATATAAGAAATAAAGATATTTGAGCAAAATTGCAGATCAGGATTACCGGTCACTCGTCACGGCGAAGGCCGTTGCCGGTCTCGGAAAGGCCGGCGATTGGCTCCCCTTGGGGATAAATTGGCTTTGTTTTTGTGTCGTCCCCGGTCGGAGTATTTCACTATAATTCTTTCTTGCAAAAGATGTTACGTTCATATCAGACGGAGAATATTGGCTTTGTTTTCCATTTTTTTGTGATTGTGTGGCAGCCTCATCCTGATGCCGTTTATCGGGATGGGGATGGCTCGTCATCTTGTCCTGGGCCGGCGATTGTTCAATCGTTGCGGGATGGGGTTGATCCATATCAGGGCTCAGCTCTTCGTCGGTAATGCCTAATTGCCGCATAAGTTTGCGCCTTTGAAGCTCGGCCATCGTCTTGAAAAGGCTGTTCTCGATTCGCCTTTCGTACATTAACAGCCTATCGAGCACCCTCGAATTCGCACAATCCTTAATGGCAATCTTTCCAAGCGTCATATCCGAGCTGCCGTCGCCGGAATTCGCGTCAGATTGCGGTTTACGAAGGCTTTTAGGCAGAAATTGCCTGGTTAGATTCGCTAACGGATTTGAGACTTCACGTTCGATCATCGAATCGATAACCAGGTTCTGAATTCGTTCGATTCGCTGGAGCCGCCACGACAGGCTGACGGCCCGCTCGGCCAATACGGCTTCCATTGCCCCGGCCGGAGCCAGTTCGGCCAGTATTTCATCGCGAAAAAGCTCGTATTCTTCGGTGTTTTCGCCGGTTATGACCGCTTCCTGTGCGAATAGGCCGTGTTTGACGGCGTTTTTCGCCACGACGGCCTTGCCTTCCGCGCTTCGCGGACCGGTCGATTTCTGTGAATTTTGACGATTTGCAAGAGTTTGAGCTATACTTGACATGATTTTCCCCCCAGTTATTAACGATGGATGATGGAAGATGGACGATTGACGAATAACAATGAACTAATAACTTAAAACTGCCTTTTTCCGCACCTGTGGTGTCCCAAAGAGACTATCTACTCAGAACCCTCCATAGTTCGTTAACTATCTTACAAACAATATAGCTGAATGCAAGGAAATTATTTATTTTTCTTATTTTTTCGATTTTCCAGTTAAAATTCAGCACGATAAAAACGCCTTATTTACATAAGGTCGTAGTATTTGCGCTGAAGGTCTTTTCGCTGTTTGGCAGTGCGTAGCCTTTTTGTATTGATTTGCTGTTTCGCCGAGGAAAGGTATAATCTCAACCAGCAACCTTGAGCGAGCGAGTTTTTCAAATGTATATTTCGTGGAATGCAGACTTTTGCGGGTGAGTAATCTGATAAGGCCGCGTGGCGTAGATTTTAATAGGTGATTACGTTTGTTATAAGAAAATATGGATGGATAGAAATATTCCAAATTGGATAACAAATCTGGCACTGGATATCTTCAAAAATATCCGGCAATACGAGGCTATGCCGCGTTTTCAAGAAATGGTAAATAAGTGGGCCGAAGATCACGAAGCGGAGATTGCTAACGAGATAACATGGAACAAACAAAGGGCATCGCATTTTGAGAAAAATGTTGCAACTAATGACCGACTACAGAATGAGCAGGCAGGTCCACCAGAAGACGGCTGGCAGTTCCAGAATTACGTTCAGCACACTGGGAACAGTCACAATATGATCCAAGGCTGGGTTCCCCCCATACTGTCAACTTCAGCAGAACCCGAGATCACACATCTCTTGCCACTAACCCGTGATCATGAGCTTACCCTTCACGAAAAGTATACGATTTTATCCGCAGTCTATGACTATGGTCGGAAAGGGACAGAAGGAATACCGCCGTGGCAATGGCCTAGTCCGGATGAATGGGACAAGCCAGGTGCGCTCTCAAACGCGAAAAGGGGTATCTTCTTTGAAATTCTCTGTGATGCTGTGTCTGATCTTGGACCGGACGACGAAGGTTGGCTAAGAGTAATACTTGAAGATGTTAAAAAAGATGTAGCCGAATGGGCGGGCGGGCAACTACTCTATGCTAAAGAACAGGCCAATGGAGCGGTGACCGAAACCCGTCTTGGTCGATATGTCAGGTGGGCAAAGAACCACTGGTTGATTAGTATCATAATCTTTTGTGGCCTTCTAATTATTGCCGTTGGCACTGTGGTGGAAAAATTCGACAGCATCGTGGCTTTCTATAACAAAGTTACTTACCAACAGGAGACAGATCAAATTCAAACGGAGAGGGTCGAAGATAAGCCAATTGTAAATGCCACAGCAACAGTCGAGATAATCATTAGTTCAGAAGAACAATTGAATGTCCGGGCAGTGAACCGGGGTGCAGTTCTGGCATTTGGAAAAGACACAGAAGCTCTGCTCACACTGTCATCGAAAGAGTCTATGGCCAAGCAAATGGGCACGAGTGAAGTGCGTTACAGCAGCGAGTTAGATATGAAAATAACCGACAAGGCTTTCAAGCAACCGCTATCGTTCCTTCAACAAGTCGAATTCGCCCAAGTAAGGTTTGATATAATCCCCCCAAATAGTGAGGTTCTGTCAGGAACAGTCGTCTGCATATTCAACAATAACATTACTATCGAACTATCCGTGCCCTCACAGAAAATGTGTGACAAGCTAATTAAAATTCCGGACGTTAACATCGCAGAAATCTTAAAAAAACATTCAGAAATCAAGTAGTTGGGAGAAATTGGGTACAGATAACTATAAAATTTAACAAGCGGACAGAAAACGGTGAATGGATGGAATAAATGTTAGATTATTTAATGTATCGTTGACCCGAAATGTTAAATGCGATAGAATATTATCATGTTTGAGAAATATAAAATATGTGACCGGTTTTCGCCTTCACGGCATATCGTCCTCTACCCTGGCGACTGCCTCAATCTACTAAAACAGATTCCAGATGAATCGATGCAACTTATTGTGACTTCACCACCTTACAACATCGGCAAGGAGTATGAGAAGAAACTTAAACTTAAAGCTTACCTGGACCAGCAAGCTTCAGTCATCCATGAATGTGTACGAACGCTATCAGAACGTGGAAGTATCTGTTGGCAGGTCGGTAACTATGTTGACAATGGATCTATAATTCCACTGGACACAGTCCTTTATCCGATTTTCAAAGACCTCGGCCTAACGATGCGAAACCGGATAATCTGGCATTTCGAGCATGGTCTGCATTGCAGCAAGCGTTTTTCGGGTCGTTACGAAACGATAATCTGGTTTACCAAATCAAAGGATTACGTGTTCAATCTAGATCCTGTCAGGATTCCTCAGAAGTATCCCGGTAAGAAATACTTCAAAGGGCCAAAGGCTGGGAAATATTCCTGCAATCCGTTGGGAAAGAATCCGGGTGATTTGTGGGTGATTCCAAACGTTAAAAGCAATCACGTCGAAAAGTCCGAGCATCCCTGTCAGTTCCCTGTGGAACTTATCGAAAGATTTGTTCTATCAATGACTAATGAAGGTGATTGGGTCTTCGATCCATTCCTTGGAACCGGTACGACTATCGTCGCTGCCATAAGACATAACAGGCGGGGTGCTGGTGCTGAAACGATTTCTAAATATGTGAACGTTGCACATGATAGAATTAAACAAGAGATGGCTGGTACTTTGCGAACTCGGCCAATGCATAAACCCGTATATGATCCAGAAGAAACTGGAAATAAACTAACTATTGCGCCTTGGGATAAAAAACAAGACAGGAAACATATGCCATTGTTTGAAAAGAAAATATAAAAGTTCTAATACGAAACCAGATGAAAATATGTGAGACATATTCCCACCTTAATGGACTTGAGTTTTTACTTGTTCACAAGCCAAAGCTCTGGGCTGAGATTCAGGTTGTTATTCAATCGGTCGACGCCCAGAAATGCAAGACAAAGATTTCCAAAGAAAAGACTATGAAAGGCAAGATACTTTATAGTCCCATCGACATGAATAAAATGTTCGATAAGCTTCTGAAAAAGAAGAAATGGAAAGAAAGCCGGGTTAGCTATTGGGTAACAAAAAGCGAAAAACTCATACGAAAAACCCTGACTATGCAACCTGAGGAACAAAAGCGAGAGATAGAAGAAGCTGGTGAAGTCCCAATTTACAGCTATAATCAAACCGATTTTGTTAAAGACCGTGTAGCAATAGAAGTTCAATTTGGAAAATATTCTTTCGTTGCATATGATCTTTTCGTTAAACATCTGGCTTTTTACGTTGGTGATCATATTGATTTAGGTATTGAAATACTTCCCATGAAATCACTCCAAGCCCAAATGAGTTCCGGTGTACCTTATTATGAAGGTGAATTCTACAATGTCGTCAGACAAGGGCGAGGTGTTCCTGCTGTTCCTTTGGTGATCATTGGGATTACACCCTAACAAAATAACTAAAACAAGGGGAAAACTCGGGACAGCGGGAACGGAACCGAGGGAGGACGGATGACAGACGCAGGAATCGGCTGGAATTAAGTATGGTCTCCCCTGAAATAGCTGCCATACCTTCTGACTTACTTTTGTGTGATTTTTTCTTTGCCGTTCATATATGGGCGAAGGACTTGCGGCACCGTTATCGAGCCGTCGGCGTTCTGGTAAAGCTCAAGTATCGGTATCAGAATTCGCGGCGAGGCAATGACAGTGTTGTTTAATGTATGGCAGAACAAATTTCCCCGCTTTCGCGGGGACGAGCTTGCCCCTGTGGAAGCAGGGGTCGCGGAATCTTTGTAGCGAAGATTCATTCGCCTTGCCTGGAATTCGTAGAATTTGCTCGCACTGTGCGTTTCGCAGTAATTGCCGCGTGATGGCATCCATGCTTCTATATCGAATTTCTTTGCCTGACCTCTGCCGAGATCACCCGTGCAGACGTTCGCAATACGGTAGGGCAGCTCCAGCGCCTGCATTACAGCTTCGGCGTTGGCTAAAATCTCATCGTGGTATTTGTTGCTTTCTTCGATACTGTTTTTACAGATAACAACCTGCTCGACCTTATCGAACTGGTGGATTCTGTATAGGCCATAAGTATCCTTGCCTGCGGCACCGGCTTCACGTCTAAAGCAGCTTGAAAGGGCGACGTATTTTAAGGGCAGTTCCTCGTCGTTTAGAGTCTCGCCCATGCGATAGGCGGTCAGCGGTACCTCGGCTGTTCCTGCCAGATTGAGCTGGTCTTTTTCCATCCGGTAGGTTTGCTCTTCCGAGCCGGGATAATAGCCGGTTCCCTGCATCGCCTGGTCTTTCATAAGGAGCGGTACCGACAGCGGGATATATCCTCTATCGATCATAACATCCATTGCGAACCGCAAGACCGCCCAGTGCAGCAGGGCGCCGTCACCTTTGAGGAAGTAATTTCTCGTGCCGGCTAATTTGACACCTCGCTCTATATCCATAATGCCCAGGGCAATACCTAACTGGACATGATCTTTCGGCTCGAAATCGAATTGGGGTATTTTCCCCTCTTTTCTAATTTCGATATTTTCAGTGTCATCTTTGCCTAACGGCACATCTTCATCGGCCGGTTGCGGCACCTGCTGCATAAGCTCATCAAACTGAGGTTGAAGTTGCTTAAGTTCTTCATTGCATTTTGATTCCTGCTCTTTGAGTTCTGTGAGTTGTGATAGTGCGGATTGCTTTTGCTCTGGTGGTAACTTTGGGATTGATTTGCCAATACGGTTTTTGTCTGTAGAGATATTCTGTAGTTGCTGTTTTATATTTTTCAGTTCTGCGTCAGCTTCAAGCAGCCTGTCTATATTAACTTCGAATTTTTTTGCCACGCAGGCGGCCATGAACTTTTCCGGATTTTCTCGTATTTGCTTTATGTCAATCATTTTTTTCTCGTTCTAAGTTCTGCGTCATGTGCTTCCAGCCCATGATGTACGGCCAGGATGGCCGTGCCACGCAATACGCATCACGCAAAACGTTTGACGACGACGACGTTATTTTGCCCGCCGAATCCGAAGGACTCATTTATGACGATATTAACCACCTTCTTCCTCGGTTCATTAGGTACGTAATCCAAATCGAGTTCTGGATCACGATCCATCAAATTCATTGTCGGCGGCAGAATGTTATCCCGGATTGTACAAACGCACGTAATCAATTCGGCCGCTCCGGCGGCACCGATAAGATGTCCCAGCATACTTTTAACACTGCTGACGGGAATTTTTTGGGCCTGTTCTTTGAAGACCGTCTTAATAGCCACGGTCTCGATGTAATCATTTTCCATTGTACTTGTGCCGTGTGCGTTAATGTAGTCCACGTCTTTGTAGCTTATGCCGGCATCGGCAAGTGCCGCGTTAATCGCCTGTATCGCACCTCTGCCTTCTTCGTGCATATCGGTCACACGAAAGGCGTCGGAGCTGCTGCCATAACCAATGACCTCGGCTAATATTTCCACGCCTCGTTTTTTTGCCGAGCTCAGAGATTCGAGTATTACAACTGCGGCGCCTTCTCCTAAGATAAAGCCGTCTCGCGTTGCAGAGAAAGGTCGCGATGCCGTTTCTGGGCTGTCGTTTCTTGTTGATAGGGCGGTCAGACGATTAAAACCCGTCAAACCAAGCGGGTGTATCATTGAATGGGCGCCGCCTGCAATGAAGATATCTGCGTCACCCCTTCGAATCATCATCGTAGCTTCACCGACGGCCTGGGTGCTGGCGGCACAGGCTGTTAAACAACTTCTTGTAGGTCCCCGTGCCCCTGTCAGCATTGCAATATGGGCAGCGGGCATGTTCGGTTCCTGCTCAAGCTCACGCATAGAATCCATATTCCCAAAGGCGATTTGTGCCCATTGGCCCCAGTCCATCTCGTTCTTTTCAGTATCCCATCCATTGACGATTGCTGCAAAAAAAACATCATTGTCAACGGAACCTTCACCTGCGCCTAAATAAATTCCCAACCTAGTGCGGTCGATTCCATCGGTTGGTTCGGCGGTTTCTATATCGATTTTTGCCTGGGCGCAGGCCTGGGCTGTTGCGCCGATAACGAATCCGGAGCCTCGGTTACTGTGTTTGTGTAACTGCGGATTCTTTGTGTATTTTGAAAGGTCGTAATTTTTGACTTCAGCATCGAATGTCGTTGGAAATGTGGACGCGTCGAAGATGGTGGTTCTTGCAACCCCGCTTTGCCCACAAAGGAGCGCCTGCCAAAGGGTTTCAACATCATGCCCCAGCGGGCTAACAATACCCATTCCGGTTATTACGACTCGTTCAGCCATTTACTTTATCATTCCTTGTTAGATATTTAGATTTAATCTGGCCGTTTTAGTACTATAGCAGTAGTTTGACCGCCATAAGTATAGCTGCAACTTAGTGCGTAGCGAATATCTTTTTCTTTCGTTTGGTTTACGATATTCAGGTTGCAACCTTTGGCTTTTTTGTCGCAGTTTTTTGCGGCCGGAATTTTACTTTCATTCATAGCACACACGGCAGCAATTACATCCACCGCTCCGCCTGCAGCACCTGTATTACTCAACATGCTTTTGGTCGGCCAAACAGGGATTTTTTGTGCAGCCTGACCCAAAGCAGCATTGATTGCTCTTGCTTCAGCCATATCGTCGGCGGGAATGCCTGTTCCGTGCGGTATAATCAAATCCAGTTGTTCCGGTTTTATTTGTGCATCAGCCATTGCTTTTTCTATTGCTATCTGCAGTCCGTAACCGTCCGGTTTGATGTGTTCATACTCCTGATTTATACTATTGCCGTGTCCAATTCCGACTACTTCAGCGTAAATTTTTGCATCTCGCTTTTTTGCTTTATCGAGATTTTCGAGTATTATTACCCCGGCGGCCTCACCGAAAACCGATCCTTTTGCGTTTGCATCGAAGGGTCTGCATGCAGAGGCAGGTTCATCGTTGTTCCGGCTGGTGGCTCTGCCGAGCAGGCATTGGCGAATTATAACTATCGGATTGACTTTCGCCTCAGTTCCTCCGGCCAGGGCATAGTCACTGCTGCCGCGAACTATGACCTGAGATGCCTCCGCTATCGCAAGATGTGAAGCAGCTTCGGCACATGTTATTGTATTGCTCGGTCCCTGGATGTCGTGAATAATTCCTACGTGGCAGGCTAACATATTGGGCAGATATTTCAACAGCCAAAGTGGTGTTACAAGTTCGATACCGTCTTTGCCCCATTTGTGAATATCGAACTTGCCGTTAGTAACACTTGCTGCGACTGCCGGTGCCAGTTCGACCAGGTCACAGCTTATAAGACCGGCGCCGATATTGATAGCCATGCGCTCGGGATTGACGTTAATATTATCCTGATCAATGCCTTTTGTGATAAGGCCGCTGTTGAGAAAAGCTTCGTGTGCTGCGATGACCGATAGTTCGATATCTCTGGACATGAGCTTTACGGATTTGCGAATATTCTTCGGTATGAATTGCCTTATGTTATAATCGGGGACCTGACCTGCTATTTTGCAGTTAAAACCGACCGGGTCAAAGGCTGTAATCGTATCGATTCCGACTCTGCCTGCACAGAGTCCCGCCCATGTGTCACTGACGTTTAGTCCGAGTGGAGTGATAGCGCCGAGGCCTGTTATTACTACGCGAGCTGGGCTCACAGTTGCGCCTCCGTTTTCTGATTTTTGTCTTGAAGTACGTCTCGAAGGAGTGATTCGAATACCGATATACCGGTTCCGAAAACAAAGTTTTCTGCAGGGAATTCTTTGCCGGCCAGATTCTGGTCGATATGGCTGAACATTAAATCTATCTCTGCAATCATTTTTTTTGAGCGAGTTATTGTGCCTTTTGTGCTTGCTGCTTCCGGAGCAATGGATTCAATATTTGCCTCTAACTCTATTGTGTCACCGGGTTTGACATAATCGAAAAAGACGGCTTTCTTTATCTTTGCGAGAATGACTTTTTCCTGAAATTTTTTTGCTTCACCGACGAGTATCCCTGCGGTTTGAGCCATCGCCTCGATCATCAAACACTCCGGCATGACGGGAAAGCCGGGAAAATGGTCATGCAAATGCTCTTCGGCCAGTGTAACGTTTTTCAGTGCAACGGCGCGCCGGCCGCTGTCAAACTCGACAAATTTGTCTATCCATATCCATCGCATTTTTTTACTGTGGAGTATTTCTCAATTTACCAATGAGTTCATTCTTTCTTTATTAGGTAAAACGGCAGAAAGCTTTCTGACCAATAATCAGATGAGATTCTAAAAGAAATTTTTGCCTAAAAGGATTAAGAAGCGTTGAGTTTGCCTTCGACATAGTTCACGATAGCATTGACTGTAAACAAATCGCCTAATTTGTTAATATCGGGATCGCTCTCAAAATCCGTCAGGTCCGTATGCGGCATTTTATCCCGTAACTCGGCCAGTCCTTTTTCCGTTAATTTGCCATTGTGGACATATTCGGAGTTATTCATCAGGCTTTCAGCGGGAAATAATTCTTCCCGTGGTATCTTGATGCCGAAAGATTTCTCTAAGCGAAAAACTATATCCAGAAAATCTATACTTTCTGCTCCCAGGTCTCCCATTAGGGTCGCCTCAGTGGTGACCTCATCTTCGTCGACACCTAACGCATCGATAAGAACTTCCTGAACATTTGTGAAAATTTTGTCCCTACTTATTGCCATACTTTATCACCTCAGTAGTTTCCATATTTTTTTCATATTTTCGATTATCTGGGCGTCCACCACAGCCATCGCGGGATTTTCATCGGCCAGGTTGAAGTGCTTCAATCCGAATCGTGCTTCCACGATTCGTTCGCCTTGCGATAATCCAAATCCGCTAAAGCTGCTTACATTCTCTTCGATAGTTTTAGCCTCAACTGTGTATTCTATCTGAGCGCCGGGCGCCAGAAAACTTCTATATTTAACATTTCTTGCCTGTTCAAGCAATATCATACTGTGAGCGAAATTTTCGCTCTGGCGTACCAGCCACGATGCCGACTCGATTAGCCCTTCCAGCAGCAGTACGCCGGGCAACACCGGGAACGTCGGAAAATGGTCCGCCAAATATTCCTCAGCGAGAGAAAGGCTCTTTATGGCTTTTATTTCCCTGCCGGTTTCAATAGAAATTATCCTGTCAATTAGAATAAATCGCATAAATTTAATTTTCACATACTATTGATAGCCTGTTTTTCGATTTAAGCTATCTGCAATATAAAATCCGCAATACGATATACCAGAGATGGCTCTTTTTCCAGCCTTTTTTGATTTTTTATAACATTCACTTTCGCTCACATCTGAATTTGGATTGATACTGGAAGTTTTTAATAAGATTAGTTACAATTTTTTATCTGACAGCAAACATTGTGCTAAAATCATATTTGAAGCAAAATAACGTTAGTTACACCTGAATCTTTTGGAGCTATCTAAGGAGAATTTGCCGATGGTGTATATAAAAAAATGCCTTGTCCTCTTTGGTTTCTTATTTCTGTCAGTAACGGCTGCTACTGCACAGGATGTATCAGTACGCCGGGTAACTGATCGAGTCATTACATTGAGTATGTCAAACCTCGGTATGCATACCAATATAACGGTCATAGAGACACAGAAGGGATTGGTTGTTATCGAGACGGAGATAACGCCTTATATAATGGGTAAGATAAAAGAGGCGGCTGAAAAATACCTCAAGCGAGACGACTGGATTTACGTTATCAATACACACGGTCACCTGCATCATGCGGGCGGAAATATCGTGTTCAAGGATGCACAGGTTATCGGTCATGAGACCATGAATATGGACTGGCTCCGGGATCGGCTTAAGAGTGAAAAAGGCCGCAGGCAATACTGTAACAACGTCGGGACAAGTCAGGGCATTAGTAATTTACGTCAGTTGCTGAAATAGGATACAGTAACTCCAGCGCACAAGCGAGAGATACGACGGAAAATCAGATTTATGCAGGAGGTAGGAAAAGAGATTATGAAAGGATTTGAAGTCAGAAATCCCGACATATTATTTTGTGATAGACTTAATCTGGATCTTGGAGATGTGCATCTTCGGTTAATCTACTGGGGTGACGCCATCTACCATAGTTCCATTTTCGTTCATATCGCCGAAGACAATATGCTCGTGGGTATGGGCATGGGCAGCGGCCCGTGGCTGCCGGTTTTATACGGAAAAGCTAATTTAAATGGTATTCGTCGCGGAATTTCGGTATTGGATGAGCTTTGTAATGATGGTTTTCAAATCGACCTTATGATTGGTGTTCATAGCCCCGATTTAATAAGGACCAGGCAACATTTGCATCCACGAAAAAAGTACCTTGAGGATTTGCTGAACGGCCTTACAGAGACCAAACAGCAGGGACTCTCTCTGGAACAGGTCAAAGATGAATTCTCTTTTAACAAACGATATGCGCGTTTTCAAAAGACTTTTACCCTCCCGTAGAACCTGAATGAGAAACATCAAGACAATATTGAAAAGATATGGCATTGCCTGCATCAGGAAGATTAGCTCTATTTTCGTTATAAGCTGTAAAACAAAGCATCATCCGGATTTTCTTTGTTTCTTTGTGTTTTAACAGCTATACTTCTGGCCTATGAATATACGTAATGCAAAAATCTCGGGTGCAAAAGCAATTCACACTCTGATCAGTTCTTATGCCGAGCGGGACAAGATGTTATTTCGCCCATTAGCTGATATTTATGAAAACCTGCAGAGCTTCACTGTGGCGGAAGTCGATGGCAATGTTGTCGGTTGTTGTGCGTTGGAGGTTGTCTGGGCGGATTTAGCTGAAATCAAATCACTGGCGGTCAGTGGTGCAAACAAGGAAAAAGGCATTGGTAAAATGCTGGTCACCGCCGCCCTTGAAAAAGCTGCAGAACTTGGTATTCCGAGAGTTTTTGCCCTTACGTTGGAGCCGGATTTTTTTATTAAGCTTGGTTTTGGTGTGATTGAAAAAGACAAGCTGCCAATGAAAGTCTGGAGCGACTGTGCCAGGTGTCCGAAGCAACAAAATTGCGATGAAACTGCGGTGATAAAGAATGTATCGCTTGATTCGTGATGAGAATTACTTAAGAACAAATCGAATCGTGCAACATATCTTATCGGTGAAGATTTAGAGTCACTAAGTACTCGGGCAAATAATTTAGGAAGAGACAAATGGTTGGAAAGGTATGTCCTGTATGGACTGGGTATTTTCTTTCTTGCCCGGTTAGAAAATTGTTCCAACACCCGGAAAAGATGCTTTCGCCTTATATCAAAGAAGGCATGAAAGTTTTGGATGTTGGCTGTGCGATGGGATTTTTTAGCTTGCCTCTTGCACGGATGGTCGGTTCCAATGGCAAAGTCGTTTGCGTGGATGTGCAGGAAGGAATGATTAAATCCCTTGAAGGACGTGCACGGAAAGCGGGATTGTTTAATAGAATTGAAACACGCATCTGTAAGGATGATTCTCTTGGCTTGTCCGACCTGAGGGAGGAAATAGATTTTGTTATTGCCTCCGCCGTTGTGCATGAAGTTCCTGATATTTCCAGTTTTTTTTCAGAATTGCATGGAACTCTAAAATCGACAGGGCATTTATTAGTTATCGAACCTAAAGGGCATGTATCAGAGGAGGACTTTGATGAAACAATTGCTATTGCCTCGGAAAATGGATTTGAGATAGCAGGTTCACCGGAAATATCTCGTAGTCGAGTTATCCTTTTGAAAAAGAAAATATCCCGGAAATAATCTGAAAGTAAAACGCGTGCTAAACCGAAGAATTCGGTCCTGCTAAGCACTTTTTTGGAATCAGGATTGGTGAATTATGTCAATTGACTTGACGGCGTTGGAACAGGGCAATAGCTAAAGCGAGTATGGCTATTGTGTAGCACAGGGCATAAGAAGCGCTTATCACAAGGTATTTCAGAGGGACTACACTACCTTCATAAATAGCATCGCTTATCCAGAAAATCTGCAAATTGGGCACCAAAAATTTTCCAATTTTTGCCCAAAGATGTGTGTCGGCGAATCTTCCGAATACATAATCGCTAACAAGACCTAAGAAAAAAATCCCCAAACATGCTGAGAGCGTAATCACGATATTAAACCTGGCTGATAGAGCTACCGACAGAGCTACAATAATTATTGCAGCCAACAGCAACAGTACCGAGCCATATATATCCACTGCGTTGATGCCATTTTTGGAGGGATTAAATTGCCAGTTACGATCAATAAGAGCCAGGAACACGATGCCTAATGTCGCGAATATGCCGAGTAAAATTAGAGCTGTCGAGGAGAATTTCCAATCATAAACATAGTTAAAAAAAGCACTTAGAAGAAAAGTTGATACAAGGATAACTCCTGCTGAGCCAAGAACTGTCATGTCGTGAGTATCGTTAACTGTTTCGAGAACGCCGTGTCTTATCGCCATAAGCAGAGCAATTGTACAAATATAATGAGCCAGAAACACTGCAGCGGCAACACCAAGAAACTTTGCAATAATGAATATCGGACGTTGTATAGGCTTGCTCAGGACGGTTGTTATTGTCTTATTTTCTATTTCTTCACCAACAGCACCGGATGCAGAAAATATTGCTATGAACAAGCTTGTCATAAATAACGTAGATAAACCTATCTCGCGTAAGAGCTTGTTGTCATCGCTCATTGTATACATCGTAAGAGATGGGCTTATGAAAAACAAAAATAAAGCAGCAACGATCATGATGGCATAAACCGGCTGTCTCAAAATTTCTATGAATGTATTTTTTGCTATTGTAAATAATTTGTTCATTATGTTGTTAGTTCGTCAGAACGTTGTTCTGTGTTGTAAATAAGAAGTCATTTTTAGCAAATAGACAGATTTTTTCATAATTGTCCCTATACCAAAATAGCATTTAGCGTTATATTACGCAACTTATAATCGAGCTTTTTGTAAATTAGTGGTTATGCATGCTTTGAATAAATACTTGTTTTAGGATTTATTTGTTCGAAAAATAAGGTTGGTGCAGAAATGGCGGAATCTTCCAAACGCCCGGAACATGTAGCTTTGGTCTCTTTGATTTTGAGTGTTGTTTTTTTCGGTATCACCTTTTTCTTAGGTCGATGGAGCGGTATTTTAGCGATTTCTGCGGTTAGTTGGTTTCACCTTTCTGTCGCTTTAATTTGGTTTGTTTTATGTATACAGTTCCATCAGCGTGCATTGGCTGAGCAGGAAAAGCTCGATGAGAGTCTGTTGACCAAGGATGAGAAGGCTTCAACCATCTTTCAGGCTAAAAATGAAAGGGCGACTCTTTTTTCTGTTGCTCAACATCGCTTGGAAATAATCGAGAAATGGTTCATTCCAATATTTTCAGCACTGATTGCAATCTATCAGGTTGGAATCGGTTTGTTTCTACTTAACGCTCTCAGGTCAGCGGTGGAAGGCGAATTGAAACAGCCTTTGCTTTGTGCAATTTTTATGGTAGCTATGGCATTCATCAGCTTTCTGCTCTCTCGTTACGCCACAGGCATGTCAGCTCAGCAGCAATGGAAACCTTTAAGAGCGGGTGGCAGTTCCATGTTGGGTGCGGCTCTGTTAAGCTTTGCACTGGCTATAATATTGGCGCTTGTGCATCTGTCTATTTTCGATTTCCTTTTGGATATTATGGCGATGGTGATTCTGGGGCTGCTTTTAGTCCTGGGAACGGAAACAGCATTAAACCTCATCCTGGATATATATCGTCCGAGACTTAAAGGCCAATACAACAGAAGTGCCTTCGACAGCAGATTACTGGGGGTCATTAATGAGCCGGGCGGAATATTACGCAGCGCTGCAGATGCTATCGACTATCAGTTTGGTTTCAAGGTCTCTCAAACATGGTTTTACAAACTCCTTGAACAGGCGATTGTACCTTTGGTTTTATTTGGTGTGGTTACGCTTTATTTATTAAGTTGTGTTGTTGTAGTAGCACCTGACGAAGAAGCAATAATAGAGCGTTTCGGCAATCCCGTCAGCGATACCAACGATATTAGACTCATCGGCCCCGGATTAACTTTCAAGTGGCCCTGGCCGATCGAAATAGTTTACAAATATCCGACGAAAAGGATTTCGGAAATTGGTATTGGCTATGTTGTTGAGGATGATCCGGATGCCAGAGAAAAACCAAAACCAAAATTATGGGGTCGTAAGCATTATAAAGAAGAATACCATTTACTTGTAGCCAGTGAACAGAGTACAGACTCGGGAGCCGGGACCGTGCCGGTGAGTTTGGTCATTGCTGCCGTTCCCGTTCAATATAGAATCAAAGATTTGTATTCTTTTATCTATAATCATAATGAACCGGAAAAAGTGCTTGAATCTATTTGCTATCGCGAACTCACAAAATTTGCATCAAGCGCAAAGATTGAAGTTGAGGATGAAAGTGATACCGAACAAAGCTTAATCGGCACGGGCAGAGCCGCTGCAGCGCAAACGTTAACCGATAGAATTCAAGCTGCCGCCGACGAAGTGGGTCTGGGGGTGGAAATAGTATTCCTGGGTTTGCAGGGTGTTCACCCTCCGGTAGAGGTTGCAGCAGATTATCAAAAGGTAATTGGTGCCGTTCAACAAAAGCAGAAACTTATTCTTGACGCTCAGGCCATGCGAAACGAAACATTAAGTACCCGGGTCGGTTCTGTTGAAAAGGCGAACGAGCTTTATGAGCTTGCATTAAAATATGAGCAGGCTCGTGATGCAAACTCGTTGGGGGAAATTGATAATTTTGGTAGGCAGTTGGATGATGCTTTCGAACAGGCCAAAGGTAATATTTTTAAGACTTTGAGAGAATCTAAGACCTATGCCTTTGAAAAAGCAACGCTTGCAGAGGCGGCGGGACAGCGATTTGCCGGACAGTTGAAGGCCTTCAGGGCTGCTCCTGAAATTTATATCCGCGAACAATGGCTGGCAATGCATGAGGAGGCTTTGAAGGATATCCGGAAATATGTAGTTGTGGCTGACCAGAATGATACACAAATTACTATAATTGATCTTACGCAGAGTCAAACAACCGGCATATATCAGGGGCTGGGGGACTTTGAGGAGAGCAGCGAAAAATGAAAAATTTTGCAATTACAATCTTTATTGTGTTGATTGTTGTTACTTTGGGTCTCTATCTTGTCTCGTTTCAGGTCAGAGAGACAGAATGTTGTCTCGTAACGAGATTTGGCAAGCCCATAAGACAAATGACAGGGCCTCGTGAAAGATACGCATTACCTTATTTTAAATGGCCATTTCCGATAGAACAGATTCATAAGTTTGATTCCCGCATGAGGGTTTTTACTCCGGAAGTTGAAGAAACTCGGACTGCCGGAGGTGAGCCGATAATCGTCAACACGTATGTTGTATGGAGGATTTCCGAACCGTTGAAATTCTTCAATTCCGTCAAGACGGTAAAAAATGCTGAAGATGAGTTATTACGCAGCCGGATTCGTAACACACAGAATAATGTGATTGGTCGCCACTACTTTTCCGAATTTGTCAATAGTGATCCGGCAAAGATTAAGTTTGAAGATATCCAGAGAGATATGCTGACCGAGCTCAAAGCCGCGGTAGCAGATGCCCAGTACGGCATTGAAATTGAGACTGTTGGAATTAAACAACTAAAAGTAAGTGAAGAGGTAAGCAAAGAAGTTTTTGAGCGAATGAGGGCGGAAAGAAATCGCAGGGTGGAAGCGATAACAGCACAGGGAGAAGCTGAAAAAATTAAGATTGAAACCCAGGCTAATTCGATTAGTGATGAATTAATTGCTGCTGCTGAAGCCAGAGCAAAAGTAATACGTGGTAAGGGTGACGCTCAGGCGGCAAAATATTACAAAATGCTTGAAGCTGATCCTGCACTTGCTGCTTTTCTACGCGACCTCGAAGCACTGCAGAAAATGTTGGAAAAAAGGACAACTTTTGTAGTACCAACTGATAAAGAACCGTTCTCGCTGTTAAAAGGGATGCCCAACCTTGGACCTGTAGAGCAAAACAAACCTTAAGAAAACGGGAACTATCAATATTATGGCAGAACAAAATAACAAGGATAACACAGAATTCCAGTCGAATATGCCGCAGGAATCAGTACCTGATGAACTTGGTGCCGCCGGCAAGAGTCTATCAGAGGCATTGAGAATCAGCTTCATAATCCTGAAAGTTATCATGGTTATTCTTGTTGTTGCTTTTTTGGCATCTGGATTTAAGACCGTTGGTCCGGAAGAGCAAGCTCTTGTTCTTCGATTCGGCAAGATTCAGGGTGTGGGTGAAGATAGGCTTCTCGGCCCCGGTCTGCACTGGATATTTCCATATCCGATAGATGAAATCGTAAAGATTCCGGTTGAAACAAAGGTGAGTCTGCTTATTGATTCATTTTGGTACCATGAGTCCGCGAAGGAAAGACTTTCCGGGCAAAGTAGAATCCGTCCGACTGATCCGTTAAAGCCTTTGGTTGATGGTTATTGCTTGACTCGAGGTGAGCAGCGGATTAGTCCGGCCTTAATCTCCGAGACGCAAGGTGATAATATTAACAGCACGCCAGTCACAGGCGGCAGCCGGCAGACGGTAAGTTCTGATTCAGAAGGCAGTGATTACAACATTGTTCATTCGAAATGGCAGTTAATCTATCAGATTGATAATCCGGAACAATTTTATATAAACGTTTTAATTCCAGATGTTAGACCGGGCGAGACGTATATAAATGTGGTTAAAGGGGGGGTGACTCCGCTACTAAAAAGCATGTTTGAAGATGCAGTTGTAAGTGTGATGGTTAATTATACGATTGATGAAGCGATTTCCAGCAGGGACAGAATCCCCAGAGATGTCAGGATTTCATTACAGGACAAGCTAGGGGAAATATCAAGTGGCGTCAAAGTTGTATCGGTACAACTGACCCAGAGCGTATGTCCTCCACAAGTCAAAGCCGCGTTCGAAGCCTCCACTTTGGCCAGTCAGAATAGTGCTAAGGCAATAACAGATGCCAGAACCTATGCTTACAACACCATCAGTAAAGCAGCCGGTCCAGTTGCTGAGGAATTGTTTGCTGCTTTGCATGATGAAGCCGTCAGTGAGGAAACAAAAGAATATTTGTGGTCACAGGTGGCCGGCACGGCCCAGGAAAAGCTCTCAGGTGCTCGGGTGTATGCGACAAAAGTGGAAAAAGATGCCGAAGCTAATGCAAACTATCTTATAAGCCTGCTGCCCGAATATCGACAGCGTCCGGAACTCGTTATTCAAAAAATATACCTTGATACCATTGAGCAGATACTTGCTAATGCTGACGAGAAATTTTTTATTCAAACTACCGAAGCTGCCAAGGATAAGGAGATTAGGATTCAGTTGAATGCGGACCCGTTAATAAAATCGAAAAAAATCAGGGAGCAAACGACAGAGGAAAATCGATAATATGCAATTATCTTTGTCTTATCTGAAAACAGATATCGCAGACAAGAGACGAAATTATGGCTCATGAACACTTACATTTTAAGGAAAGCATTGCCGTTGAACATACTCATGGCAAGCAGATTCGTGTAAGCATGGCTCTGCTTGGTACATTAGCCGGCGGTATGCTGTTGATAAATAGCGGCCTGGCCAGATTTATTTACGGAAGCAGCAGTTTCAATACGGAAATTCTGGCGATGGTCGGCGCAATTTTACTCGGTGCACCAATTGTGTGGCATGCGATAAAAAGCCTGATTAAAAGACATGCGCATATGGATGAGCTTGTGGCTCTTGCGATAGTTGCGGCTTTTGTTACCGGTGACTATGTAACCGCCGGTGTTGTTTCATTTTTTATGCTCTTGAGCGAACTTATAGAAACACGTACCGCTCTTGGTGCTCGCGCATCAATCGAGTCGCTGATAAAGCTTACTCCTACTAAAGCGAATCTCATCGAAGGTGATAGTGAAAGAGAAGTAAAAGTCAGCAGTCTCAAGTCCGGCGACCGCGTCCGTGTCCGTCCGGGCGATAATATACCCGCCGACGGTGAGGTCGTGGAGGGTTTAAGTTCGGTCAATGAGGCTACAATAACGGGCGAATCTCTGCCTGTTGACAAAGTGCCTGGGATGCAGGTCTTTGCCGGTACGAATAACCTTACCGGCGTGTTGGATATCGCCGTGACCAAAGCCGGTAAAGATACGACACTTGGCAAGGTCCAGTCTCTTATTATACAGGCCGAGCAGACAAAAATACCGATTATGCGGATAATCGACCGTTATGCAAAATGGTACACTCCGACAATACTTATGATTGCCGGAATAGTTTGGTTTTTTACCCGTGATATCGACAGAGCCATTACGATACTTGTTGTTTCGTGCCCCTGTGCGCTGATTCTGGCGACACCTACGGCAATGGTCGCCGCGATTTCCGCTTCAGCTCGCCTTGGAGTCCTGATAAAGAATGTTGCCGATCTTGAAGTCGCCGGCAGAATAACGGCGATGGTCTTTGATAAAACAGGGACGGTAACTACCGGCAGACTTTATGTGACAAAACTTACACCTGCAGAAGGCATCGAACCTGCCGAATTGTTGGCCAGCGCCGCCTCTGCCGAACAAATGAGTAAACATCCGGCTGCAAGAGCATTACAGGAAGTCGCGAAAGAGGCGAATCTTTCTCTGCCTGCTCAAAGAAATTTCCATGAAACACCGGGCAAGGGCGTAACCGCTGAGGTTGATTCGTCGATAATAATGGTAGGTAGAGATACCTTTCTTAAAGAAAATAATATCGGTATCGGCAATGTATCTGATCCGGCTCTGCACGAAGAGCAGGGCTTTAGCACTCTTTATGTTGCTAAGGATTCCAGATGTATCGGCTGGATTGGTCTTCAGGACAAAACCAGACCTGAAGCCGCGAAGGCTGTTAAAGAGTTGTTGGATATCGGTGTTAAGAGAGTCACCATGCTTACGGGTGACCGCGACGAGGTGGCCCGACGTGTTGCTGCAGAGCTGGCTTGCACCGATTTCAAGGCTCATTGTTTACCTCAGGACAAGTTAGCGATTGTCGAACAGATAAAAGAAGACGGTCATACAGTGGTTGTTATCGGAGACGGCATAAACGATGCACCAGCTTTAGCTGCTGGTGATTTGGGTATTGCCATGGGTGCCGCAGGCAGCGATGTGGCAATAAATTCTGCTTCGATAGCGCTGATGAGTGATGACTTGAAAAGACTTCCTTTTCTTGTTCGATTGTCGCAAAAAACCGGAAAAGTCATTTATCAAAACCTCGGCTTTGGGATTTTCTTTATCTTTCTCGGAATATCTGCAGGAGCGGGGGGTAGGCTGCCGGCGATTTTAGCTGCTTTTTTACATTTTGTCGGTTCTTTATTCGTCGTCTTCAATAGTGCTCGGCTCGTCCGTTATGGCGAAGAGCTCGAACACTAAAGAATATCATAAAATCTAAAGAGTAGGGGCAAATACGAGATAATTGCTATGGAATATGCTATTGAGACTTTTTCACTTACAAAGATATTTTCCGACTGGTGGGGTCGAGCTAAAGTCTACGCTGTTGATGATCTTGATTTGCAGATTCGAACAAATGAAGTGTTCGGGCTTTTAGGACCCAACGGCTCTGGTAAAACAACCACATTGAAGATGTTACTGGGCCTGCTTCACCCTACTAAGGGCAAAGCTCTGATTCTGGGTGGAGATGGAGCGGATCCCAAGATAAATTCCAGGATTGGTTTTTTGCCGGAAGAGTCCTATCTCTACAAATATCTTAACGCCCGTGAAACACTCGACTTTTATGGCAGATTATTTGGCTTGCCTGCCGAGTTGAGAAAAATGCGCATTGATGCTCTGCTGGATATGGTTGGGCTAAAGGCTGTTGCTAACAGGTCGGTTGGAACGTATTCAAAGGGAATGGCACGAAGGATCGGTTTGGCACAGGCCCTAATAAACGATCCGGAGTTATTGATTCTGGACGAGCCGACTACGGGACTTGATCCGATTGGAACCAGGCAGATAAAGGATTTGATTCTTAAGCTTGCACAGCGGGGGAAGACAATTTTGCTTTGCAGTCACCTGCTCGCGGATGTTGAAGATGTGTGTGATAGAATCGCTATTCTCTACGGCGGTAAAATCCAGACTCAGGGCCAGGTGAAAGAGCTTTTACAGCAGACTAATAAAATTCAAATCACCACCGATGCTATAAGTGATATGACACTCGGAAAAATTGAGCAGCTTATTAAGGATGATGAAGCTGAGTATGAAGTCACTTCTCCTATGGAAAGACTTGAAACTTTTTTCATAAGCACCGTTGCGCAGGCACAACACCGGGACCAGCCAACAAGTGGGGCGGTAAGTACTACGAAAATTGGTAGTTTTCTTGCACAAGACGTCCCTGTTGATAATATTCTTGATAAGCTTGTTTCGGCGCCGGTGTCACAGGAGAATTTACAGCAGGCCCCGGCAACCGAGAAGGTTCTCGCCGATGAGGGTTCAGAACCCGAACCTGATGAGCAAATGCTGACCGAATTAGCCGGCTCGACTGATGCATCACAATCCGAATCTGCTGCGGGAGACGAAAGTGTTCAAACAGAGTCGGTCGAACCCAAACAGGCTTCTCAGCAAACTCAAGATAAAGTCAAAAAGGATATTTTAGACCGCCTCACGGAACGCTCAGACTCACAGAACGACGGCAATAAGCAAACTGATAAATCATAGGCAGGAGATATAGGCGATGTGTAGTATCTGGGCTGTCGCTAAAAATACAATTAAGCAAGCTTTAAGGATGAAGATAGCAATTGTGTTTATTATCCTGCTGCTTGTTCTGCTTCCGGTTTTGGGTATTACAACTACAGGTGATGAAACGTTAAAAGGGCGGTTGCAAACTTTTGTTAGCTATGGTCTTTCGCTGACCAGCTTGTTGCTCTGTTTGCTCACAATCTTTGTTTCTATTTATACTGTAACCAGTGATATCAAATACAGACAAATATATACTGTTATCACCAAACCGATTCGTCGTTTTCAACTTTTGTTGGGCAAATTAATCGGTGTAATGTTTTTGGATATAATCCTTCTTGTTTTGTTCTCAGCCATAATTTATACTTTTGCTGTTTACATGCCGAACATTTTTAAAGCGACTGAAGAAGAGCTCATCCAGGTTGATAACGAATTTTACACTGCACGAGCTGCTCTAAAAATTCCCGATGTTGATGTCACTGAAGAAGTAAAAGAGAGATATAATGAACTTGAACGCATGGATCGTCTGCCTGATCTTCCACGTGAACAAATCATAGCTGAGCTTACCAAACAGGCACAACTTGAAAAACGTGCTGCTGATGTCGGCAGAGTATTGATCTGGGAATTTGATAATGTCAAGCCTCTTACAGAAAGTTTGTTTATCAGATTCAAATATGACGTAGCCGTTAATCCTCCTGATATGCAGGTTTATGGCAGATGGTATGCGGGTGACCCTCAATACGTTAAATACGGCCAAAAACCATCAACTCCTTTTTATGAAAAAATTCTTAAACATTCTATTCAGACTTTTCATGAAATTGAATTCCCTGCAGAAGTCGTGCCTGAAAATGGTCATCTGGCTACTGCGTTTATGAATCTCCCTCTGAACAGAACAAGTGTCACTTTTCCTCCTGATGGTTTGGCGGTCCTTTACAAAGCTGATACATTTACCGCTAATTTCATAAGGGCGGTTCTTCTGATTCTGTTTCGTTTGATTTTCCTGGCATGTTTGGGTATATTAGCGGCTACTTTCGTATCTTTTCCTGTGGCCGTTTTGCTTTGCCTGGTGCTTTTTTCCACAGCCACTATCAGTGGATTTGTGATCGAGTCTTTTGACTCCCTCAGTGCGAACTTGAGTATGGTCTATTCTTATAGTATTAAGTGGATGATTCGGCTTTTGCCGCAATTTGATAAGTTTAATCCGACAAAATTCCTGGTCCCGGCAAGATTATTGAGCTGGGCTATATTGGCACAGTGTGCGGTTTTTATGGTTTTTATTAAATCTTTTATACTTCTGCTTCTTGCTTTTTTCATTTTCGGTTATAGAGAAATTGCCAAAATAATAATTTAGTCTTAAGGAACTCGATTCCGTTTGTAAGCTCTGTTTTTTCGTGCAGTTACGTGATATAATAATCTGGATTGTTTGTGCTGTTATTGCTATTGGTTTTCTTATTGCTGCCGGTACACAGCTCGACTCTATAAATAGTCAGCGTCAGGATATGAACCTGATAATCGACAAGCCTGAAAATATGCCCCCTTCTCTTGCATTTGCAACCGTTGCTACGGGAGCTTTTCGTGGTCTGGTCGTAGATGTTTTATGGATGCGAGCCGACAAGCTCAAAGAGGAGAAGCAATTTTATGATGCCAGGCAGTTGGCGGAATGGATAACTATTTTACAACCTCGTTTCGCATCGGTCTGGGAATTTCATGCATGGAATATGGCTTATAATATTTCTGTAACGATACCGGCGACTCAGCCTGACCAGCGTTGGCGATGGGTAAAGAACGGCTATGAATTGCTTCGCGATCAGGCTATTGATAAATATAAGCTTAAGAACATTACACTTTATCGCGAACTTGCGAGAATATTTCAACATAAGATTGGTGGTGTTTCGGACGATGCAAACAAATATTATAAACTACAACTTGCATTAGCGATGGAGCCTCTGCTTGGTCCGGCAGATGACAAGTATTTCGATGCACTTGCTGAAGCCCCAAAAACATGGCAGGGAATTACCGGTGACCCGAATGTAGCTGGTCTGATTGAGGCCTTGAAGTCGGCCGATGATGTATTTGTAGATGAACAGGAGTTTATGAATAATTATTTATCCCTGAGACAAAACTCCAGCAGGTTCAAACCTAATGCCGGAAGAGTCATAGATGATTTTAGAGGTACCAAGGCCCTTGAGAAGTTTGATATTTTTGCCAGGGCCTACCATTTACGCAGAACCTGGAAGCTCGGTCCTGTTTTGATGCGTGATTTAAACAAAACCTACGGACCAATTGACTGGAATGATCCAAATAAACATTTACCTTTGGATTGGCGTCACCCTGATACTCATGCAATATATTGGGCCGTTCTGGGGTTAAAGATAAATGCACGGGAACGATCCGAGGAAATAGAAACAGGTGAAACCAATACCGACCGTATTGTGGCTCACAGTCTGCAAAATCTTTTCCGTTATGGTAAAATGTTTATCAATGATTATGCCTTTCAGGTAACTTCGGATGATCCTTCGCAGGAACCTCAAACACAGATATTCAAGGAAGTTTTTTTAAGTCCTGATTTAAGTATGTTTGAATCGTATAACGCCTCTACACTGGCGATTCTCGAAAAATATAATACTGAAGAAGAGCAGGGCACTTATGAATCGATGCAAAACGGTCACCGCAATATGCTTATAAATGCTGTTTTTTCCTTCTATCAGGCCGGGCACCGTAGCCAGGCGCAAAAAATTTATAACCAGCTAAGAAGATTGTATCCGCGCGATGATTTCAAAGTGCCTCTTGAGCTTTTTGCAAGGAAACGTTTGCTTGAAGAACTTGATAGTATCGGCATTCAAGATGCGACAGAGCAGATAATGGCAATTTTCCAGGAGGGTTATTATTTTTATGCAATTCGTGATGATGAAGCGGCGTTTGACAGAGAAAGAATGGCAACGGATCTTTATAACTACTATCAAGACGAGCACAGAGATGAATATAGGATTGACCTGCCTGAGCTTAAGGTGTTAAAATACCAGGCGCTGTTAAGTTTCATTAATGACCAGCTATATCCTCCTTATTTTAGACAGGCTTTACTTGGTCGGATAAGCATAGAAAGACCTGAGCTTTGGAAGCAATTGATGGCCGAAGAGGAGAAACAGAAAAAGAAGTCGGAACAATCAAAATGACCATGCAATAATTGAGCGAATCCCATGCCCGACCGGTGTGGGGCGGTCGGTATATTTTATGGACGACACCCTGCAACAACTAACGCCTTCACAAAAAAGAGCTGTATATCATAAAGATGGGCCACTGCTTGTAATCGCCGGGCCGGGCAGTGGTAAAACCCGCGTCATCACATATCGAATTGCAGCACTTATAGATTCTGGAGTTCGGCCGTATAATATTTGTGCAATAACCTTCACGAACAAGGCCGCGGAGGAGATGCGCCAAAGGGCTTTTAAACTTGGTGCCTCTTCCGGCGCACATATCAGCACTTTTCACTCTTTGTGTGTCAGGATACTTCGTCAATATGCTGATAAGGCCGGTATCAGTCCCAGCTTTAGCGTGTATGACCAATCGGATCAGGGCAAATGTATAAAGCAGGCGGTCAAGGATTGCAGATTTGACGCAACTAACTTCTCTCCCGCTCGAATGCTCGATGCAATTTCAACTTTGAAAAACAAGCTGATAGATGCTGAGTCTTTTAGGAACGAGGCTGACGATTTTTTCTCAAGTAAATTAGCTGAAATATATCTGGCCTATCAGAATATTTTAAGCGAACTGAACGGCTTGGATTTTGATGATTTACTCATGAAAACCGCCTTTCTATTACAGGACCACCCGGATATTTGCAGTGAGCTTAACGAACGCTTCAGGTTCCTTCTGATTGATGAATATCAGGATACTAATCATGCCCAATACAGAATTGCCAAAGCTCTTGTCTCCCAGCATAATAACATTTGTGCAACCGGCGATCCCGATCAGTCTATTTACCGCTGGCGTGGTGCCGATATTGGCAATATATTAGCTTTTGAACAAGATTGGCCTGATGCTACAATCGTTAAACTTGAAGAGAATTTTCGAAGCGCCGCAGATATACTTGCAGATGCTGATGCTTTAATCGCTTATAACCGCAATCGAAAGGAAAAAAAGCTTGTCCCCACTAAACCTGATTCCGGTAAAGCTTTTGTCAAGGCCTACGAGGATGAAACCCAAGAGGCTCAAGCTGTTGCCCGACAGATAAAAGAATTGAACAAAAATGGTGTCTCTCTTAAAGATATTGCCGTGTTCTATCGTGTTAATTCTATGAGCCGTGTACTTGAAGAGGCTTTTATATATGATAAAATACCTTATCAGATTGTCCGGGGGGTGGAGTTCTACAGGAGGAAGGAAATCCGTGACCTACTTGCATATTTAAAAATCCTTGTCAATCCGAGCGATGAAATTGCATTGTTGCGTATTATCAATACACCGGCACGAGGGATAGGGAAAGTAACAATAGACAGGGTTCGAGCCTATGCCGCTCAGAATAAGATATCTTTTTTTGAGGCATTAAAGAAGGCTAAGCAAATCAAAGCTATTTCCAACGCTACAAAAGCAAAACTTACTGTTTTTGCAAATATGCTGGTACAATTCAAAAAAGATATTTCAGGCCCGGTCGCATCACTTGCCGAACGTGTTTTTAAAGAATCTGGATTATCCGAATCTCTTAGTGCATTAGGCTCCGAGGGCCAAAATGATTTGGAAAATGTCAACGAGCTGATTAATGCTGCTGCACAATATGACCAGTTGGCCGAAGAACCATCGCTGCTCGATTATCTACAGCAGATATCACTTTTTAGTGACACCGATGCGTATGATACTTCAAACGAATGTGTTGCATTAATGACGCTGCATGCTGCAAAAGGTCTCGAATTTGATAATGTCTTTATTATTGGCATCGAGGAAGGCTTGTTACCGCACGAAAGGACTGACACCACCGAAGATGAAGAAGAGATGGAAGAAGAGCGAAGGCTCCTTTTTGTAGGTATGACTCGTGCTAAAACCGGCTTATATATGAGTTATGCCAGGTATCGGACAGTACGGGGACAAATGTTGAAAACAATCCTGTCGCGATTTCTATTGGAAGTTGGCCGGGAAGTTAAGGGACAGACCGAAGACAATAAGAATAGAGATTATGATGATGAATATTACGACCAGAGTGAATCTCAATATTTGCCGGGCCAGTTAGTCAGACATAAATCTTTCGGCCTCGGAAGAATTAAAAAATTCATAGATATGGGCGAAAACAGTGTTGTTGTTGTCAAATTTAATACTGGGCACACTAAATCGCTATTGTTAAAATACGCCAACCTTTCAAGAGTAGATATTTAGACTTCGGTTTCACCGCAGGTTTATAAGCATATATTGAGTGGAAAGCTCAGCAGATACCATGGAAAGAAGAAGCTATAATGAAGAATGAAGTTAGCTGTTGGTGATGAGATTAATCGTTAAAAATGGCCTTGTCTACTTTTTAGTGTATAGGCGATAGCCATTTCCAATTTTTAGCTCTTTTCTGATAATCTTGGATGTTATTCTGGAAAGCCGGATAATTTTTTTGAATCTGGCCAACAACCGAATATCCCAGCATCATAAAACCCAGAGGACCAAAATCATCCGGAACATCAATATAATGTTTCCTTTCTTCCGAAACAGGATTCAGTACTTGTTCGAATACTTCTTTCTCTTCTTTAGTTAATCCCAGTGCAATATAAAGTTCTTCATTAGCATCAGTAACGGCAGCCCCATGCATGAAATTCGTAAGATGTGTAGCCATGGTGCCTATACATCTTCCTATCTTTTCTCCCCTCAGTTTCCAGTCAACCATCTCTGCAACTTCGGGCATCCTGTCTGTTAGTAAAATGGTGAATTCCTTGAACTTGCCATATCCCACTTTGGGTTCTTTCAGTGATTCAACCACTCGCCTTATTTCAGATACATTTTCACGCGTTATTGCCTGAATCATCGTTCCATAGGTTGCTGTATTGACTGTTGGAGGCTCTTCTATTGTTGGAAGAGAGATGGCGTTTATATTACCGTCGAAATTTTCCTTAAGTTCAGAATTGTCATTGCATAAGATTGCATTAACCTTCAGGCCTCTTTTTAGGGCGTAGCTGGCTATAGGAACCACCTGCCGTGAGCCAGTGGCAGAAACAATCGTAACGTCTTCAAGGATATTTATCTTTGCGTCGATTTCACATTGTGCCAGGACTTCCTTTGCGTGCGAGAAATTCCTGCCGGCAAAGCGGTAGACGATTCTCCCTGTTAGCAAACCGGATTGGCTTCCTGTAACGAGAGTATGTGTGGTATTTGGAAGCTCGAGCGTATGATTTCTCTGTTTTTCAATGAAATCCAGCGCGTTTCTTACATAGTAATCTAATGTCTCAATTTTTTTCAGCATAGCTATCAACTTAATTCAGAGAATCCGATATTTCCCATATAAGATTACATCGGCTGAATTTATATGTCAATATATTACAAAAATAGAAAAATTGACTATATCAGTTGGAAATTTCCCTCCGGCAGCAATTATTTCTATACTTTATCTTATAAGATATCACTTTGGTTTCAATTTTACCTGAAATGCTCCTCTGAGTGACGGAATCCGGGATGTATCTCCATCTCAGCCTATGATAACTTCGTTAGTATCACCGTATTTATTTTCCATCGATTGGAGCCATAACTATACATATGAAAAATAACGCTTGGTCATCAGTTCAATTTAATTAGAAGCCATACTCGGTTCTACCAAAATGAGCCAATAGACTTTTCGAGTCGGCAAATACCAAGTTTATTGCCACAGCCTAATTATCACGGTTCATATAGAGCAACCACTCTCGGCGCAACTTGTCTAACAAAGACGCTGAAACCGTGATCGCCATCTTAATATATTTCCCACACCAAGATAGGAGGTATCGCGAGTCGGCAGGCTATTGAGTTGGTAAGAAAGTTACATTTGACCTGATAGAAAAGCCCGACATAAAAAACTATCGCAGCAAATTCAACTGGTCATTGATGTAGATGAATGTTTTTTAGTATGATACACCTACTTTTAACGATTATTCTAATATCCATTAATAATGCTGTGGATTTTTAATCCATAGAATTAGTTTGCGTAATGATAGTCATCCCGTAAGACACTATCTCTTCTTCTCTTTGTTGTATTCATGGATTGCATCTTCAAGGTTGTCAGGCCCGCTTGTAATTGTTCTAAAAAAGCGCTTGATTCGATGTGACACGTCTAAGTGTATTTCCGAATCGAAGTAGTCATCGCTGTCAAAATTTAATGTTTTGATCTCATCAATCCGCACGCATTTTACTCTATCTATAGTTAAATCTTTATAATCTACTATCTTATCCAGGGCTGGAACTGAGCCATATTCTTTCTTGAGAAGCATCTCTCCGATCTTTTCGCCGAGGACGGTTGCGAGCTTATAGTCATATGACGATGGTGGACCTGAACGTGGTGTATAGTCGGTTCTATGCGGGCGAATCTCGAATTTATACGGTCGTAAGGTTGTTGGAGACCTACCTTCTGACTTATCTGCGTTTACGTTTGGTTCGTTCGCTCTGTCCGGTGGAACTCCGGAATCACTAACAGTGTCACTTGGCGGATTAGTTTTATCGTTGCCGCCCGAATCTTCTTCACCTTCGGTATTTAGCCCAAAGGATTCACGCAGTTTCTCTGCGATATCCCAGTTTTTTAAAGGATGATCAGAAGCAAAAATAACTTTTATTACGTATTTCACGATAATGCTTTTAATGTGATTCTGTTGTTTCTCATCCTGATGTTTTTCGAGAACAATTCTGAAGTAATCATCAACAAGGGATTCGACAGCTTCCTGTAAATCTTTTTCTGTTTTGAAGGTTTTTTTCAGTTCTTCTTTCAATTCGTGAATTTTTTTAATTGTTCCTTTCACGTCTATAGATTTGTAGCCATACTCACAAAGGTGCGACAGACACCAGAAGTAAAACTCGAGTACAGGTGAAACGATTATAGTAACAAGCTCTGTTACACCTACTTTCTTCCTTGTTCCGTACAAATCGCGGATTGTCTCGGCAAACTTCTTTATCGCCTCGATATTCACGACAGGCTCAAAACCTTCAGCCACTCCGATAAGAACATTTCTGTTTTTTTGGTAGAAAGAAGCAATCTGATTGACTAAATCGCACATTACTTTGTCGGATATTTCTTCGTCAGACATTTTTTCATTAGCTGCACGTCCCTCATTTAAGAAGCGTTCATAATATTTCAAATGCTCACGAACTAGTAGTATCTCGGCACCTCCATAGGTTGTAGACGCAGCCAGCCAACCGGCGTCTCTACCCATAGTTTCTACAGAAAAAGCTCGTTCAGCGGTTCGTGCAGTTACTCGCAAATCTTCAACGCAAGATATGACCTTCTTAACGGCAGATGGAAAACCAGGGCAGAGCGATACCTCGACACCTTCAAAATTAGTAAATGTCCGAATATCGTTGTCAATTGTCTTAAGGAATCTCATTATCTCAAAAGGTCGTAAACTTTTATCGGCTCGATTCTCCTGTACCCAATCCTGGAACATTTTTGTGGCTTGCAGAGTTCCATCACCGCCGATTACAACAAGTACATCAACTTTGTATTTTTTAAGGCACTGCGCCATTTTCCTACAACGTTTTTTGTTGATCTTGTGGCTTTCCTCGGTTTCCTTCTTCTCCTCCTTAGTACATGGATCTGTAGGACTAACTCGTAAGCTGCCGAGACAGGAGCCACCTATTCTAACATCTATTTCACGATGTGTAATATCATCAATAGTTTTGTCGATAAGCCCTTGATATCCACGTCTAATCCCATAAATCTTCTTGTAGCCAATACGATAGGCACTATCCCGTATGCTTTTGATAGAAGCATTTAGTGCACAAGTGTCGCCACCATTTGTTAAAATTGCTAAGGTTTGCATTTCATTCTCCCGTTCCGCATTTTCATATTTCTTGGGTGGACGTCCGCCATTTTTAGTTGATGAGTACATTACCTATTTATTTCCAATTCAACATATGGATATAAATGTTTGGTTTCTAATGTACTAACCCTCTGAATGTTAATGTAGTAAAGTCTTGATTGGTTGTAAAGAAAAAAATACGCATGTTGACCTTGAATTTTCAACTAATTACGATAAAATTTGTTTTGTAACGTTCATACAGGTTAACAAAGGTTCTAATAATGAATTATGCTGTAATAATGGCGGGGGGCACGGGAAAAAGATTGTGGCCGCTTAGTAGGGCAAAACGCCCCAAACAGGTTTTGAAACTGCTGGATGGTGAGACCCTGCTATGCAGATGTTTCAATCGTCTGAGGCCCATTTTTGATGCAAGAAACATAATCGTTTTGACAAACGCCGACTATGTAAATGTAGTCCGGGAGAATCTCACTGAATTGCCCTATGACAATGTGATTGCAGAGCCGGCAGTGCGTGATACAGCCGGTGCAATTGGATTGGTCTCAACGATTCTTGCTAAATATGACCCTGAAGCCACAATAGCAGTAGTAACCGCCGATCAAATCATAAAACCCGCCGAAGTTCTCCAACAGGCCATTCAAGATGCCTTTGTTTTTATTGATAGCAATCCGAGCAGTTTGATTACTTTCGGAATCCAGCCGACTTTTGGCAGCACTTTGCTTGGTTATATTAAATGCGTCAATGCTTGTGAATATCCTAACTGTAGAAATAAAATTTATACTGTTGAATCTTTTAAAGAAAAGCCGGACGAAGCGACAGCAAAAAAATATCTTGATAGCGGGCAATATTTCTGGAACTCCGGAATGTTCGTTTGGAAAGCAAAAACAATCTTAGGTAAACTGGCAAAATTTCTGCCCGAAGCTACTGAACCGCTGACTAAAATTCAGGCTGCCTGGGATAGCCCTAATCAACAGAAGGTACTCAACGATTGGTTTGTAAAATTGCCTAAAATCAGCATTGATTATGCTGTTATGGAAAAAGCTGAACATGTTTATTCTATAAAATTGGACTGCCAATGGCTCGATATGGGTTCTTTTGCCGCCCTTGCTGATGTAATCAATTCCGACAAAGATCATAATATTGTTGTTGCCGGTACCAGTGAATTGCTTGAATGCAGGGATAGTATTATAGTTACTGAAGACGAAGGCCATCTTATTGCTGCTATTGGGTTGGATAACATGGTCGTGGCTCACAGCCCGGATGCTACACTTGTATGTCCTGTTAATCAGGCCCACAGACTTAAGGAATTGCTTGAGTTGATACAACAGAGCACCGGTGGAAAATTTCTGTAACAGAATTGTTAAAATTATTATATGTAAAACAAGAAATGAGATATTTAGCAATTGACTATGGTACCAAACGCACGGGATTGGCAATCTGTGACCCTACTGAGACCATAATCTCGCCCCTGGCTATAATCAAGTCTCGAAAGGAATTGTTGCATAAAATTATAGAGATAGTAGAGGCTGAGAGTGTTGGAGCAGTTGTTCTGGGTTTGCCTTTGAATATGGACGATTCAAAAGGTTCTCAGGCCCAGCTTGTTCTGAAATTCGCTGAACGCTTAAGAAGCCACCTAAAAATCCCCGTTTATCTTCAGGATGAACGTCTTAGCACCTATACAGCCGAAGAAAAGCTTTCATTGGCTAATTTAGCAAGGTCTAAGATTGTCGATCGTCTTGATGCCGTTGCTGCCGGGGAAATTTTGGAAGCCTTCCTTGAACAAAACAAACCTAAAAATACCAAAGGAGTATAAAAAAAGGCCGTTTTTAAATCCTCCTACAGAAAAGTCTTGCAAATGCTAAGATGACCGTTTAAAATCCCGAATTCGTTTTAATTAAATATTAGAAGATTTTGTGAGAGGCGTTTTTGAAAGGAATTTTACAAAATATGCTTACAAAGCAGGAAAAAGAGAAAATAGTGAGTGATTTTGAGATACACGAAGGAGATACCGGCTCGCCGGAGGTACAGATTGCATTATTAACTCAAAGAATTAATGATCTTACAGAACATCTCAAAATCCATCGTAAAGACCACGCATCGAGACGCGGTTTATTGAAAATGGTCGGGAACAGGTCGGCGTTGTTGAAGTATGTGAGCAAAAAGGACGTCAAACGTTATAAAGATATTATATCCCGGCTTGGCTTACGAAAATGAGTGAAAACCGATTGCAAATAAACCGTGCATGCAAACTTTGTAATTATGGCAGAGTTGTACGTGCCAATGAGGTAAGATATGTTTGAATTTTCCAGAGTAGAAAGACAAATCGGGGGAAGAACTTTATCCATCGAAACCGGTAAAATCGCCAAGCAGTCAGACGGAGCTGTTGTAGTTCAATACGGCGATACCGTTGTACTTGTTGCTGTGGTTACTGCACCACCTCGATTTGAAGATGTGGATTTTTTCCCTTTAAGTGTTGATTATCGTGAAAAACAAAGTGCGGCCGGTAAATTTCCTGGTGGTTTTATTAAACGCGAAGGCAGGCCGAGTACAAAGGAAATCCTGACGGCCAGACAGATTGACAGACCTATTCGCCCGTTGTTTCCTAAAGGTTATTTTCAGGAAGTGCAGATAATGGCGAATGTTTTGAGTGCTGACCGTGAAAATGATCCGGATATTTTGGCAATGATAGGAGCCAGTGCAGCACTTACAATAAGTAAAATTCCTTTTTTGGGCCCTATTGGAGCCTGTAGATTGGGTAGAGTAAACGGTGAATTTGTTATAAATCCTACACACAAGCAGCTTGCAGAAGGTGACCTGAACCTTCTTCTCGGCGGTCGAAAAGAAGCAATGAACATGATTGAGGTTGGTGCTAAAGAAGTCTCTGAACAAGTAATCGCCGATGCTGTCGCAACAGCACAGAAAACAGTTGTTCAGGTTTGTGAGATGATTGAGGAGCTTCATGAAAAAGTAGGTGTTGAGAAGGAAACGCCTTTAGTTGAAATTGACGAGCAGGTATATTCAACTATCCAATCACAGGTTGAAGATCAATTGTACGAGTTCAAGAGAATACTTGATAAGAAAGAGCGTAAAACTGCGGTGCAGCAGCTTTTTGAACAGACTTCTGCCGAATTCTGTCCTGTGGAAAGTTCTCCGATTTTACAGGGTGAAGATGAGGACAGTGACGGAAAATGTGATAAAACTATGATCAGGAGGATTCTTGAGGATGTAGAGGGCCGGGTGGTTGGTAAAATGCTGTTGGATGGAAAAAGATCTGACGGCAGAGGGTATAACGATGTGCGTCCCATTTCCTGTGAGGTTGGTATTTTACCCAGAACACACGGCTCATCCTTATTCACCCGGGGTGAAACACAGGCTCTTGTGAGTGTGACTCTTGGTACTATCAGAGATGCGCAGATTATAGATGGTTTGTTGGATGAGTATGCTCAAAGTTTTACCCTGCATTATAATTTCCCCCCTTTTTCCGTTGGAGAGGTGCGGCCGATTCGCGGGCCTGGGCGGAGAGAAATCGGCCATGGTGCACTCGCAGAGAAGGCCTTGGAAGCTGTAAGGCCGCCCGATGATGAATTTGCATACACTATCAGAATTGTCTCGGATATTACCGAATCGAACGGTTCCAGCTCGATGGCAACGGTTTGTGGCGGAACCTTGGCCCTAATGGATGCCGGTGTTCCAATTGTCAGACCTGTTGCCGGTATTTCAATCGGTTTGATTGGTGACCAGAGCGGACGATACGAATTGCTGACCGATATTGTTGGAGAGGAAGACCACTATGGATTGATGGATTTCAAAGTTGCAGGGACTACCGAGGGTATTACGGCAATTCAACTGGATATCAAAGCTGAGGGACTGGCTCACAATATAATGGTTGAGGCATTGGAACGTGCAAAAGAAGCTCGTTTGGAAATTCTTAAAATTATGACTGAGGCGATAGGCAAACCGAGACCTGAATTAAGCGTGTATGCTCCTAAATTAGTTAGCATTGAGATTGATCCTGAATATATAGGTAAGGTAATTGGTCCGGGTGGTAAAATGATCAAGAGCATTCAGGAACAAACAGAAACTACCATAGAAGTCGAAGAAGATGGGACAATTTATATCAGTTGTCTTGGTGGTGACGGTCATCTGAAGGCCCGAGATATTATCGAAACTATCACACAACCCCCCCAGGTAGGGCGGATATATAATGATTCAAAAGTAGTATCTTTGAAAGATTTTGGCGTGTTTGTTGAAATTATACCGGGTGTTGAAGGCCTCTGTCATATTAGCGAGCTAAGCGATAGTTATGTCAAGAATGTCGAGGATGTTTGTAAAGTGGGTGACTTAGTGCCGGTAAAACTATTATCGATTGATGACCAGGGTAGATTTAAACTGTCACGTAAAGCCGCTCTTGCCGAGATGGGTCAAGCAGAAAAGGCGAGGGGAAAATAAGTGCTGCATTTTGTAGCTGGTTTTATCGTTGCTTTGCTATTCATTGTACCTTTTATCGTTCTATTAAGTCTTAGAAGCTCTCGACTTATGAACCAAAGCCGGCGTAGTGAGCTTCTGATGCCGGATGAGGTAAAAAAAAATAAAGACGAGCATCTCGAACAACTTGAGATATTGAGTAAGTTGACCGGCCAGCTTGCTCATGAGATTAAAAATCCCCTCTCTACCATTAAAATTAATTTGAAACTTGTCAGCGAGGAGTTGAACGATTTAATTTCTACAGAAGTTAGCCCGGGCGGTACAGATAAAGTTAGTAGATGTTTTACGAGGGCACTTAGAAAAATAACGGTTATTCGAAAGGAAACGGACAGACTGGAACATATACTCGATAGTTTTCTGCAATATATCGACCGGACCGAATTGCAGTTGGTAAGTGTTGATGTTAATGAGCTTATTAGTGACATGATCGACTTCTATACACCACAAGCTTATAGCCACTCGATAGCTATCCGTCAGGGTTTATACAATAAGCCTCTTATTTGCAGGCTTGACGTAGATATGTTAAAACAGGTAGTATTAAACCTGTTTATCAATGCCCAGCAGGCTATGGCTGAAGGCGGTGAGCTAATGATAAGAACAGACAGACAAAAAGAACAGGCGGTTATTCAAATTAATGATACCGGCGGTGGTATCCCACCGGATAAACTTCCACACATTTTCGATGCTTATTATTCATCTCGACCTCAGGGAAGTGGTTTGGGTTTGCCGATAGCCAAAAAGATTGTTGAGTTGCATGGCGGCACGATACAAGTTAATAGTATCTCGGGAAAAGGAACGTCCTTTATAATCAGATTACCTATTCAGGATTAATGAGGTGTCAGTTTGGGCCAGAAGGTAGGTGTAGTCCTGGTTGTCGACGATGAACGTGAGCATGCCGACGGAATCGCAGAAGCGCTTGAGAAATTGTCTACAAAGGCGATTGCCGTCTATAATGGCAAGGATGCTCTGGAAATAATTCATAATAAGGATGTTGATGTTGTTGTGACTGATTTGAAACTGGGCGGTGATATAGACGGATTGACTATTCTCGAAGAGACCAAAAAGCACAATGACAAGTCTGAAGTTATTTTAATAACTGCTTACGCAACTATTGATACCTGTAAGGAAGCCATAAAGCTGGGTGCATATGATTATCTCGTCAAACCTATAGATATAGGGCAGCTTCGCACGCTTGTAATGCAAGCCGGGCAGAAGGCATCATCTGCTCAAACCAGCCGAACGCATAAACAACAAGCCAGTAAGGATGATTTTGAATTTAACGGCGTTCGGGGTGGTAGTGAGGCTATGGAGGGTATATTCGAAGTTCTTCGACGTGTTTCGCCCACTAATATATCAGTACTTGTTGAAGGCGAATCGGGAACAGGCAAAGAATTGCTTGCAAGAGCGATTCATAATAATTCGCTGCGATGGGACAAACCTTTCAAGCCCGTCAATTGTGCCGGTCTTACTGAGACTTTGTTGGAAAGTGAATTATTCGGTCACACAAAAGGCGCCTTTACCGGTGCATCAAATGATAGAAAAGGTTTATTCGAAGTGGCGGATAAGGGGACGTTATTCTTAGACGAAATCGGTGATATGGCACCAAATTCCCAGGCAAAGCTGCTGCGGGTTATAGAGGATGGCGTCGTTATACCGGTAGGCTCCAATAAACTGACCGTGGTGGATGTTCGAATCATTAGTGCAACCAACCAGAATTTACCAAAGCTTATCGAAGAGAGAAAGTTCAGGCAGGATTTGTTTTTTAGAATAAAAGGAGTGAACATTTCTTTACCGCCTCTTCGAGAAAGAATAGAAGATATACCGGCGTTAGTTGATTACTTTCTTAAAGAAGCTGTTTCTGAAATCGGCTCAAAAGTGACAGGCATAACAGATACCGCTCTTGAGATATTGTCAAAATATGGCTGGCCGGGAAATATCAGGCAGCTGCGAAACTGTATCAGAACGATGGTAGTGATGTGTGACCGGGACAAGCTTGATGTCTCTGACATTCCTCCCGATATAGCAAAAAGGCCGCAATTAACTGCCGGAGGCGGTGCAATGACCGGGCTGGCTGGAGTACCACTGGATGAATTAGAAAAGAAAGCTATAGCAGAAACACTTATCAAGACTAAAGGTAACCGTGAACAGGCAGCAAAGATATTAGGTATTGGCGAAAGGACACTTTATCGAAAAATTAAAGAATACAACCTGTAACAAGTTGTAGAACAAATGGTGGTTTTGTTGAGTAATGAAAGAAATATAAGTATTTTCAACGATATTTATTCAGGCTAATAAATAACTTAATGCCAGCAAAGCGTCGGTTCCCAACACAGTTATCACATTCACTTTCATTGCAGAAATTATTTCCTGGAGGTTATTGTAATGTTTCATTGTTTTGTTCATTGCTTTAATTGCAAGAGGTAATGTTGCAAGGGCAATCAGGCTCGTAATGGGCATCAGTTTCAAAGCCACTGCTCCAATTATACATAAATATGTCACCACCATTACGCCGGCGTATAATCTGCTTGCTTTTTTTCTTCCTAAAGCTATGACCAGGTGATAGCGACCTCCTTTTTTGTCGGCTTCAACATCCGGGAACTCGTTTAGAAGAAGCAGGTTTGCAGTTAAAAGTCCCGGGGCGAGAGAGGCAATAATCGCTTCCATGCTGTAACTACCGGTTTGAATAAAGTAAGTTCCCAGAACCGGTAAGCTACCCAGTCCGAGACCTGCAAAGAACTCTCCGATTAGCCATTTTGTTAGAATTGAAGTGTAAAAGTAAGCGATCCCTCCGCCAAGAAAGATCAAGGGTAGAAGCTGCCAGCCGGAAATATAAGCCAGATAAACGCCGATTGAAAAAGCCAGTGCAAGAGAAGTTATGCCGAATGTGTAGACACTCTTTGGATTAAGAAGAGCTTGAGTGAGAATCCCGCTTCCTCCGGAAAAAGGAGTCGGTATAGTTTCGAAATCTATGCCGCTTTTATAATCAAAATAATCATTGAGGACATTGACGCTGGTGTGAGCCGAAAGCAAGCCAAGGGTCGTTAGGAGAAATCTAAGCCAATCAAAATAACCTTCATTCCAGGAGATTGCCGTACCTAATAGAACAAGGACTATAGAAAGCAAAAGAAACTCAGGCCGAATTTCAAGGAACCATATTCTGAATTTCATTCAAATTTCCTTTTATAATGCTTGATTTTAAGGAATTATCCAGGTTATTCAATATCTGTGATGTTTTTTTAAACTCATATAGTCCGAAAACCGCCAAACTCCGGGAAACCTGGTATATAAAATATCAAACATTCTCAAAGCAAAGAGACCAATATATATGTCGTATTTTATTCAGTGCTTTGTTGTCACACCGTATTTTTAAGACTTTTTTGGTATTTCACCGGTATTTTTTGGTCAAAGGGTTTTATTTTATGAACAATTTACGGGATTATGGTAAAACATTTTAATAATTGTGAATAGTAAGTTTGTTATTAATCCACAGGAAGAATTTTACCTGGTTGCTGTTAACATCCGGCGTTAAAATTTTCCTAACCCTTCTATTGTAACATGCCGATAGTGTTTTCACGCAGTTATTTTGAAATGCCAATTTTATCGGAAGTGAACTTATACGAGATAAGTTGTTAAAGCAATATCAGGAAAGGATACTTTATTCCGGTGATTATATATTCGAGCTATGCTGTAAACCGTATAGTTTCTGTAGATTATTGGACGGATTAGCAGGTTGTTTTTTCAAAGCAATAAGCAGTATGTAATCTGTGAAGAGAAATGAGTTTAAGCTGGTATTTGGGTATTTAAAATAAATTCTATAGACTGAATAGAAAGATGCAGTCGAGGTTTTATATTTTATTATTTTTGTCTATAGCGTTGCATATAATGCCGTGCAGTGCACAAGACAGTAGCGATTCTGAGCATAACCGTGAGTATAAAATTAAGGCTGCTTTTTTATATAACTTTATCAAATTTGTAGACTGGCCGGAAGAAAGGACTAAAGACCCGAATGAACCTATAATTATCGGTATTGTTGGCAAAGATCCGTTTGGGGATGCCTTCGAACCAATGACTAAAAAACAGATTAAGGGTAGAAATGGTCTTATAAGTCGTTTCGAGGGAATGGAAAAGCTTAAGAAATCAAGTAAAACAGATAAATCTGCAATTGAGTTTTTGAGGAAATGCCATCTGATATTCATATGCTCTTCGGAAGGAAAAGATATTACTGACATTATTAATTTGGTTGATAAGCATAGTGTTTTAACGGTGGGTGAAACTCCTAATATGCTCAAATCCGGAGGCATGATTAATTTTGTAGTCGAGGAAAACAAGGTTCGTTTTGAGATTAATCTTACTGCTGCAAAGAATAATAAGTTAAAGATTAGGTCTCAGCTGTTACGGTTGGCAAAAAAAGTGATTGAAGAAAAATGAGCTTACAAGCTAAGAGCTGACAATGACGGGTATACGTAATTTAACAATAAAGAATAAGCTGATTGCGATTACAATGCTGACATCTTTAACAGCGCTACTGTTGACAGGTACCGGAGTTATTTTCTGGGAATGGCTTAATCTTCGTCAAATAATGGCAAGGAATCTGTCAATACAAGCTGAGATGATAGCGGATAATTGTGAGGCTGCGTTAGCTTTTGAGGATAGCCAGGATGCAATGGAGACACTTAAGGCACTTCATGTCCAAAAGTCCGTTGTGTTTGGCTGTGTATATAATAACAAGGGAAAGATTTTTGCAAGTTATTATAACGATAAGGTTGGTAGTAATATTCCATCGGTTGAACTTATAGAGGATGGTTACAGGTTTGCCGATGGTTATTTGACAGTTTATAAAACTATTGTTCTCGAAGATGAAATAATAGGAACAGTCTGTTTGCAATCAGATTTAAAGCCCGTTTATAAAATGCTCGGTCGCAATGTTAGTATTATTATTTGTGTTATGCTGCTTGCATTTTCTGCGGCTTATTATGTTTCGTCGCGACTTCAGAAAATTATTTCCAAGCCGATTTTGGATATTGCAGATGTTGCAAAAGTCGTCTCAGAACAAAAAGACTATTCCACTCGTGCTGAAAGCCACACTAATGATGAGGTTGGCGTCCTTATAAATACTTTCAATGAAATGTTGGAGCAAATCCAGCAACACGATTCTGCTCTGGTCAAGGCCAAAAATGACCTGGAAGAGCGAGTTAAACTGCGCACTGTTGATCTCACGGCGGCTAATGAACAATTAATCAGGGAAGTAGAGGAGCGTGAAAAGTCGGAAGCAAGGCAGGCAAGGCTGCTAAAAGTTTTAGCGAAAGCCAATGAGGAGTTAAAAGATTTCGCATATATTATTTCACACGATTTGAAAGCACCACTAAGAGGAATCAGCACGCTGGCGGATTGGATAAAAAGTGATTATGGAGATAAGCTTGATGAGGCCGGTAAAGAGCAGATAGATTTGCTCTCATCACGCGTCATTCGAATGCATTACCTGATTGACGGTGTCCTTCAGTGTTCGAGAATTGGACGTATAAAAGAAGAAATGGTACAGATAAATCTCAATGAGCTTGTACCTGAAGTTATTGATATGGTTTCTCCTCCGGATCATATTAAAATCACGATTGAAAACGAGCTTCCTGTAATTGTCAGCGAGAATACAAGGATTATGCAGGTATTCCAAAATCTGTTAAGCAATGCCATCAAATACATGGATAAACCAGAAGGCTGGATAAAAATCAATTGCGTTGAGGAAGAAGGTCATTGGATATTCGATATTTCTGATAATGGTCCGGGCATTGAGGAAAAGTACTTCGATAAAATCTTTCAGATTTTTCAAACATTATCGCCAAGAGATGAATTTGAAAGCACCGGTATCGGTCTTACAGTAGCCAAGAAAATTATAGAATTGTATGATGGAAAGATTTGGGTAGAATCAAATCCGGGACAGGGAAGCACATTCTTCTTCTCATTACCGAAACAAGAAACTGAGATATATGATGTTAAGCTTGATTCCATCCTTAATTATAAATAATCAGATTTCCATGAGAGATTCTGTTAACGAAGAGGACAAGTTGTGCTAAATAACCAGAATATGACAATAACGACTTTTTCTGAAAGATAGGATCGAATCATGAATGAGTTGCTAAAATGTCAGATTAAAGAGTTTCTGGGGGATTTAAATTCCGCTCCGAGAGAACTTGGACCATTGTTTAGTGCAATAAGTGACGCTTACGACGGTTTCGATGAGGATCGACGTTTGATTGAAGGCGAGCTTGAAATAAGTTCTAAAGAACTAAGGGAGAGAAATCGAAAACTGTCTCTGGATATTAGAAGGTACAAAGAAGTACAGGAAGAAATAAAACACACTCTCTCACTTCTTACAGCAACATTGGAATCGACTGCAGATGGCATTCTTGTCGTTGACCTGAATGGGAAGGTTGTTAGCTATAATCCCAAATTTCTAAATTTGTGGCGAATCCCCGACAGGATAGTAGAAAGCAGAGATGATAATAAATTGCTTGCGCACGTACTGGATCAACTAAGCGATCCTGAAGGATTTCTCAATGAGGTTCGAAGGCTTTACGCCAATATTGAGGAGGAATCTTTCGATTTATTGAAGTTCAAGGATGGTCGTGTATATGAGAGATTCTCACAAGCTCAGAAAATCGGTGATAAAATTGTCGGGCGAGTGTGGAGTTTTCACGATATTACTGAACGCATAAAAGCGGAAGTGGCTATGGGTGAGAGTAAACATCGTCTGAATATCGTTTTGAATTCTATTTTAACGGGCGTTGTGATTGTAGATGCAGAGACCCATCACATTATTGATGCAAACCAGCTTGGAGCTGAATTAATCGGCCTTCCAAAAGAAGAGATAATTGATAAGGTTTGCTATAATTTTATCTGTCCGGTTGAAGAAGGCAAGTGTCCAATAAGTGATTTAGGTCAATCAATAATCCAAAAGGAGTGTACACTTATTAAAGGGGATGGCAAAAAAATTCCAATTCTCAAGACAGTTACTTCTACATCCTGGCAAGGCCATTCGTATTTTATCGAGAGTTTTATAGATATATCCCTGCTTAAAGAAGCCCAAAAAAGGCAGGCGGAGCTATTGGGGCAGGTAGAGAAGACAAATCAGGAACTGAGAGACTTTGCATACATAGTCTCACATGATTTGAAGGCCCCACTTCGTGGAATAAACGCTCTGGCTACATGGATAACTGATGATTACGCACAAAATTTTGACAAGGAAGGCAAAGAGCAGATGGCGCTGCTTGTCAAAAGAGTTGGCAGGATGCATAACCTGATTGAAGGCGTGCTTCAGTATTCAAGGATTGGGCGTATAGATGAAGAACAGGTTCAGGTTGATCTTAATGAACTCATACCTGAAGTTATAGATATGGTTTCCCCTCCGGAAAATATGGAAATTACCGTTGAAAATGAACTGCCCGTAATTAACTGTGGGAAAACACGTATTATGCAGGTGTTCCAGAACCTGCTTAGTAACACTATAAAATATATGGATAAGCCGAAAGGCCGGGTAAAAATAGGTTGCGTCGAGGAAGGTGACTACTGGATATTTAGTGTTTCTGATAATGGCCCGGGTATCGAAAAGAAGTATTTCGATAAAATCTTTCAGATTTTCCAGACTTTGTCGCCAAAAGATGAATATGAAAGTACCGGTGTCGGCCTTACAGTGACAAAGAAAATTGTAGAATTACATGGAGGAAGGATTTGGATTGAATCAGAGCCCGGGCAGGGAAGCACATTCTTTTTCTCATTACCAAAACAAGAAAGTGAGGTGTACAATGCGAAGTATGAAACCAATCATGTTAGTTGAGGATGACCACGTCGATGCAATGACACTCAAACGTGCCCTCAAAGACCTAAAAGTGACTAATCAATTAGTGCATAGAATTAACGGCGAAGAAGCTCTGGAGTACTTAAGAGATGAATCGAATCTGAAACCGTGCGTTATTTTTCTGGACTTGAATATGCCGAAGATGAATGGCATTGAGTTCCTGCAGGTCGCGAAAGCCGACGATCACTTAAGAAGGATTCCGGTTGTCGTATTTACCACGTCTAAAAATGAGTGGGATAGATTTGAAAGTTTCAATCTAAGTGCCGCCGGTTATATTGTCAAACCGACAGATTATAAAAGCTTTGTGGAAGCAATTAGGACAGTTGAGCTATACTGGACTTTAAGTGAATTTCCAGATGAAGCTCCTGAATTTGAAAAGGAAATGGTGGAAAGTCATACGGGATAAAAATGAAAGGCTTAATCAAGTGCTTTAAATCATTAAATATGGAGCATTTGTTACTATATATTGTTTGTAGGGGCACTCCGCACCTTTTTGCCCATTAAGCATCTGCTTGTGTGGCAGCAATGCTCTTTAATAATTTGCTTAAGCAGAGATAGTAACTCAGCCGTTACTTTTTTCGTGTTATACCTGCCAACCTTGTTTTTATATACGGTTGAATCGTGACATTGACATTCTAAAACCGTTATCGGGGAAAGTATAACAGGATGTTTAAAGACCGGACATATACCAGTCTTTTTGAAGGTAATTTTGGACGTAGTCTTTTATTGCGTTTTCAAGTGATATCGTTTTTTTATTGTAACCTGATTTGTGTAGTTTTACCGTGTCGGCACAGGTGTAATATTGATACTGATTTCGTATGGATTCGGGCATTGCAATATATTCAATATTTGTTTTTCTTCCCATCCCGATAAAAACCGCCTTCACGAGGTCATTCCATGTGCGTGGCTCCCCGGTCCCGATATTAAAAATGCCGTTTAGCCGCTTATTGTCCAAAAAGAACAATGTCATATCCACAGCATCTTTGATGTAAATAAAATCCCGTACTTGCTCGCCGTCTTTGAATTCGGATTTATATGATTTGAAAAGACGAACCTTACCGGCGGCATTTATCTGCTCAAAGGCCTTTAGACAAAAGCTTCTCATGTTGGCTTTATGGTATTCATTGGGCCCGAATACATTAAAGTACTTCAAACCAACAATTTTTTTTAACAGTCCTGTCCTGCATGCCCACAAGTCAAACAGATGTTTTGAATAGCCGTACATATTCAAAGGTCGGAGATGCTCCAGTTCATTTTCGTCATCGCTGAATCCGACTGAGCCGTCACCATAAGTCGCTGCGCTCGAAGCATAAATGAATCGAGTATTGGCGTTGGTTGCCCATTGGGCTAACAGTTTGCTATATTCATAGTTGTTTTTTATAAGGTAAGAGGCATTTGTTTCTGTCGTATCTGAGCATGCACCGAGATGGAGTACAGCCTCGATAGAACTATCGAGCTTGTCCTCGATAACCATTTCCAGAAAATCATCTTTCTCAACGTAATCGGCGAAGGACAGATTCCGAAGATTCATCCACTTCTGGTTGCACTCCAGTTTATCGACAACGAGGATATCAGTAATTTGTCTTTTATTTAACGACGAAATTATCGCAGAACCAATAAAACCAGCTCCACCGGTAACTATTATCATTTTGTGATACTCCTATGGTTCTTTAAAGTTGTCATAAATTAGTGTGCCGCAGATGATGTGTCAATTATTTATGGTCTTTTATGCGCATAAAAATAGCTGCCCAATATCGAGCAGCAGGGGGAAGGAATAAAAAACTTTTTTAACAAAGGGCGATATAGCTTGCGATAGCCAGGATCAGAATTCGCCTTTTATTTAATGTAAATGGTATCCAAGTTTCGTAATAAAATTTCTTCATTGGATTCCCCCTGTAACGATTTAATGTAATAATTGTGTTCTTATTATGTGGTTATCATAACCGATATGGACATTAAAAGCAAGAAAAATCGAACATTTCTAAGTATAAGTACTTGTCTACAAAGTGTTTATGTTCGGCGTTAGGAGCATTTTTTTTGCTCCCTCAAGGAGACGACAGAGAGCTTATAATTGCGCTATTATACTAATTTGACTCATTTCCAAATTGAGTAAATTGACACTGATAATAAGGCAAAGATGTTTTGTTAACTTACCTATACCGGCCATTAATTACAAAGAATGGTCAACTATAGATAAATCTATTTTCTTGACCTTAAGCTTCTGCTGGATATAATTTTATGTAATGTATATATTATTTCATGCCTTTTTCGTATGATTAAGGTACTTAAGTACGTATAGAAGAAATGGATTGCTATTGAACTTGACGGCGTATTGCGTGTCGCAATATAATAACTCGATATGCAAATAAGGAGACTAAGATGACTGAATGTATGCAATATCTTGGTATTTGGACGCCTGGGCCTTTTGAACTTATCATAATTCTTATTATCGCAGTGCTCCTATTCGGTAGGCGGTTGCCCGAAATTGCCCGAGGTTTGGGTAAGAGCTTGACCGAGTTCAAAAAGGGTATTCATGAAGTTGAAGAAAACAAAGACGAGTTTGTAAATGACGTTAAAAAAATCGGGGATGATGTAGCCAAAGAGACTAAAAACGCAGCTGGTCTGGACGATTCAGAAGATAAAAAGAATTAACTTATCTAAGTACAAAACCATCACATATTCTCCTTGTCTGAGAAATGGACAAGACCACAAAGAAGAAAAAGAAGAAGATACGAAATCCCATTGATTCCACAATGAGCTTAGGCGACCACCTCGAGGAGTTGCGGATGCGCTTGATTTTTGCGCTTGTTGGATTGGTGGTTGGTTCGGTTATATGTCTGATTTTCTGTCCTAAAATAATAGCCTTTATTGAAGATCCATATCTCGATGCAATGGGTGAACAAGCCAGACTACAAACACTTGCCCCTGCAGATGGCATTGTAAGTTACATAAAAATAGCTTTAATCTCGGGACTGATTCTATCGTCACCGTGGGTTTTTTATCAGATATGGATGTTTATTGCTGCCGGCCTTTATCCGCATGAAAGACGCTATGTTTACCTCGCCACACCTTTTTCAGCAGCACTATTTGTGATTGGGGCAGTATTTTTTTTAGTTTTTGTCGCGCCACTTACACTTAAGTTCCTTGTAAAATTCAACCAAAGAATACTCGGTGTTAGTTCGAATTTCACATTTGCGAATTATATATCTTTTATAACTATGCTAATGTTGATATTCGGGGTGGCATTTCAGACGCCCGTAGCTATTTTCTTTTTAAACCGTACCGGGCTGGTATCAATCCAAGCATTGCAGAAATCAAGGAAGTTTGTTTTGCTGGGTATATTTATAGTTGCAGCTATGGCTACACCACCGGATGTGATATCACAAATTACCCTCGCATTACCACTCTATGCCCTTTTTGAATTGGGGATATTGCTAAGTTGGTTTGCTGAACGTAAGAGAAAATCACAAGACCAGGTCAAATAATTCAGGCCTACCTGTATAAGAATTACGTGTAAGATGATTTTACCAGATGAGTAATTTCCAATGTAGTTTTATATAAAAAAAGGCCTATACTGAATAAGTCAGTATAGGCCTCAGAGATACTATAATAAAACTGAAGTCTTCAACTTCCAGTGATTAGCTATGGTGCTGAAGGCCGATACAATCGAATATCATCGAAGAATAATGTTCCTGTACCACCAAGGGTTGTTGTATCACCTTTAGTACCGACGCCTATGGCGATATTTGTAACGTTGTTTAGGTTCACACCTTGGTTTTCAAAAGACTGTAGAGGTATATTCCATTGTGTCCATGTCTCTATCTGTGTAGCGTTCGGATCATGATAGACTGTGGCATTATTATTGAGAGATACATATATTGGCTGAGCACTGTTACTGGTTATTCCTATATCCTGATTGGCCCATGCTGAATCAGTACCGCCGCCTGAGGTAATGGTTACATTGGACAGTACGGCTGTACAGACTTCAGCAGTGTTATGGCTGGTAACGGCCAGGCCAATGTATATAGGTGTAGTCATTGAAACTTGTTTTAAAGGAAGTGATGTCCAGTCGCTGCCGTTTTCCGAATAATACGCCCGGATAAGTCCGCCGGATGTACGCTCTAATCTAACCCAATAAGGTACAACAACATTTGGATCGTATTCCCTTTCTGTATCGGAATCGACTACGTTACGATACTGGAACCTTACTCCGTATTCGGGAGTCATCAGGAGCGAGCAATTCCTGGCGCCCGGTTCCAGTGTATCACGAATCATCACGCCGGCCTTGGCGTATGGATCTGTATTATCAAGACTATCGACCCTGGCTCGTATCGTCACGGCACCTGTAACCTCCTTATAGGCAAAGTGAAATTCATCGGCGCCGCCCCAAATGTCCGAGCCGGCTGCCGTCATTGTGTAAGTACCGGCAGGTTCCTCAACGAAACTGCCGACAGGTCCTGGAGCGCCTATGAACCATAAAGATAATTGGTTAACATCGTCTCTGGTCCAGTTACTCGCTGAACCCGTTAAATCCATTACTGCTTCTGAATATTTCATATCGTTGTCATAGAAATATGGCATTGATTGTTTGCCTGTGTTGATAATGGTGGTTTCGACGAAATGTTCATCGTTTTCAAAATCGGGTTCGGCATAACCTACCGTGGCACCATTCGTCTCGATTTCCCATCCATCTATCCATGTATTAAATATTCTGTTGCTATTTGGGTCCTCGGGTCCAAGGTCGTTATAAGACTCAAAATCATCCACAACGATGAAATTAGCTACCGTAAAGCACCAGATGTTGCCTTTATGAATTGTCGTGCCATCTACTTCGACCTCATCAATCCGCCAATAATAAGTTTGGCCGTAATCAAGAAGTTCGGGACCGAAAGGATCAAAGCTGAGTTCGTCCTGGTTCTCACTGACAAGCACATCTCTTTGATCGGTCAAAGTGGCTTCATTGACATCATCGAAGTTTGTTCCAAAGTATACATTATGTTTGTAAGCGGTATCTCCCTCGGTCCAGCTTAGAACCGCATCTCGTGGTGTATCTTTGGCATTATTAGCAGGCAATGGTAGTGAAGCCGGTAGTGTAAGGGCTGCTCCGGCCGCCATAACATCCTGGATCTCTTCTAAATTCAGGGCACGGCCGTAGATTTGTAGATCGTCGAGTAAACCGGTGTATGTGCGTGAACCATTGGCCATCTGACCCAGATACATAGTAGATAGCGGAAAACTTCTTGTGCCTCGTGCCATTTGATGCAGTAATCTGCCGTTAAAGAACAGCTTTGCGTTACCATCTTCATTGCCCCATGTACAAGTAATATGATGCCATTGATCATCATTAACTAAAATAGGATTGTTAGGCTCGTTTCCTGCGGGGTCGCCCTTGTTAGGATCGGAGTGGAGGTGAAAATTGTTTGGGTCACTCTGGCCGTGGAAACAAATCTCGCCGCCTATCCAAATATCTGCCACTGCAGTTTCTACATGTATGTGCATTTCGTTTTCCGAGCCGAAGCCACCGCCAGTGGTATTATCCCCACCCCACCATATTGTATTAATACCTCCTGTTACTTCCGCCATTTTCATCCAAAATGCTACTGTACCTGAGTCTGAGCGCAATCCCATGTTTTCTGACGGCAGATTAACGTCCATGTTCCCATCGAATGCGAGTGCACCGTCTATCCCGTCGAGTACCCAGTTCGGGTCACCTCCCTCTGCGGTTTCGTCGATTTTTTCAATGATACCATCGTTGCCTTTTATACTTGAATCAACAGCGATATTGCCGGATGTCTCATTAAACTTGTAATGAGCCAGAAGTTGAGCCTGGGCGTTACCTGCCATGCTCAGTAATGAAAAAGAACAAATCAAGAAAAACAATCTTCTACACATAATACACCTCCTTCAAAAGGTTCTTAATGATAGCGATTTATAAAGGTGAATTTTTAATCCTGTCTAGATAATAACGAATACCTGTTCAATAACGGAGATCCATACGGGATACTTTATATGAACTAATGCCACCTCCTTTCCCCAAAGACGAAACTTTTATTCGAAGAAAAACACTACTCTGAGCCTATCGATTCCAGCAGGTTAGTCATCACGAGGTTTTGAGCTCTTTCAGAGCAGTTTTAATAGTATTTTACCTATTTGAAAGAGAAAAACCGCGATATCAGCCTATGCACATGTTAGCTCCTTCATATATATTCATACCAAATTAGGGGCCTTGCAGTCAAGTAAAAAACCAGATTACTGCTGATAAAGCCTATTTTATACATTGATGAGGAGCTTTTGTATGGGACCTTATTTTGTAACTTGGTGCTATTCGAGGAAAGCCTCCTCTTTATACGCCGGAACTGTAACTTTCCAGCCGGTCTTCTGGACCAGGTAGTCGGCGAACTGGTGTGCACTTTCAGCCTCGCCGTGTACCACAAACAGTCTTTTCGGTGGTTTTTTCAACACACTTAACCATTCAAGCAGTTCTTGCTTGTCCGCATGGGCAGAAAAACCGTTTACCCTCACAACCCTTGCTTTTACAGGATATTTTTGTCCGAGTATTCGAACTTCCTTTTCGCCGTCAATAATCTGTCTGCCGAGTGTGCCAACCGCCTGATATCCGACAAACATTATTGTGCTTTCAGGCCTGGTTATATTGTTGACCAGGTGGTGTTTTATTCTACCACCTGTGCACATTCCGGAACCCGCTATTATCATAATAGTCCCTTTTATATGGTTGATAGCTTTTGACTCCTGGGTTGTTCCGGTGATTTTTAGTCCGGGAAAATTGAATGGTGACTCACCCTGTTCGACTAATTCGACCATCTCCTCATCAAACAACTCGCGATGTCGCTGAAAAACCTTGGTAATACCTGCTGCCATTGGACTGTCTAAAAAGACCATTAAATGTGGTATTGCATCGGCCAACAGCAATTCGTTTATGTAATACAAAACTTCCTGAGAACGTTCCAGGGCGAAGCTGGGGACAATGATATTGCCACCGGCTTTTTTCGTGGAGTTGATGACTTCTGCAATCATCTTTTTTGTATCTTCGGGGCCTTGATGGATGCGGTCTCCATAAGTGGACTCAATGAGGATATAGTCAGCCTCTTTTAATAGGACAGGATCTTGTAGGATGGGTCTGTTTGGTCTACCGACATCGCCTGAGAACAAGATGGCTCTCTGTTGCCCGTTTTGAGTAACTGTGACTTTTATAACCGAAGAGCCGAGAACGTGACCGGCTTCACAGAAAATCGCCTCGATACCCGGGCCAATCTCGATATTCTGTTTATATTTGACAGGTTGAAACAGGGGAAAACACGCCTCCGCATCGGCTGTTGTATAAAGTGGCACCTCCGGATAGGGACCTTTACGGCCTTCACGCTCGTGTCTTTTACGTTTGAACTCAGCATCTTCCTGTTGCAGTTTGGCTGAATCTAATAATATGATCCTTGCGATATCTCCGGTGGCAGCGGTACAGTATATCTTGCCTTTGAATCCTTCTTTGACTAATCGGGGTAAAAGACCGCAATGGTCAAGATGTGCATGTGTTAACAGTACTGCATTTATACTCGCGGGCGGTATAGTGAAAGCTTCCCAGTTTCTTTCTCGGAATTGACGTTCCTGAAAAAGCCCGCAATCTATTAGAAGTCTGGTTCCATCGACTTGTAGAAGATGCCGTGAGCCTGTAACATTCTGGGCGGCTCCGAGAAACTGTAATTTTATTGACATTTAGTACCTCAATATGTGTAGCACTGGATTTCCAAGACCTTATTCTACAAGAATTTGGCCTCGGTGTCAAGCCCAGGACCTTCTATAACAATTTATGGAGTCACATAGTTGGCGAGAATATAAATACAATTAGTTGATTTCTTTGTATTAATGGTTATAATTATGTTTCGAGTGCTGCAAATTAAACGGGCAAATCTGTTATGATTTAACCGTTTTTTCATGGATGACGGGAGTTGCAGGGATGGCAATTTTAGTGGGAATTGACGAGGCTGGTTTTGGCCCGATTCTGGGTCCTTTAGTTGTATCGTCTACCACTTTGTCGCTCCCCTCCGACTATTTGACATCCGACCTGTGGCAGGTTTTATTCAGAAGTACCGGTAACAGACGAAAACGCTTGGGGGGGCGATTACTCATTACCGATAGTAAAAAAGCCTACAATAAAACTGTCGGCATTAAACACCTTGAACGGACTGTTCTGTCTGTTATTAAATGTCTCGGCAAAAATCCGGCTACACTTGCTGAACTGATAGAGCTGTTATGCCCGAGTTGCCTTGAACGGCTAAGTGAATATCCCTGGTACAAAGGTGCTGAAAGTCACTGCCTTTCGGCTAATGTTGCCGATACAGCAATTGCTTCGAAAGTGCTGAACGACGATATGGCTGCAAATGGATTCAAGTTGCAGCAGATAAGCAGTTGTTGCCTGGATGTAGAGTACTACAACAAAATGGTTACTGCGGTGAAGAATAAGGCCAGCGTGCTTTTTACTGCTACTTCGCAACTTATAAAAATGGCTTTCGATAATTTTACGGGTGAGAATCTGCATATCATAATAGACAGGCAGGGTGGGCGGATGCGTTATCTTAAAAATCTTCAAAGAATGTTTCCGGATATGAAATTGAGGATTATCTGTGAAAATCCTGAAGTCAGCAGCTATGAATTGCAGGCTCACGACGGAGCTATGCGTTTGCATTTTAAGGTTGGCGCCGATGAAAAATATTTGCCGGTGTCATTGGCGTCGATGATTAGTAAATATCTCCGTGAGCTTTTGATTGGTTGTATCAATCGTTATTTTTCAGATTTTAGCCCGAATTTGAAACCCACAGCAGGGTACTGGACCGATGGTTTGCGTTTCATTGAGGACTTAAAAACATCTCTTCCGCATATCCGTGTTAACCAAAATCAATTGATACGATGCCGTTGACGCGTAATGACGGTATAAATCCGAATACGTAAGTAGCTTAATATGGATATATTTATATCGAAAGAGATTTGTATGGTGTTTTATAATTGATTATTGCTTTTCTAATTGTTCAGTTAGCAGGCGTATGTGTCGATTTTCTTCTTTAATAATTTTATCAATTGTATCTTCACAAGCCGGGTCTCGTGAGAAACCTTTGAGACCATTATAAAAAACGATTGCTTCTTTTGACCTGTTTATCGCGTCTTTAAGTATTTCCGCTATTTTATCCTTGTTTAGCGGGTCTTTTAGAGAACTTGGTTTTGTAGCAAAAACTGCAAGACCTGCCATCACATGTGGATTGGATAGTACATAATCATTCGGGTCGAATGTGCCGAATTCACCGGTTTTTTCAGAGAACCTTTTTCTTCTCTGTGCGAGAATTTTTTCGTGTTTTGCTTTCCAGCTGGCCAGTTTGTAGCATATATTTCGAAATTCAGGATTATCGAGCTTTTCCGCCGTCTTGAGATAAAATTTGGCACCATTGTGCTCGATCTTCTCGGCTATTTGGAGAATTTCAAAGACATTGAATCTTGTCTCCATTGTGGCGCCTTCTTAAATGGTTTATGAAATTTAGATATCTTGTATATTTATATTACAATACTCGGTTTATATGACAAATAAAATCGCGTTAAATTTACTTTATTTGTGATTTTATCTTCTATTATCGTTGTGAATAAATTCTTCACTTTGGACATTTCTTTATCTGAAACTGAGCAGGGCAATGCGATTTTTTTGATTAAGACTCTCTGAATTTCAGCGGTGTGGATATTCAATTCTTTTATGAGTTTAGAGAGCCTAACTGTTGTTCTGAATTTCCTGTTCAAGTTGCCTGGCGAATATATTATAGTTGTCATTTCCGAAAAGGCAAAAAACGACCCTCTCCAGGCCGGTTTGGCCTTTAATATAATCAACGGTTGTCTTTAGCATTATTTCGGCGCATTTGTTTATGGGATAACCGAAAATACCTGTACTTATTGCCGGGAAGGAAATGCTTTTAATATTGTTTTTGTCGGCGATTCTAAGTGTGTTTAGCGTTGCATTTTTCAGCTTTTGGTCTTCGTTTCCTTCACCCATTCGAGGGCCTACTGCATGAATAACGTATTTTGCTTTCAGATTTCCTGCATTTGTTATTACAGCCCCGCCTACAAAAGTCCCGCCAATTTTATTGCACTCTTCCTGGATTTCGTGTCCACCTTTTCTTTTGATAGCTCCTGCTACACCACCACCTAAAATCAATTGGGCGTTAGCAGCATTGACAATGGCTTCGGTTTCCATTTCAGTAATGTCGGCTTCAATGACTTCCAGTAGTGAATGTGCAAATTCTGCTCTCATGTTATTTTCTTTGATAAGTGATATTCCCCTTTAACCGGGCATAGTGTTATTATGCTTTTGGCAGTTGTACGCTAAAAGATTTTATTGCGGTCTGTAACAAATTTGTCAACCTTTTTCATGACCACTTCTTTGATTGGTTGTTTGTCTGTTATCTTGTTTTTCGAGCCTTCCTTGATTTCCAATTTTTCCTCCAATTTAGCTATTGTATCCGCCGCCTCGGCTTTAATCTGTGATATTGCCCGGGCCTTTTCCGCTTTGATTTTTGCTATTTCCCCCGTATAAAATTCAGTCTTTTTTTGTACTTCGGCTTCGGCTTTTATTCTTTTAGAAGCTTCAATGTCGGCAATTTTTTCTGCTTTTGCTCTCAGTGTTGCCTCACTATTGGCTCTGGCTTCGGCTTTTACTCTTGCTTGTATTTCAAACTTTGCTCGTTCTTCTGCTTTTGTTTTTGCTTCTGTGTATAACCTTATTTTTTCCTCGGCTCTTATTAATGCTTCGTCGAAGACTTTGGCTTTTTCTTCTGCTTTGACAATTGACAGCGTTTTGGCTTCGAGTCTTTTTTGTGCATCGGATTCACTTATGTTCTGCTCACCGGGCTTGAAAAAAAGCGGCTCTATAAATCGAAACACAACACGGTATACCCGGCTACTTAATTTATCTATTCGTGAGATGCGCCCTATGCGTTTGAAAAGTACTGTGTCGAAGGAATTGCTCTGGTTAAAATGTGGAGCTCCAAAGCTTATTTTTAATAATTGGCCGAGATTCGGACAGTTTTCATCGGAACGGCAAAGAAAAGCCATGCCTTCGCTGGAAACATCTACAATCTGACCCGATAAAGCCTTTTCCCTATCATTCTGAGTGAAATGAACGGGCCAACGATAACTTAATCTTCGCTCTGCCCTTTGTTCTTTGGCTTTATCCATCCTGAATTACCCAAATACTTGCCCTTTGTATTTATTAGGCAAAGAAAATCCTTTTACCATCCAGTTTCAAATCTGGAATGGATAGGCGGCGGCCGGATTCGAACCGGCGAATAACGGTTTTGCAAACCGTCGCCTTAGGCCGCTTGGCTACGCCGCCAGATACTATAAATAAATTAACTCGACTTCGGTCTTTTTGTCAATATTCTAAAAGTCTTAATTTAAACAGGACTATAATTAAATTTACCAACAAAATAATACAAGTGTGAAATTTTCTAATCCATTGATATTAAATATCTTATGTGTTTGCGCTGCAACAATATACATTTTGGTTTAATGGCGATCATTCAGTACTGTAAAAGATTTCGATGTGTTTTTTCAGTAAATATTAGAACAATATGTGGAACTGAGGTCTATTTATTAACGTCTTTGTGTTTTTACTCTTTATTAAATGTATATGTAGTAGTGTTCTTCTTGTTAGCTTTTTATTAATTATCTTAAGCATCGGATTTGCCTAATAATGTAAAGAAAATTGCTTTGGTATCGATTTTTCAGCAATATTCGGGCGGTTTGAAGCGTCTAAATTTTGATAACAGGTGATGGTTTAGGTATTTCGTCTTTTATTTTGTGTCTATATATCGTAGAATAAAGGTTTTATAGAATTTAATAACATCTTGGAAATAATTAGAAAATAATTCTATGCGAGAGAGAGATTTATCAGGGAAAAATTTTATGGTATGGAAGTTGTCGCCTGTAAGATTAATGTTCTGGATGCTTAGCATTGCTGTCGTTTTGGGTTTTGCCGGTGCATGTAGAAGCCCGGAGCAACTTGTAGACGAGGCAGATCAGGAAACATATAAGATTATTGAAGATAAATGGCAAGACGACTTCGGGCAGATGACAAATTATACGATTCGTGATACGGTGGCGACTGAAGAAGAAATCGCTGCTAAGATTCCCGCATCGGGAGTCATAAATCTTGCACAGGCGGTTGAGATAGCTACAAAGTATAATCGTGATTATCAAAATCAAAAGGAGTCACTGTATCTTTCTGCTCTTGATTTAACACTGACAAGACATGAATATGCAAGGCAATGGTTCGGCTCTTTTGATGGTGAATATCTAAATTCCGGAGGCGTTGAAAATAATACACTTTCGTCCGACTTCGGTGTGAACCAGGCGTTTATTACGGCTGGCGGTGTAATAGCAAATGCCGGTCTTGCTATCGATTGGACTCGTTTTCTTAGCGGTGATCAATACACTACTTTGGGTTCGGTTCTTACTGCCAGTGTGACGGCACCTTTAATGGGACGTGGTGGGGGCAAAACCGCATGGGAGAACCTGACCCAGGCTGAGAGAAATGTTTTATATAGAATACGTACTTTCAATCGTTATCGTAAGACATTTGTGGTTTCCATTATCAGTGATTACTACCGTGTTCTGGAGCAAATGAAGAACCTGGAAGTCATCAGGGCCAGCTATGAAAGACAAGAGGAATCTACAAAACAATTGAGAATGCAGGTTGAAGTTGGTCAAAGGGCTCCTTCCGAAGTGTTTGAAGCAGAACAGAGATTACTAAGTGCCGAGAATAGTGTTGTTTCAGCCCAACAACGTTATGCTCAAGCTCTTGACAGTTTTAAGATAAGATTGTCTTTACCCACCGATGCCAATATTACATTGGATCCAAATGAGCTTGTGGTGCTGGGAAATATCGGTGTCGAGCTGCTGGAATATACGGTAGAGGACGCGATTGATATGGCGTTAAGATGGCGTTTGGATTTGGCTAATACCGAGGATGGCCTTGAGGATACAGAGCGAAAACTTGTATTGGCTGCCGAAGGCCTTGGTGTGCAACTGAACCTGATTGGAAGCGCCGGCGTAGATTCTACTGAAAAAACAGATTTCACCAGGTTACGGTTTCATGAAGGTACTTACTCCTTAGGTTTTGAAGCTGATTTGCCATTCGACCAAAAATCTGAACGCAATGCCTATAGAGAAGCATTAATATCGTTACTGCAGCGGCAACGTGGTTATGATGAGGAGGTTGAAAGAGTCAAGTTGGATGTTCGAGAGGCATACCGTGGCTTGGAAGAAACCGCTGAAAGTTATCGAATTCAAAAAATTGGCGTCGAATTGGCTGAAAAGCGCGTTGAAGAACAAAAGCTGCTTTTGGAAACCGGGCGCGGTATTATACGACTTTTAGTAGATTCAGAGGATGCCTTGGTCCAGGCAGAAAATAATCTTACAGGTGCTTTAGTTGACCATATGATTGCAAAAATGAGTTTTTTCAGAGATGTAGGTATTCTTCAGGTAAGACCTGATGGTATGTGGGAGCAAAACACACAATGACAAATATTAAATCAAATATGAAATTGGCCGAACCGGAAAATCAAGCCCTAAAGCGCTCTAAAAAGGGCAAAAACCGTCTGTGGCTGGCCATACTATTCGTTGCCGTGGCAGTAACGGTGACGGTCCTGCTGGCGGCGACAAGGAATACCACTGCAATAAGCGCCGACAGTGGAACCACTCCGGTAAAACGGCGGGATTTGATCGTCACAGTTACAGAAGGTGGCAGTATCAGGGCTCATAAATCGATACAATACAAGTGTCAAGTCGAACGAAGAAGGGACGTAAGTGAGGTCTCAATACTTGAAATTGTCCCTGCCGGTACTTACGTAACCAAGCAGGACGTAGAGAAAGGTATGGTTCTGGTGCAACTGGACTCTTCGGCTTTGAAAGAAGCACTGACGCAAGAGAACATGGAGCTTGCCAGTGACAGGGAAAACGCCACTGCCGCCGAAGAGTCATATCTTATCCAGGAACTGCAAAATGAAAGTGATATAGCAGATGGTAAATTGAATGTAAGGTTTGCTCTGCTTGACCTCCAGAAATATCTCGGGAATGAGATTGCAAACAAATTGGTTGAGGATGTGAATACAACACAAAACTTAACACAACAGATAGCTCCTATTATACAGGAAGGAATAAACGACCCGAATGTGTTGGCAGGTTCGGCTGCTGGTGAGGAAATGAAAAGTTTGCAGGATAATATTATCCTTGCAGAAGGCAACCTAAAAACAGCGCAGGACACGCTCACAGGAACCAGAAAGCTTCACGATGCAAATTACGTTTCCAATCTTGAACTGCAAAGGGACGAATTGAGCGTCCAAAATAGACAGTTTTCGTTGGAAAGTGCTAAAGTGGCTCTACAATTATTCAAGGATTATGATTTTCCTAAATCGGCGGAAGAATACCTGAGTAACTACATTGAGGCCGGGCGTCGATTAGAACGGACTTACGCCGAATGTCGTTCGAGACTGGCTCAGGCCCAGGCCAGGCGCAGTAACGCACAGGAAAGGTTCCGTTCACAGACGGAGCGGGTCAGTGAATTAACAGAACAGATAGAGAATTGTACAATAAGAGCGAAAGCGCCCGGCCTGGTAATATACGGAACAGGCGACAGTGACGATATGTTCAGGGCCATGCGAGGCAGAGGGGGCGGAATGAGCAGCGGTATCATAGCTGAAGGCGAAGTGGTCACCGAAGGACAGGTAATAATCTCAATGCCGGATACGGCGGAAATGATTGCAGAAATAAGTGTTCACGAAACCGAGGTCGACAAGGTTAGTCCGGGCCAGCCTGCCACAATAGTTATGGATGCCTTTCCTGACAGGGTATTGCAGGGTGAAGTAACCGAAGTCGCACCGTTACCTGATCAGCAGCGAGGCTGGATGAATCCGGACCTCAAGGTTTACAAAACCCTCGTTAAAATAAACGGCACCTATGATTTCCTTAAATCTCGGATGTCATGTAAGGTGCAAGTTCTCGTTCGAAGTTTAGAGGGCGTACTGGTCGTACCTATTCAGGTGGTTTCCAATCGAGCTGGCAGAAAGGTCTGCTATGTAATGAATCCATCAGGTCCTGAAGAACGCACAGTTCAAACGGGAGTATTCAACGACACATTCGTTCAAATCATAGACGGTCTGGGTGAAGGTGAAGAAGTTTTGCTAAATCCCCCGCAGATTTACAGTGAATTGGCCGGGCCAACAATTGAATCATTCCAGGGAAGAAAGCCTCCTGAGGAAAGTGAACCTTCACAGGAACAGGAGGGCCAGCGAACAGGCGATACGGAACGAGGAGGTTCACGTGGAATATCGACAGATGCAACAGGAATCCCGGGGGGCCAAAGACCTCAAATGGGAATGGGCAGACAGTTTGAATTGACAGATGAAATAATTGACAAGATTTTAACTGGCATGAAACAGACAAATCCGGAAAAAGCCGCGGAACTCGAGCAGTTGCGTAAAAGCGATCCTGAAAAGTTTAAGACCGAGCTTCGGACCACCATGGATTCCATGATGAGAGAAATGATGCGGGGAAGAAACAGGCAGGGCTCAAATCCCAACAGGGAAGGTTTTGGCGGCAGGTCGGGTCAGCAGGGTGGAAATCGAATGAGACAGGAATCAAATGATTCAGAAGACAACTAATACAGATACAGATCAGGTTCTCGAGTTCGACAGCAATAGACCGATATTGCAGATGGATAAATTGTGTAAGAATTACTATCTCGGATCGGTAGAACTAAAAGTTTTGCGTGAAATCGATTTAATCATCAACAGCGGTGATTACATAGCAATAATGGGGCCGAGTGGTTCGGGTAAATCCACTCTGCTTAATATGATAGGTTGTCTCGATCGCCCGACAAGCGGCAAGTATTTGCTTGGCGGGCAGGATGTCGCACAGCTCCAGGACGACGAGCTTTCCTTAATACGTGGGGAACGCATCGGTTTCGTATTTCAGTCATTTAATCTCATAAGTCAATTGAACGTTATCGAAAATATAGAAGTCCCAATGTACTACCAGGGTTATACGGAACAGACAAGCGAAGAACGTGCTAAAGAACTGGCCGATATGGTTGGCCTCGGTGACAGGATTGATCATAAGCCGTCGGAGCTAAGCGGCGGTCAGCAGCAAAGAGTTGCTATTGCCAGAGCACTTGCCAATGACCCGCTTATTATTCTGGCCGACGAGCCAACGGGTAATCTCGACTCGGAAAGCGGCAAAGACATCTTACATATACTTGATCGTTTGCATGAGGAAGGCAAAACACTGATTGCAGTAACTCATGATGAAGGCATTGGAGCACACGCCGAGAGAACCATAAGGCTGTTCGACGGTCGAATTGCAAAAGAGCAGCGTAACGGATTAAAACAAAGATGATTTTTTTTCGTCTTAAACGCACATTAAAACTGGGTATTAAGAGCCTCTGGATGCACAGGCTCCGTTCAACCCTTACAGCATTGGGAATTATTTTCGGTGTCTCATCTGTTATTGCCATGCTTGCTATCGGTGAAGGTGCCAGTCGGGATGCGCAGGAAAAGATTGCCCAGCTTGGAAGCCATAATATCATTATCAAAACCGCTAAACCACCCGAGGATCAGTCATCAGTAGAACAACAGACTTTACAGGAATACGGACTGACTTATGACGATGCCGAGCGTTATAGAAGCGCCATACCGAATGTTCAGGTTATCGTCCCGAACAGGCGATTTTCCCAGCAGGCACAGTATCGTACCAGCAGGGTTCCCGTGGAAGTAATAGGGACGGTCCCCTGGTATCCGGAAATATCTTCTATAGGGATTAAGTACGGAAGATTTCTGAGTGCTACGGATATGCAGTATAAAAGGGGTGTCTGTGTAGTTGATAAAAAATTAGTCGATGATTTGTTCGGACTTGACGACCCAATGGGCCAGGATGTCAAAATCGCCAGCGATTATTACAGAGTAATAGGTGTTGTTTCAGAAGAGACCACAACAACAGGAGGTGGTAAAGGTACAGAAGAAAAGGACCCGACAGGTGCGAAAAAAGCCGGTGCTAATTTAGGAGGTATTTACATACCTTTGAATACTGTGCAGAATCGGTTCGGCGAGATGTCAATACAGATGAGTGCGGGTACACGTACGATCGAAAGGGTTGAGCTGCAGGAAATAATTATAAAGGTCCAAAACATCGAGCAGGTACAAGGAACCCGACAGAGCGTACAAACACTCATGAACCGGTTTCACAAGAAAAACGACTATGAGATTATTGTTCCTCTTGAACTGATGAGACAGGCAAAGGATTTTCAGCGAATTTTCACTATCGTTCTCGGGTCAATCGCGGCTATATCACTAATTGTCGGTGGAATCGGAATTATGAATATTATGCTGGCCACCGTAAGCGAACGGACAAGAGAAATCGGTATTCGGCGTGCACTCGGAGCCAAAAAGCGCGATATCATTTTCCAGTTCCTCTCTGAAACACTGATACTGACTCTCTCCGGTGGTGTCCTCGGTATTATTCTGGGTTCGGCAATACCGTATCTTGTCACTTTATATGGAAATATGCGTACGGTAATTACTCCGTCTTCATTGTTTCTGGCTTTTGGTATCAGTGCAGCGGTGGGAATTACATTCGGTCTGTACCCTGCATATCGTGCTGCTAATATGGACCCGATTGAGTCTTTGCGGCACGAATAAATCCTCGTTTATCAGGTCTCTTTAGTGTTGGAGGGAATCTTTTTTTTGCCGTCGTTAGAGATTGCACTTCCCAAGGCGAACGCAACCCAGATGCCGCTTGCAATGGCAATTAGTGCTCCGATTATCACAATGACAAAAATAAATAGTTCCACTTTTATCCTCCTATACTCTGGTTTTTACACTTCCAATCCAGTGCCCTATTGCATACGCTACGAGGGCTGCTCCCAGAGCTACTATAATTGCAGGTATTTCTGTTAGATTCGGGAAAACGAACTCAAGTGTAATAGCGGCAATAGTACCGATACCCATTGATAAGATTCCGGCAAGGGGACGCGGATGCTTCACCAGTAAACCTATTATCAAAGCAGGAAGAATCGCCGGTGCCCAAATGGTATAGCATAACAATAGGCCATCGATGATACTGGGTACGATAACTGCTCCGGCGGCGGCAATTATTGCGATAACTATTGTTGCGGCACGACCGACATTCAGGGCAGCACCATTCGTTAAGTTTGCAAATGGTTTGACAATGTCCTGAGTAAAGGCCACAGCACCGGCATTCAACAGTGAATCAAGGCTGGACATTACCACTGAGACTAATACTACTAACAAAAGTGAATATCCACTGGCCGGCATTATTGATTTGACTAAGTTCAACAGAACAAAATCTTCTCCTGTGTCCTCTGGAATAATACTTCGGGCTGTAATTCCGAGAGAAATCATGACTAAAAACCATACAGCACTGAAGATACCGGCTAAAACAAAGCCACCTCGCGAGATTTTTGTTGTTTTGGAAGCTAATGCCCTGTTTGCGTATGGGGGGATAAGTGTTTCCCCAAGCAGAAAAGCTGCAACCAGACCTACTATCTCAATAATTGGCGTCGAACCAAGGCCGTTAATGGTAGCTTCTGATGCTTGGCTGGTGAAAGTGAGCGGGTCACCATTGAGATGAAATGCGATTGCCAGTAATAAAGTAACAGGAAGCAGGGAGGCAAATGCTGTGAACTGAAAGGCATCGGTTATTACACTCGCCCGCAATCCACCGAACGTTGTATATAAAGCTGTGATACCAACCACTATAGCGACAGATGACCAGCTTGGTAGTTGAAAAACATCACTTAAGACAACCCCGCCGGCGCTTGCCATGACGGCAGAAAAACCGGCGCAAAGGCCTACAGAGATGACACCTGCAACAATCTGGCATTTTCTATCATATTTTTGGCCGAAGGCGTCACCCAGTGTGTGGCAGTTTTTCAATTCTCTCAGTCGTGGTGCAATAAACAGGCCGACTAATATGTTTTGGAGCGAGTATGCTAGGCCAATACCGAGAAAAAGGAATCCGCTATTGAAACCACGCCCGACAAATCCGATTGAAAAGCCGGGTCCGACGTAGGTGGCGGCAAGACTACCGAAAACCAGTGCCAGAGGAAGCGCCCGTTTTGCCAATGAGAACTCTTCGAACTCACGAGCGGCACGCGCGCGTACTGCGACAAATGTGAGTAATATCACATAGGCTACGACAACAGCCAAAGAAAAGAACATACTCACAGTTTCTGATCCTCTTTGATGTTCTATAAACTTAATACAAAACTGGTTCGGATAGAAAATACAGTCGTTCTCGAACTACCTTCATCGTTGTACAAACATCATTCTTCGTGTTTGATATCCCCGTGTCCGCTCTGGAACATTTCCTCTTCCAGTTCGTTGATAGTAGTGTTTAGTTCGGATTCCGTACGAATCCATCCAAATCTCGCATCCACGAGAAAAATACGGTACCATTGAATTAAATTCTTCGAAAAGTCTTCATCCTTACAGTAAATGCCGAACGATATTTCTCCCGCATGTGATCCGGCTTTCCTCGGTATTTGTGGAAAAGCAAGAAGAACGGAGCTTCTGGTTAAAAGGAACTCAATATCGGAGACCTGGCTGTTGTAAATCCGAAGCCTGCCTGATTCTATTGCCTCTGGATATTTGCGAAAGAGGTGACGTGCGGCGTTGGAAAAACCGGGCACACTCAGATTCAGGGCACGGTGTACTCTGACATCCTGATAATCCTCTATGATTTCATACAGAGTACTGAGATAATCGTCCACAGGCTGCCTTTCGCCCTCAAATAACATGCATGTCCACAGTTCTCCGTGACCGGTTGCATCGAGCTGTTCCTGAAGCATTGTTTTCGCAAAGCTATAGGTTTCTCTTCGGCTGCCTAATACTTTCAGCCGTCGCTCGGTTAACATTTTGGCCCAGGATGGCATCTGTTCCGGTAGAGAATCCGGCGGGCAAACACCGAGTCGTGTCAGGAGTCTGAGAAACTGCTTGTCTGCGGAACCGTAGAATCGTCTGCCGACAACACTACCGACATTACCGTTAATTTCCATGCCGAATTTCTTATGATAACCAAAGGACAGGAGGTGAACTTCATAGCCTTTTTTTACAAGCATTTTTTTCAGTTCAGCGATTAAGAATGTAGCTTGCTTCTCGGGGGCTCTGTCGATAGAAAGATGCACGTTTGGACAAAGTAATATAGGTCGTTTTCCAATGAGTTCTGAAAGTGCCTCGAACTCATCTGCAGCTTCTTTGATTTCCTGTTTGCTATCGTATATTTCGATACAGATAAAGACAACCAGCACATTTCTATATGCCAACCTCGATTGACGTTGGGAAATTGTAGCAGGATCTATTCTTGAGGATTGCTCCTTATCCTCGAAGTAACAGGATGAACATTGGTGACAGTCTAAAATCATATTTGCTTCTCTGTATTTTCCGTTTTAGACGCGGACTTTGTGCTCCTGCCGCTTCGCTTTTGTGAAGTAAGGCGGCTGGGGCGTTTGCGTTGTGACGAAGCTCTTGCCTTTTTTAGGCGAGAGACGATATTGGCATCGACTCGTGACATGAAAAGGCCGACATCTGCAGTCACGGCTTTGTCGGCAAATCCAACGCCGTTGAGAACCCGTACAATTTCGGTGGCATCCCAAAATTGTTCGGAAGAAGCTATTAACTTCCCTTCCTCGCGTGTGAGTGATTTCAGGAACGAAGGAATGCAGCCGTCACGCAATGCCCCCGCGTAGTCAACCAGTAATTCCTGAATTTCTCGTTTTGTATCAGACATTTTTTATGGTTCCTTTATAAAATGCAGAACTATTCTGCTTGATAGGAATCTTGCATCAACTTCTTTAACTTCAATATGGCTCGAAACTTCAACATTTTTACTGCTCCGACGGTAGTCTTGAGCTCATTAGCAACTGTTCTATTTGAGAATCCTTCCATCCAGAGCTCTATGGCTCTTCGCTCCCTTGACTTAAGTTTTCCCAGCGCCCGATGAAGTGACTGTTTCAGTTCTGACTGAGACATCATTTCAAAGACACCTAATTCGGGAGCGACAAGGTTAGTCAGGTTATTCTGTGATAAATTTAAGTGTCTATTAATCCTTCTATATACTTGTCTGAGTCGCTTTCGCATGTAATACATATATACGGTTTTTAGCAATTCCCTCTGGCTGTTAATATTACTAAGGTGTCCGGGGTCTTCCCATATATCTGCGTAAACATCTTCCAAAACATCCTCACATTCAGTCTCATTACCCAGATATCTGTATAAATACCTGATGAAACTCTCAAATGTAGCCCTGACGAATGGTTCCATTGCTCTGCGACGTCTTTCAACATCGCAGGCTGTAAGTCCTTTCAAAGCATTTTGCAGGCGTCTGTCCATTCCGAGTATCTAATCCTCGTATCATTATGCCGCCCCTTTAAGGGGCGAAGCTTTCGCCCTATATAAAAGGCACTAACTTAGCAGTTGGTAACGGGAATTCTATATTAAAAGCATGAGTTCTTCAAGCAATAATGCGTATTCTTTCCCTTATATAAACCAGTGGGATTCGGACCGGAAAACGATGTGATTACCGGCCCGGTTAATGACAGAGTCCCACAGGCTCAACATTACATTCGAGCCAGTGAGAGCTCATCAGTGAAAAATCGGCAAAGCTCACCTTGCAATCTCCGTTGATATCTCCTATGACTTTGGATGTGCATTTTGCTGTTTCAATTTCGTCAAGTATGATGGCGTATATTTCTGAATTACCGTTACGGTAGTCCTGCCAGACAACGAGGTTTCCGCTTATGGCCGGATTGGTCTGATCATAACGATTATAGGTAATTTGAAATTCATTACCGGTGACAAGATTGTAACCGAATATGTCCCAGTTGTTGTTTCGGTCGTCCTGCCAGACGACTACGCTGCCGTCTATATCGGGATTAACCGCAGATGAGTCGTAAACAGCAATGGCACGTTCGACGGGATTGTTGGGTTCGAAGATATCGGCGGCGTAAATATCCCAGTTACCGAAGAAATTGTCCTGCCATACAACAATATTACCGGATATAGCCGGATTTTGCTGGTCATTTTCCAGAAGTGAGACTGGAAACTCTATGGGTCTGTTTCTTAGCCAGATGTCAGCGACATAAATATCCCAATCACCATAATAGCTGTCTTGCCATACGACGAAATTTCTATATATCGCAGGATTTTGCTGGTCAGCTTCCAGGCTGGCGATGAGAAATTCTATTGGATCATCAGGATTAGTAATATCTGCTCCATAGATATTTAACTTTCCCGGGAAACCATCCTCCCAGACTACTATATTGCCATGAATTGCCGGATTTTGTTCATTGTTGTCGGCGATTTCGGAGACAACGAATATGTTGGGCTCGTTTTGGCCGCTGATATCCGCCATGTGAATGTCCCAGTCTGCCGAGTCCTGCCATGGAACGTAGTCCTGCCATGCTATGAAGTTTTCATAGATAGCCGGATTCATCTGGTCGTTTTCATCGCCGAGAATATGAAGAAGAGGCTCAGACTGATTATTTATATCTGCGACATAAATATCATAGTCTCCATATTCGGATACGAATTGTTGCCAGACGACTATATTGCCGTAGATGTCGGGAGCTTCCTGTTCATCGGTGCTCGGCAGGATTGGGAAAGGCAGGTGATTATTGGCGGCTTGCGCAAGACCAGGCATGAGCAGCATTAGAATTATGAATTGATACTTGGTGAATTTCATCGTTAGCGCCTCCCTGAGTCATGGCTATATATCTCGGGACAGGCTATTTAAGCCCTGAAGTAATGACCGATACCAGTACTTCCCGCCAGGACGCACAAAGTTGCTAAAAGTACCGTTCCCTTTGTTTTTGATGCGCGTCCTTTATTGATTATTTTGCTCTGAAAAGAATTCTGGCTTGCACCGATATCATTAATTTTCACTCCTTCAGTTTCCTCGGTTTCCTCAGTTTCAACTTCCTCAGCTTGCTTGGTTTCATCGACCTTGTCTTCGGATGTTTTGATTTTTTCCAGGAGCTTTAGCAATATTGCAGCAGCATCTGCGTTTTCCAGGTCCCGGCCGGCGTTCATCAGTGGAGTTACAGCTTGATCAAACTGGCCGATACCGAGTAATTGATAGCCCAATAACAACTGCAAGTCTGCGTCAAAGTTGAAAATTTCAACTTTTTCAGCGAGCTTGTCGAGTTGGTTAAGAAGAATCTCTTCGTCGGGATACAATCCACGGGGATAAAAAACGCCTTCCTTTTCCGGGCTGATCTTCGTCAGAGCCGCCCGAAGGACTTCAGCGGCTTTAGAATACTGCTCGGTTGCCAACAGGGCCTGACAATAGGCAAATGGAAGGACCATATCGTTCGGTGCAAATTCCATCGCTTTGGCAAATTTATCGACGGCAATACTGTAATTACTTGCCTCAAAAGCTTCGACGGCTTCTTCGAAGTAGCTGTCGGACAGAGTTGCCTGGGATGGTTCTTCCGCCGGTTGCTGTGCTAACTTTTCATAAAAACTTGCATCTGCCATTGGTTCAAGCGACTGGCTATTGTCACCATAGTAATAATTATAAGTATAGTAGTTATATGTTTCGCCTTTAACCTCGCGAGCGATTGGGTAGTAGCCATACCAGTAGTAAGGATGACAACCATACCAATAGTAGCGAATGTAATTGTACTCTAAGGGCCAATAGCCGCCCAGACTAACGAATAAGTATTTTCGGTGATAGTATGGATAAATATATCTGAATGAGGACCACGGTCCCCGATTATAGCATAGCATAAAACGGTATCTCGGCCAGATTATTCTTCGACGTAACCGGTTATAGTGATCCACGTATGTATGTTCATAGCTATAACGGTCTCGCCCAAAACGGGGCCGATCACGGTATATCAAACGAGAAGGTCTTGCAGGATGGAAACGGTGTGACCTATGAGCGCTTCTGTGGTTACCGGTGTTTACTACAGTATTGTTAATTATGGTTGTTTGCTTATCAGGATTGGCTTTTCTATTTGCTCTTCCACTGTTAGTACCTTTAATCATTCGTGAGCCTGTTACAGATTCTCTATCACGAGAATGCTGGCCTGTTATCGTTGCTGAGGACCTTTTTTCTCTAATTTTATCACTGAGTCGAGAATTATCCCGGCCGTCTTGGTTAATTTTTAGCTGTTTTTTGGTCCTGGATTTTGAGTCAGTTTGTTTGCTAATAGAGCTGCCGATGTCCTGGCCTATATTCAAGCTTCTACGATTATTTAGGCTTGCAGCCGGCCGTTTGGCTACATTTGGAGGAGGCGTCCTTTTTGGACTAATTACACTTCCAATTCGCGAATCTGCCCGGTCTCTTGAGCTTATACGATTACTTGAGCTTCCGGCCGGCTGCTTTGCCACTCTTGAAGGAGGCGTCCATCCCGGACTTTTTACACTGTCAATGAGTGATTTGTTACGGTTGGTTGAGCTTATAATTGATTGTTTCCTTGTTCTGGATGTCGATGTTAATTGATTACCTATCATGTTGCCGATGCCTGTTCTTTTGCTTGAACTTATACGGCTATTTAAGCTTGCAGCCGGCTGCCTTGCCACAGTTGGGGGAGGTGTCCGTTCTGTACGGAATATATTACCAATGCGCGTACTTATCCGGTTGGTCGAGCTTTTTGTCGATTGATTGTGGACGGTGGATGTAGATTGTGGCTGTGTGCCGATCGAACTGCCAATCTGCGAGCTTTTACTTGAGCTAATTCGATTGTTTGAGCTTACAGCCGGCTGCTTAGTTGCGGTTGAAGGGCGTGTTATTACCCGTTTTGTTGTGTTTGTTGGTTGTCGCGAGCCAATGAAACCTAGGCGCGTTGAATTCCTGGTACCTATATTGATTGAGGTTGATTTGCGAGTATTCGAACTTGTTGTAGATTGTGAAGGAATAATACGTCTCGATGTTATACTTGTTGAACTTCTGCCGGGCTGGCGAACGCTGGATATTCTGGGAGTATTATTTCGATTTATAGAACTCGATCTATTTGTTGATCTGACCCGGGGCTGACTTGCTCGTGAATTTGAAGCAGCGCTGCGGTTTCTGCCGGCGGTCGATGACTGGCTTGCTCTTGGCGCGGGAGCTGGTTTTGACGCTTGTTGCTTTGCCTGTGTAGAACCGCCTGATTTTCTGCTTTTTTTTGCAAAGACGGGCTCGGCAAAAAGGATTAAGGCCGAAGCCAGCACTATAAAAGCCAACGTCAATTTTTGCTGGTATTTTGGCCTGAACATAACAAAACTCCTTTCTTTCTATTCATTAAAAAGGTTCTTCTCTAACATTAAAAGGCATCTGTTTGAGTCTGGGTAACAGGAATTTTGTCTATAAATGCCTTTTGTTTAATCCCTGCTATAAACTCCATTTATGTTAATAAAGGTAATTTGAGACTTTATAACCGGATGATTTTAATATAGACAGGCAGCCTTGCTTATTTTCTTTCAATCTTCTATAATTTGTTCCTTAATAAAGTTTTAATGCAAAAGGATATATATGAAGAAAGCAATTTCTGAGCAAATACAGCTACTCAAACGTGGTACGGTAGAAATATTTACTGAAGCTGAGTTGGCTGAAAAACTCACTGAATCTGCTAAATCCAAAAAACAATTACGAATTAAGCTTGGTCTTGATCCGACCTCACCTGATATTCATCTGGGCCATACAGTCGTACTGCGAAAAATGCGTCAATTCCAGGACCTTGGCCACAAAGCGGTTTTAATCATCGGCGACTATACTGCTCGAATTGGAGACCCGACAGGCCAAAACGCAACAAGACCGATACTGTCCGGCCAGCAGATCGAACAAAATGCCAAAACTTATTTCGAGCAGGCCGGTAAAATCCTGGATACTTCCAGTGAGAAACTCGAAATCAAATATAACAGCGAATGGCTGGAGAAGCTCACCTTGATGGAGCTGATTCAAATAGCAGCTAAAAAAACGGTCTCCCAGATGCTCCAGCGCGACACCTTCAAAAAACGCCTTCAGGCTGATATCGATGTTTATACACACGAATTCCTTTACCCGCTGATGCAGGGTTACGATTCGGTTATGATAGAGAGCGATGTCGAATTAGGCGGAACCGACCAGACCTTTAACAATCTCGTCGGTCGCGATATACAGAAAGCATACGGACAAAAACCACAAGTTGTGATTACGGTTCCTATACTCGTCGGTCTGGACGGCAAAGAAAAAATGAGCAAGTCCAAAGGCAATTACATCGGAGTAACGGACCAGCCAAACGATATGTTCGGCAAGGTCATGAGTATTTCCGACGATATGATGGAAAATTACTTTACACTTTTAACCGACCTGCCGGCCGAAAAAATTGCCGAATTTGTAAATCCGGACAAAACCCATCCGAAGGAAGCGAAGGTTCTTTTAGGCAAAACAATCGTCACCCAGTTCTATGACAAAAAAACCGCCGATGTTGCCGCCGCTGAATTCGACAAGGTTTTCTCACAGAAACAACTGCCCGAAGATATGCCGGAATTTGAACTGCCGCCGACGACAATCTCCGTTAAGCAACTTTTGCTTACCTGCAAACTCGTCGAGACCGGCGGTGAAGCAAAACGCTTATGTGCTCAGGACGGTGTTTCCATAGATGGCAATAAAATTTCAGACCCGAATGCCCGGGTTACGCCGGCTGACGGAATGACCATCCAGGTCGGAAAAAGAAAATTCGCAAAACTGAAAGTCACCATTAAATGGGAGTTTTACAAAGATGCTGCTGGTGAGTGGCGCTGGAGGTGCACCGCTCCCAACGGTAAGATAGTCGGCGCCTCAACAGAAGGCTACCACAACAAGTCTGAATGTGAGGAATACGCCAAACGCAACGGCTGGCGTGGCTAATCAACCAATCATCCGACCGTAATAGCGCATTGTCCTTCGGCCAGATTCTTGGTATTGTCCTAAGATGAGGTACTAATTCTTGGTCACTCGAAAAGGATATATTCTTTCCGGTTTCACTTGGCTATTTATGTAATGTATGTTTTCATTTTTTCTCCTTGCTAAAAATCGATGTTTAGCCGGGAGCAGACCTGTCTGAGTTTTTTATCCTGGGTCCATAATGGAATACCAGCGAGCATTGCAGAAACTACGAGATGTACATCCACGAAACCCAGTCCTTTGCCCATCACTTGATTATGTTCAATGAACAGGAGCAATTCTTCATGTTCAATTACATCGAGTAGGGGAAGTGACTTCATAAGAGAGATGATTTCGGCCCTGTTACTGATATTCCCACAGGCCAATTCGCCGATAATAAAAGGGTGTGTTACAACTCTGCAATCTTCTAAAAGCTTCTGTAACCTGGAATTACCGTCCCTTAAGTGAGAAATCCAGACAGAGGTATCGACAAGGACCATTATTTACTCCAGGTTCGTCTTCGGGGAGTAAGGCGGAGGTTTTTTTCAGTACCGGCCAGCTTTGATAGCCTTTTGCTGCTTTCCTGGGCTATAAGGGCCTGCAAACCAAGTCTCACAAGAGATGTTTTTTCCTTTATACCAGTTAATCTGGATGCTTTGTTTAACATATCATCATCTATATTTAATGTTGTTCTCATACATATAAGTATGCATAATTTATGCATACTTGTCAACTAAATTTTTGCCTTTTTTACAAATAAAATGAAAAAATTTATGCCCTAACGACCGGATTACTCTGATTTACGGAATAACCGTCTATGTCGGGAAAAGAAAATTTGCACAAATCAAAGTCAATTGATTATCCGGGATATCACAGTTACTTAGTCTATTTCATTCTTGACTCGCTTGAGATATCTATCGCTGAAGTCTATTTTTAATTCCACCCAAAGGGGACAATGATCCGACATCTGCCATGTCCGCCACTTGTTTCTATAGTATGATTTTTTCTCCGATTTGGTGCGTGGCCGGCCCGCTTTTTTTGTGCCGGACTCGTGGTAATCTCGCAGGTTTTTGTTCCGGATAAGATCGTGATATGTGGCATATTCCCCATTGCGAAAAACCGAATTGAAGAATCTAAATACGCCGCTGTTGTTCTTGCTCGGCCCCATCTCAAGCTCATTTTTCTTTACCATGAAAGCTATTTGATCGTAGTACATGCTTTTGCTGACATTGCTCTTGTAGAGTTTCTCCGGTAGTGTAAATTTATTTTTCTTCAGGGCTTTCATAGTCGGGTCGCCCGGTTCGACAATGTTAAAGTCACCTAATAAAATATAATTTTCACCGGTTTTTTCCCGTTTGCGAAATTCCTTAGCTCTGTCGGCAAAGAATTTAGATATGGCGGATATTTCCTTGATGCGGCGTTGATATTTTGCTCCTGAAGAAGAGCCGTAGTAAAGATGAACGGTACATAAGTTGAACTTAAACCATCCTGATTGAAATGCCACCATAAACGGTGTGCGTGCAAACTGACGGTACCGGGCAATTTTCTGTCCATCCGGCAGATGAATGACATGTTTTTTCTCAGGCAGTTCGAACTTGTTACCTTTTTTAACGCCGATTACTGAGCCATTGGGCAAAGTAAGTTTGGAATTTTTTGTGAACTCGATGCTATGCGATTCCGGCAACTTTATATCTGTTGCTTCACCTCCAATAGCCTTGCTTAGCGGCAACACGATTTCCCCCGCGACGTTGCGAAACATTACCTTGCGTTTGTCGAATAAATATGCGAGCCGCTCCTGGTTACCACCGGGTCCTTCGGTGACATCGGTTACGATATAATCCCAGTTATATCCGAGGATTTCCATAACCCGTTTCAGAGGACCGAGATCGACGGTGACCTCCTGAACGGCGACAAGGTCAAACGATGCAATAATTTCCGCAATATAATGGAAAGACTCATCCAATCGTGGCCCGTGGCCGAACTTATTTGAGTCGAAGTCGCGAATGTTCCATGTTGCCAGAAGAAGTGTGTCTCGCAGGGTTCGTGCCGGAATATCTTTTCGAAGCTGATTTCGCAATTTTAGCAGATGTTCAATTGTCCTTTGCGCAAAACGGCGATTCTTTTTGTTTCTCAGGTTCTTGTAAAATGGCATGGTATTTTCCTTTCCCGATTAAAAAAGATAATAACAAACTTTCTCGAGTAATTTCTCTCAGCTCGCCGTATATCATTTTCATTGTTGCTATCCGGCCTGTCAAATACAAAATATCCTCTAAATTAAAATGCTCGTAAATCATCGATAAAAACCGTGCAATCTCTGAAATCTAAGATAAAATACTGCTATGGAACTGCCAAAATTACAAAAACCTCAAAAATACGTCGGCCTGTATATATTCGACTTCGGCGACCACGCAGCAGTGGGTTTTACCGCCCAGGAAGTTGCCGAGCTTCTCGAAAGCGAGCGATACAGAGACGGTAAAGTCTATAAAATTCACAGGGCCTATCCTGACGGCAGGCTGGAACTAAAAGGCGTAACAGCTCAAATGTTCCAGCTCGAGGCCGGCATGTTCTTTTATTCGAGCGAGAAGGAAACAGCCGAGCGAGATTTCAAAGAGCTTGTAAATTTAGCGGTTCGAACCAGTCCGCCAAGCCGGGCTAAAGTTTACCTGGCCCAATACAGCCCAGATAAATTTGTTACCGCTCTAATCTATCCCGCTGAGTACGATGATGAATTTAGCTCCTGGCTTTTGGAAGGCCGATATAAAACCAGCGGCCCTGCAGAAGGTGGAGTCGAGGCGGTGCAAAGATATTACAACCAGCAGCCGGAAATTCTGGAAAAGCACCAGTTATTCGGGGCCACCGAATCAATCAGCAGAACCGGCGATGAATTATTAGCTTCGCTCAAGTTGGCGGTACAAAGGTAATTTAGTGGATGGTTCATTTTTTTGTCATTCCCGCGTAAGCGGGAATCCAGAATGCTGTTAAAGTCTTTGATTCCGCCGTTAGGTGTCCCCTATGGGACTGTTTTCACAGGAATGACGAATTGCGGAGTATGAGTTATAAACATGAGCTTTCGAACAAAAATAAATTCGTTTCTCGGTTTAATTGCTGCAGGATTTCTCTCGATATTCGGCAGAAAACGTGCAGAAGTTACAACGGAAGATTTGAAACAGGCGGAGTTCGAAACCAGCACACAGCGGCTTGGGATTCGGTTCAACGAAAAAATTCGTGATGTCTTCCGTTTTAAATGGCTCAAAAAAAGGAAAATTGAAAACTGAAAATTTGATTGAGTTAGTTTTGTTTTTAAGTCTTGCATTTTGTATTTTTCTCTTTGATTTTTCCGTTGTTATCGAAGTATTATGACAGAGTTTACTACATATCCTGTCCCCGGAGAGTCTCCCGTACTTAGCCAGACCGGATTGAAGGTTCTCCAGAGTCGATACCTTATCAAAGACGAGCACGGCAAGTGTATCGAGATGCCGGCACAGCTTTTTAGCAGGGTGGCGTCGTTGATAGCGCAGATTGAAGTCAGGTACGGAGCTGGCAGCAGTCAAATCAGGCAGTGGCACAGGAAATATTACGAGCTTATGGCTTCGCTGAAATTCCTGCCGAATTCTCCTACACTTATGAACGCACAACGACGCGGCACGCTCAGCGCCTGTTTCGTACTGCCGGTTGAGGACAGTATCGAGGGTATATTCGAGGCTATAAAGCAGACCGCTTTGATTCAGCAGGCCGGAGGCGGGACGGGCTTTTCCTTCGATAAGTTGAGACCGACCGGCGACCGCGTCGCATCCAGCGGCGGGACAACATCCGGGCCGATTAGCTTCTGGCGTGTTTTCTCCGAGACAACTAATGCAATTCAGCAGGGGGCTTTTCGCCGCGGCGCGAATATGGGAATGATGAGTCTCGAACATCCCGATATACTCAAATTCCTGCACGCCAAGAAAAATCTCAAAGCTTTCACCAACTTCAATATCTCCGTGAAGGTCACCGATAGCTGGATGAAAAAAGTGCTCAATTCGGCGAATGATTTGCATATCGTTGAAAATCCCCGCACACAGGAGAAGTTTTTGCTCCCGCGGGATCTTGATATTGTCAATTATACGATTGACGATTTGCATAAATATTTTCCTAAGCAGCAGTCACAGTCGCAGCGTTCAGGTAAGTTTTACACTGTCGGCGATATATGGAAAATAATTGTCAAATCCGCTCGTAAAACCGGAGAGCCGGGAGTAGTTTTCATCGACCGGATTAATCGTGACAATCCGACGCCCGGCATCGGTTCGATTGAGGCGACAAATCCCTGCGGCGAACAGCCGTTGCTGCCGTATGAAGCCTGCACGTTAGGCAGTATCAATCTGACCAAATTCATAAATGTCACTAAGTCCGGGGCGGATATGGACTGGCCCGCTCTGGCTGAAACTGTGCAGTTAGCTGTTCGGTTTCTGGATAATATCATAGATGCCTGTGATTATCCTGTCAGGGACACTATTCAGTTGGCCCACGCAAATCGCAAAATAGGCCTGGGTGTGATGGGCTTTGCAGATTGTTTGTTCATGCTGGAGATACCATACGATTCTGAGCAGGGCGTTGAATTTGGTTCCAAGGTAATGGGTATTATCAATGAAAACGCTCGCAAAGCCAGTTGCGAATTGGCGGATTTGCGAGGACCTTTTCCGAACTGGAATAACAGTATCTGGCGAACCGACCTGAAACAGAAGGTCCGTAATGCTTCAATCACATGTGTCGCACCGACCGGCACGATAAGTATCATCGCCGATTGTTCTGCAAGCATCGAGCCTTTATATTCACTTGTTTTTTTCCGCCGCATTTTGGATGGTTCGAAAGTGTTGCAGGTTAATCCCATTTTCAAAAAAGTCGCTGAAAGCCACGGATTCTACGACGGAAAACTGGAAAAGGAAATCATCAAGACCGGCAGCATTCAAAATATTACCAAAGTTCCCGCCGCGGTTCGTAATGTTTTCAAATGTGCCTACGATATCAGCCCCGAATGGCATATCCGCATGCAGGCGGCCTTTCAGAAGCATTGTGACGCCGCGGTTAGCAAGACGATAAACCTCAGCGAAAAAGCGACAGTTGCAATCGTCGATAAGGCTTATAAACTGGCCTATGAGCTCGGCTGTAAGGGCGTTACGATTTATCGTCGCGGCAGCAGGGCCGATGAGCCGATGAGCCTTGATTAAAATTATCGGCGATAGAAGAAATTGGCTTCGTTTGGGTTCGTTTCTTGTCCTGCATAGCTTCATGCGACGCCGGATTGGCTCTTCTGAATTCCGGTGATTTCTCATAATATGTTTATTTCAAAGAGCTTATGTTCTTCTACGCAGAACGCCGAACGCAGTACGCAATACGAAATAATTGGGTTCGTTTTGAAAAAAAGGGTTGATTTGTAGAGAACTATCTATACTTGTCGAACGAGATGAGTATATGCGTTTATGAGTGTATGTGTTAATGAGTGCGTATTTTTTCTGATTCACACTTTTACTCATTTACTCATTTCCCCCCGAAGAGGCATCTACCTGCGCTAAAATATCAAATATTAAAAATAAAACTGTAAAACCACATATTAAAAATGAAAAATAGAGCTTCGCAATGCAGTTAAACTTAACTTCGGCTGATAGGCTTAAATTTTGGATTTTTACGTTATGGTACCTATGGCATGAATTTTGATTTTTTCACTTTGATTCATTCGGCTTCGCTCAGAGCCTGCCCTGAACAAGGTTGAAGGGACAAGCTTTTGATTTGCTTTCGCCCCCATTTTATGCTGACTTCTGTATTCTATTCGTTATATGCTATATACCAAATACTACATACTAAATACTAATTTATACCCAAAACGGCGAAAGTGCAAGCAAAATTCCCGTTTTTAATCAAATTGTCCTTGAATCCCCGCTGCTTCATCCCTTAGGGACGGCGGGGGCTTGAGACGGAACTCGTCATTCGTGGATCGTGCCTTTTTATACTTTCGACACCGTAATCTATTTCTACAAAATCAGATTTAAAGACCCATATTATCTTGCTTTGATGACTCTAATTTCGTATATTGGTTTATGTGGATATTTCAGGAGGATTATTTTTTTATTGAGCATAAGATAGATCATATTCCTTTAACAAACATAACAAGATAAGTTGGAAGGGTAAATTGCTATTTTAAAAGGAGGTATTGGAATGATAGTTCAGCGAGATACTAAGAAGAATAACATTTTTAAGATCAAATCAGTTTTGTTTGTCTTACTTCTGTGGGGAGCGTCAAGCACCTACGCTTCCTGGGCGCCCCTTCAGGACGTGGAGGCGGGAAAGGAAACAGACGGCTCTACAACAACAGTATGGTACAGGGTCTATGATCCGGTGCTTGAAGAATGGAAAGAAGGGAGCAGTTCTTTAAGCGGTTATAACATCGATAGCATCGAATTAACCAATACAGATGGAGTGGTGGCATGGCTAGCTAGTAAAAGCGGCAACTATAAAATCGGATACGCCGTATACGATCCATCCAGAGGGCAATGGGTGGAGAATGAAGATAGCTATAGTAACACCGTCTCACAATTGAAAAATGATGATGGTGTTGTTTGCTGGTTGTATCGGTATTACGCTTCCTATGAATGGGGCACCTGGAAAGGCTGGGATGTTATTTATGTCGTCTATGATCCAAAGCTTGGAGCCTGGCAGAAAAATACTTCTGGGCATTCCGAGACCAAAGTTAACGAAGATCCCTATTCTAATTCATATTCTAACTTTAATTTTAGAATTAAGGATGGTGTAGTTGCCTGGACTGTGAACTATATACGTCAAGGATGGGGAAGCTCAAGTCGGTCTTATAAAGTAAAATATGGACTATATGATCCAGCTAATCAAAGCTGGCAGGAGGGTAGCCAATCATACAGCAATAGTATCAGCTCTCTTTCTATCCAAAACGGAACTGTACATTATAGTGTTGATGATACTGACTATACAAGAGGCTACGATACCTCCGTAGTTTCCTGGTATGATGGGGCTACTAAACCACTTGCCTATTTTTATGCTTCCCCTGTTATTGGGCTTATACCCTTGCATGTATGGTTCACAGATATGTCTTTAGGCGCTAATAGCTGGGATTGGGACTTTGGCAATGATGAATACAGCACCAAAAGAAGCCCTTTCAATACGTACAGTAACATCGGCGAATTTACAGTCATCCAAACAGTAACGGGACCTGAGGGATCTGATTCTACAACCATCGATATTGCGACTGTAACTTCTCTTATAGAGAACATCATATATGTCGATGATGATGCCGCAGGGGCAAATGACGGCTCATCCTGGCCTAATGCCTATAACTATTTACAGGATGCTTTGGTTAATGTCAAATCGTCATATAGACCCGGCGAAAGCATTGAAATCCATGTAGCTCAGGGTGTTTATACTCCCGATAGCAACTCAGCCATACCAGCAGGTACCAGTGACCGTGAGGCAACATTTGATCTAATAAATGGTGTATCTCTTATAGGCGGATATGCCGGCTTTAGCGAACCAGATCCGAATGATCGGGATATAGTCACTTATGAGACAATTCTTAGCGGGGATTTGTCTAGAAATGACATTGAAGTAAACAATCCATGGGAGCTAAAGAACGAGCCAACGCGCTATGAGAACAGCGATCATGTTATAACCTCCAATAATTTGACCAATGAAACGGCGGTACTGGATGGATTTACAATTACTGCCAGTAGAAGGCATGGGATGTACAACAATGATAGTAATCCCAATTTGTATAACTGCACTTTCAGCTGGAATTATGCCAGTACTTATTGTGGCGGGATGTATAACCGTTACAGTAGCCCTATTCTAATTAATTGTATATTCATCAATAATTATGCCTATGATACGGGTGGTGGGATGTACAACAATAACAGCGATCCGATGTTGACTAATTGCATATTCAAAAATAACTATGCACAATATGGGGGTGGGATGTATAACTCTCAGAGCAATCCTACTCTAACTAACTGTATATTCAGCACTAACTTTACTACTTATAGGATTACAAATTGGAATCCAAGCGGAGGTGGAGGTATGTATAATTATGATAGCAATCCTACTCTGACTAATTGCATTTTTATAGGAAACTATTGCCGAGATCACTTTCCCGGGGGTGGTGGGATGTACAACTCTGATAGTAGCCCTACTTTGACTAATTGTACTTTCAGCGGTAACTTTCTTGATGGCATAAGAAATGGAAGCAATTGCTCTACAACTATTACTAACTGTATCTTATGGTATAATATCCCCCATCAGATTGATCTAGCTGACACTAACATCTCATATAGTAATATCCAAGATGGCGTAATAGGTAAAGGTAATATTGATCTTGATCCTCTATTTGTTTCTCCTGGTTATTGGGTAAATGCTAACAATTTAAGTATAGTTGTTGAGCCGAATGATCCGAATGCTGTATGGATTGACGGCGATTATCATTTAAAATCCGAGGTCGGCAGATGGGATTCTATCAGTCAAATATGGGTTATGGATGCTGTCTCTAGCCCTTGCATTGATGCTGGAGATCCGAATAGTCCGATTGGCGATGAGCCGGAGCCGAACGGTGGACGGATAAACATGGGAGCCTATGGCGGTACAACCGAGGCCAGCAAATCAAAATGAGAGGTGTTATTCGATATACCATGCGCTTTTAATATGAGATTTATGATATGAATTGTCATGAAGGTCATGGGATGTCCATAAAAAGCATAGAACGTGTATTTGTATGAATGCTTTTTGTGTACTTAGTGATGAAAATAACATTAAAACGAAAGGAGTGGATATAATGAGGCAAAAACAACATAACAAAAAAATTCTTTATAGAAAATCAGCTATATTTGCGTTTTTACTATCCTTTAGTTTTCTACCTACAGCGAGGGCAGTACAGTGGGAACGTATTGTGGGTGATGAAAGCCCGGGAGTCATTATTACAGATGAGGAACCCTTGTGTTGGTTTTCTCCGAGTCATTATAATGCGTCCGGCACTGTTACATTAAGTAATA
>CAZDVE010000005.1:0-123746 GCA_964508785.1 uncultured Pirellulales bacterium | reverse complement strand
GTTTTCGTTCATTTTTCGCTTATCAGTGCTGATAATTGGGTTTTACGCAGGTTATGGGACGTCACCGTGCTCGGCCACATGACAAATCAGTAGTGATATCCGGCATGTCGGCCAGAGAGATGCAGGATTCACAGATATGAAGGTAGATTATTTTTACTTGGTCAATCTTTTATAGTTACCTAAAGATTCAGTTCTGCCGTATCAGGTGAGCTTTTCGATTTGGTCTTTTGCTGCTTCCTTGCCGGATGCTTCAGGAAGTATACTTTTTATAGGCGTTTTTTTTAGTGGTTTCTTCTCTATCAGGTCGGTTTGGTCCAATAAAACCTCTTTGCCGTCTTTGGTCTTACCAATGATAGCAAAACTCTCCACCACGGCCAACAAGCTTAATAGAAAGCTGAGCGTGCTTTCTGCGCCCTGATTCATGTTAACGCCGTCGCTCATAAGTCCGTCATTACAGCCTTTTGTTCTAAAATCATAAAGGGGTATGTGCAGGTCATTTCTGCCAAGGAACCAATCGAATGCTTTTCTTTGGAGCGTTAAAAATCGGTCTTTTTGTGTAGCGTCATAAGCAGCTCTTAGCATCATAACCATGCCTGTGGCATCTATTGGCTGCTGGTCAAATGAAGCTCTTGAACCTCCGCGTTCATACCATCCATTGCAACCAATGAAACTAAAATGTTTGCCGTTGAATGTATTTGCCAAAAGAAATTCGCAGGTTTTTTCTGCGATTGCAATGTATTTTTTATTTTCGCAAGCCATACCTGCTACAAACATAGCGTAAGGCAAAACAGCATTATCATAAGTCAGCGCATCTTCAAACCAAAGCCAATCAGGATAGTGATTTTCCTCAAACTGAGTGATAAGTCCGTCCGCCGCCAATTCCAGCTGGCGTTTTATATCACTGGCACCGGGGAACTGTTTAAGGTAATCACACATACCAAGTATGGAATATGCCATGCCCTTTGGCAGTTGCTTCTGGATATGTTCGACGGATCTATCGAAACAGTCTTTAATGATCGACAAATATAACGGAGTCGGCGGCTTTGCCATAACCGTTCCAAACGCCCACAAAACTCTTCCGAAAGCATCGCTTTTCGCTTCCCTTTTAAACCAGGATCTATCAAAATTCATCATGTTTCTGACGGAACCATCGCTGTTTTGCGAATGTATAATAAAAGACAAATATATATCAAGAAGCTTCAACGCCTCCTGCTCAGGATATTGAGCATAGTACCGTGTCATCGCAATTACGCCTCTTGCGTTATCGTCTGTACAATAGCCATATTCGCGATTAGGTATTGTAAATATTGCGTGCTGGAACAAACCGGTACTATCAGTTAATTTTACTAAGTGCTCCAACGAGGGTTCCGGTACTTCGATATGCGATATTGTTTCCGCCGCTGAGAGAGTACTTTTAGCGGCAATACGCACAGGCAATCTTTTTGCATTGAATAATTTCCAGTATGCCTGACCGATTTTCGGCCAGGTTCTGGACCTGCCGTAGTCGTATGCCCGTCTTCGTAAAGAATAAAACAGAGAATCACTTGTAAGTATATCCACTATCGCCTTTGCGATTTGCTTCGAATCACCAAACGGCACCAGCCTACCCCGGCCGTCGGCCAGCAATTCCTCCGCCGCCCAATAAGGAGTAGAAACAACTGCTTTGCCTGTTCCGACTGCAAACGATAATGTCCCGCTGGTTAATTGTTTTGGACTGTGATATGGTGTAACATAGATATCTGCAGCGCACAAAAAGTTATTGAGTTCCTGGTCATTAACAAACCTGTTATGAAATATCACATGCTCTTCCAAACCCAGGTCTTTAACCATCTGTTGGAGACCAAACCTGTACGATTCACCTTCAAGTTTTAGTACATTGGGGTGCGTCATACCCAAGACTATGTACATCACAGTCGGATCAGCCTTGATTATAGCCGGCATGGCCTTGAGCATTACCTCTATACCTTTATTCTTATTAAGCAGACCGAATGTTAAAATAGTCCTTCGGTCTTCAAGACCGAACTGGTGCTTGTAGTAATTACTATCAACGAAGGGTATATCCGGTATTCCATGGGCAATCAGCTTTATCTTTTTCCGGGATATTTTATAAGTATCCCGCAGCATATCGACACCTCGTTCGTTCATAGTAATCACTGTATGAGAGGCATTGCAAACATCGACCAATGATTTGTAGAAAGCCGCTTCCGGCTCATCCATAACTGTGTGAAGAGTTGTTATGATAGGCGCCTTTAATCTTTTAAGCAGCAGACTAAGATACGCGCCTGCTTCGCCGCCGAAAATGCCGAACTCGTGTTGTACACAAACTACGTCAACATGACTGAAATTGATATAATCGGCGGCACAAATATAGTCGCTCTTAACGTTTTCACGTATTTCGAATTTAACAGGGTCATCATATTTCTGACCACCCGACTGCATTGCCACTACCAGGGGTTCGAATTCACCTTTGGCGGCCATGGTAGTACTTGTTATAAGGTCTGACGTAAATGTTGCAATCCCACATTTTCGAGGGAGGGAAGATGAAATAAACACGACTTTTTTTGGTGTAATTTTTGGCATCCGCAATGTCCTACTTAACATAGTTGCTCAATAACTCGTATTATTTTACAGCCGGGATATTTAACAGTCAAGTAAATTGGCCGCTGAACCAGCATAAATTATGCGATTGAAGTTAAAAGAGACTATTTGTCCACAATTTAGGACTTTAAAATAGGTAGTTTTTTGCTCATATTTTATCAACCAAATAGCATTTCTTTCGTCCACTGATATCTAAAAAACCGGAACATGCGGCCGTATGCAAAGAAAAGAATCCTATGGAAAATTTCAGTAGTCGTAAAATTCACCATGTTCGGCCACTTAATACTACCCCAAGCGAAGGTAAATACCCTGGTAAGTGTCACTGAACCAACCGGGAACTTCGTAATTTTCCCATTTCTACAGCATAGCTGTTGTCCGGAAAACTATCAATATAAAACATACAGGATTGATGACATTCAATTATCTTCGGGTGCTTTTGTGGCTCGCATCGGACTGGGCGGTATGCTAAAAGTATCGACCGGATCAGGACAACTCGGCTCGAATCCCTTGAAATCGTCCACAATATATTTCGCCAGGTCCAGCTTGCTCTGCTTTATTCCTTGCACGATGCACTCGGCCAGTTGGTAACTGCCGTAGCTGTTATGGTGGGTACCGTCCTGAAAGGCCTTGTCGAGATTTTCTCCTAAAGCTTTATAAAGCACCTTACTCATAGCATGCAAATCAATAAGGGTGACATTCTCTTCTACGGCTACCTGGCGGACGGTTTCGGGATAGTTACCCAGCGTGTCCTTATCCACGCCGTTTTTGCGTTCCATGGAAGTTACAAGCACCGGCGTGGCACCCTTGGCACGCGTATCCGCGATTAATTGCTTGAAGTTGGACTTATAAGTTGCAAGGGCGTCCGGCGAGCGGTCTTTCATGTCATTATGTCCGTACTGTACAAAAAGGTAGTCCCCCGATTTTATAATACTCATAACCTTGTCCACTCGTCCGACACCAAGTGAGCTGCGTATAGACTCACCGGATTCGGCGTGATTGGCCACAACAACATCCGGCTTCAGGAACCGCGGCAACATTTGACCCCAACTGTTCCAGGGCTCCTGAGACTGGTCGCAGACAGTGGAGTCACCCAGTATATAGACGGTGGGAACTTTATCATCTCTGGCAATTTCCAGTGCACAAACACAGGGACGTTCATTGTTAAATTCCAAAGTCAGCTTATCATCCCAGGCCCAAAATTCCGTCGTTTTCTCACGGTCTTTCAATTTTACCCGGCCGCCGGTAGAGATTTCGGGAGTACGAATATTTACCATAATCGTTCTGGTCTCGAATTCTCCCGCCGCCGTCCGTACCTTTTCAAGCATCAGACGACGCAGCTCTGCTTTAACAGTAGTAGTCGTTTCTCCAGCCTGATCTCCGAGCGTGACTGTCACTTTATAATTACCTTCGGGCAATTTAACAGAAAAGTAAAACGGCTCGTCGCTGGTGCAAAAATCGCTCTTCAGCACATCATCAGTGCCCCGATCAATCGCCATAACCTTTGCCCCCTGTTCAAATCCATATCCAAGTTCCTCACTGTATCCGGTAGTCGGCAGCACCTGAATATATCCCCGCTCAACTGCTCCCGAACCGAAGTCAAATTTGAAGTAGGTCTGTCCGGCCCGAGCACAGCCGCCATCTGTCATCACATAAATAAATGCCGCCAAAACTAAAACAGTGCGAGGTAAAACTGCCGTCCAAAATTGTTTCTGTATCATGTTAATTTAACTCCATTAATTTACCCAAAATCTCTATACTACCATTTATATACGATAAGCTCCCTGTCAGGTCAATAGCATTCCAAATCCGGCCTCCGGGATATTCGATGAACTTCTCTAAGACAAATAATATTAGAATTTCCCCTGCTGTTTATCAACAAAGTTAAAGAATATAATCAGAATTTGTTAATGCAGAATTCTGATTTTTATCAAACTATCTCCTGCTGAGTGGGGTATATCCTGATAGAATGAAAAACAGGATAATAACAGTTGCAGGATACCCAAAAAGTTGTATAACAAAATTAGCAACTAAGCGGGCGGAACGGGCGGCTTTGAAGGCGGTATCGTTGATTGATGGAAGCAAAGAATGACCTATTGTCAAAGGAGGCAAACAATGGGTAGAGTTGGTTCCGACGAAGAGATTCTCGAATTCGCGATTTTCCGGGAAAACGAGGCACATAACTTTTATCTGGCGCTGGCAAACCGGGTTCAAGACCCGCAAATGCGTCATGTATTTGAAGATTTAGCCGCAGAAGAACTGGAGCATAAGGCCAAGCTGGAGCTGGAAATTATAAAAACAGGCAAAACAATCTCAACAGAACTACAACCGGCTCGTCCTGAAAGCGAATACATTATTACAGATAGTCCATCACAATTGGATATAGATTACAAAGATGCTCTTTTGCTCGGAATGGAGAAGGAAGAGGCATCGTTCAGGACATATGTCAACCTCATCGCAAACGCTCACAATGAGCAATCACGAGAAGTGCTTTTGGCTTTAGCCGAAGAAGAGGTCAAGCACAAGCTCCGCTTCGAGACCGAATACAACATGCTGCTAAAAAAAACCTAAAAGAAAGCCTTGCAAAACAATAGCTTCCTGCCTGAACAAGAACGATAAGCAGTGGGAATTCATTATCACTTACCGACAGACAAAATAGATTTAACGAAATATAAGATATGAGCTAAGCCCTTATAATGTCGGCGATTTTCATGAGGCGGGAGGTATTGTCACATTCGGAGGTATAATTTTTTTTATTTTGTTATTGACACCACTCTCGTAGGAAGATACACTAAGATTAATCCAGGTTTCTGGAGGTGGATGGCGTAATGCCATCGGGCCCGAAAGGGCCTTTTTTTATTTGGTTAAATGAACTTCTTACCGAATACTCTATCGGATTGCCGGTCGTATTTGACCTGCAGAATCTCGATTATCGACTTAGCAAAAGGAGCGAGCTTTGTGTGAAGTAAGTTCTGTTCGTAAAGAATCTCATTGCGACTTGGATGGGCGAGTAGATCGGCCAATTGCAAACCGGAAATATTGTTTGCTTTGGATTTCACCTTAAGTTGCTTACTTGTCAAGGTTGCCTGAAAGCTATCAGCATGTATGTAATCAGTTCCATTCTTGCAAAGTCGATGGAAAGAATCTTTTAGACGTTTATCTTCCTTCCCTCCCCTTGACTCGGCCATCGCATCACCAAAAGCTTCAGTGCGTTCGAGGAAAAGTACATAACGCTCAAGTAAAATTGCTAAGCAGTAGTGATAGGGATCATAACGCCATTTTGTGTAGGTTTCTTTATGCTTTCTCTTATCCAGGCAAACGGAAATCACTGTATACTGCCACGAGTTTAGCAAAGTCAGTAAATCGGCGTCGAATTGCGATCTAATGTCAGGATTGCTGAGATTCTGAAAAGGTGGCTTAGCGTTAACAATCTCTCTACGATGAAACACTATCGGCTCGTCTGGATGGTAGTCAAAATATTGGGCCTTCAATTCTTCCATTTGTAGATGTAAGACAGACTTAACGTAATCTAACTCTAAGATTACACCTGTCAGGCTTAAGAAACGGTGGTTAGGATTGTCAGAACTCTCGAGGTCAGGATTACCCACTTCGTCAATGTATATACGGTACTTCATGGATAAAAATCCTTCTTGGATACATACATCCATTCAAACCACACAGTTGAGTCTTCAAAGGATTGTACACGTGAAGCTTTTTTGGATCAAATCAGAAATTCGTTTTTAGCCAATAGTGCGATCCGGAAGACAAACAAACTCTGTTATCTGTTCGCTCAGGCTCTGATGATATCTGCGATTTTCATCAGGCGGGAGGTGTTGTCACGTTCGGCTTCTGCTAATTTATCGAAAATAAATCTGATAGTCCCGTGCAGTTCCGGTATAACTACATGCTCAAGGACATTGACTCTTCTGCGTGTCATTTGCAGTTCGGTAGCCAACAGGCGGGCCTGCTTTTCCTTCTCGGCTAATTCAATCAATAAATCGAAAGCCCGCTCCAGAGCAAGCAAGGCGACATCCATTTCGCCTGATGTTGTGGAATAGCCGTAACAGATAATTTCACCCGATATCTCCTTCGACAGATGCGGCACTTTCACATTCATTACATTGGCCAGCTCAATAGCCAGACTGAATTTTTTGGTCGGGACTTCAAGGGCGGCTTTGGTATCTTCCGGCTCCATTGAAGCGCGGGCCAGCATAAAACGCCGGAAGGTCTCTAAAAGCTCCTTTTCCACCTTCTCTCTTAACGGCTGGATATTCCGGGCGATTTGGATTAGCTGCCGGGATATTTCATCACGCTTTTCGCTCAGAAGACGGTGTCCCCGGCTGGCCAAAGCCACCCGCTTTCGCAGCCTTAACAATTCCATTCGTGTTGCATTAACATTTGTCAACATAGTTCGTATCTCGTCGCTCGTGACCCGTGACTCATCAGATTTTATTAATGAGACTAACAAGCATGCGGGTCTCGTGGTTTATGTCTTCCGCTAACTCTTCCAATTCTTTCTTCTTTGTGTACTTTCTTCTGTAAGAAATGATGAGCTGTGTATCCAATTCAGCACATGATCCCAATGATATATACAAAAACTGCTTATATTCCTTAGTGTAGTGCCTCACAAAGCCTTCTGCAATGTTGGACGGAATTGATACGGCAGCTTTCCTCATCTGAACGACCAAGCCGTAGACCTCTTCCTTGGGAAACTTGGCCGTTACTGAGTATATTTTATCTACGATCTCAATTCCCCTTTGCCAAACCTTCAAATCTTTATAATCTTTTACCTTCATTTGTTGCTTCTTATGGACAAGCGACGGGGCACGGGTCACCGGTCACGTTTCGTTTTACGAAACTTCGGCATATACTTTTCAATGAGTTTTACGTCCATGCGTTTTAGTTCAACGTTCTCGAACATACTGAGCAATTCCCAGCCGAGGTCAAGCGTCTGCTCGACGGTGCGATTCTCGTAGTAATCCTGCGAAATATATCTTGCCTCGAAATTATTAGCGAAGGTCATATACTTCTTGTCCTCATCCGAAAGTGCGGCCTCACCCATAATCGTAGCCAGCTCCTGCATCTCTTTGCCGCGTGCGTAGGCAGCGTAAAGCTGATTGTAAAGGTCGGCATGGTCCTCGCGAGTTTTCCCTTCGCCGATGCCTTTATCTTTCAACCGTGAAAGGCTCGGCAGTACATCGACCGGCGGCGATACGCTTTGTCTGTGCAACGGCCGGGACAGAATCACCTGGCCTTCGGTAATATAGCCGGTAAGGTCCGGCACCGGATGGGTCTTGTCATCCTCTGGCATTGTTAATACGGGCACCATTGTAATCGAGCCTTTTTTACCTTTGATTCGACCGGCTCTCTCATAAACGGTCGCCAGGTCGGTATAGAGATAGCCGGGATAGCCTCGTCGGCCGGGAACTTCTTTTCTGGCTGCACTGATTTCGCGAAGGGCTTCGCAATAGTTGGTCATATCGTTCAGGATAACCAGCACGTGCATATTCAGCTCGAATGCCAGATACTCGGCGGCGGTAAGGGCGAATCGCGGAGTTGCAATCCGCTCGATTGCAGGGTCATTTGCAAGATTTACAAACATGACTGCGCGTTCTATTGCACCGGTCTGATGGAGGTCGTCGATAAAAAATTGAGCAGCCTCAAAGGTGATTCCCATCGCAGCAAAAACCACTGCAAATTCCTCACCCTTTCCGAGCACAGTTGCCTGGCGGGCAAATTGAGCGGTTACCTGGTCGTGTGGCAGGCCAGAGCCGGAGAAAATCGGCAGCTTCTGGCCACGCACGAGCGGATTCAAGCCATCAATTGTAGATATACCCGTCTGGATAAACTCGTTTGGATAATCCCGGGCATACGGATTAATCGGCTTGCTGTTGATATCGAGCTTCTTTTCCGGGATAATAGCCGGGCCATCGTCCTTCGGCTCGCCAAGACCACTGAAAACCCTGCCCAGGATATCCGGCGAAACCCCTAATTCCAGAGGCTTGGCCAGGAATCGAACTGTACTCCTTTTGACATCGATACCTCTTGTGCCCTCGAATACCTGGACGAGAACTTTATCTTTCTCGACCTGCAGAATCTGGCCGTGCCGGATCGAGCCGTCACCGAGTTCAATATCGACAATATGCCCGTATTTGGCCTCATCAATCATTTCGACCATCATTAACGGGCCGGAGATATTCGTTACTGTCTGATACTCTTTTACAGATAACATCTCAAACTCCTAATTTCGTTTATGTGTTAATGTGTAAATGAGTTTATGTGAAGATTTGCCCGCTCATTCACACATCCACGTTTTAAGACACTCCTGAAGGCTGTAGTTGTTTCATCTGATTATCTATCGTGTCCCTTATCTGGGGAATTTTTTCCATTTCATCCTGAGGAATATATTTTGCCCTTGCGATTTCCTCACGAACCGACAACTTGGATATATCCACAGTTTCTACTCCTGCCTCAATAGCAGCCAGGGCCTGCTTATGGAAATATAGGACAGTCTTTAGCATTTCATATTGCTTTTCCATAGAAGTATAAGTATCAACTTCATGGAAAGCGTTCTGATGCAGGAAGTCCTCACGGATGGACCTTGAAGTTTCCAGTGCCAGCCTGTCACCCGGCGAAAGTGCTTCGGCGCCAACCAGCCGAACTATCTCGAGAAGCTCGGATTCCTGCTCCAGTAAACTCATCGCCTGTGCAGACATCCGTTCCATTTCCAGGCCTTTATCTTTATCCTCAAAGCATTCCTTGAGGTATTGCTTATAAAAGCTGTACGAAGTTAACCAATCTATGGCCGGAAAATGCCTCTGGTAAGCAAGCTCACCTTTGAGTGACCAGAAGACTTTGACCACGTGCAGTGTCGCCTGCACAACGGAGTCCGACAAGTCACCACCCGGCGGACTTACCGCACCGATAATTGACAACGCTCCCTCACGTTCGGGACTGCCGCAACACTGTACCCGACCGGCCCTTTCATAGAACGCTGCAATCCGAGCCGCCAGGTACGCCGGATAACCCTCCTCGGCGGGCATCTCTTCCAAACGGGTCGATATTTCTCTCATCGCCTCAGCCCATCTGCTTGTGCTGTCCGCCATTAACGCCACGGTATATCCCATATCGCGGAAATATTCGGCTATTGTAATACCGGTATAAACAGAGGCCTCTCTTGCAGCCACTGGCATATTCGATGTGTTTGCTATAAGAACCGAACGTCTCATTAACGGCTCGCCGCTGTACGGATCCTTTAACTCCGGGAATTCCGTCAATACATCGGTCATTTCATTGCCGCGTTCACCACAACCGACGTAAACGACAATATCCGCATCGACCCATTTAGCCAACTGATGTTGCACCACAGTCTTGCCGGTTCCAAACGGTCCCGGCACGCAGGCCGTTCCACCCTTTGTTGTCGGAAAGAAGGCATCGATGACACGCTGGCCGGTGACAAGAACTTTATTCGGTGCGAGGCGTTTCATTGTCTGCCTGGCACTACGCACAGGCCATTTCTGCATTAATTTCAATTCAGTCTGAACTCCATCTTCGCCGGCAACTGACCCTATTGTTTCTTCTACCGTGAAATCGCCTTCGCTAATTCTTTGTAATGTCCCCTCTACACCGTACGGCACCATAATCTTGTGCATTACGAGCGTGGTTTCCTGAACCTCGCCGACTATATCTCCACCGGTAACTTTTGTCCCCTCAGTCACCGTTGGCTTGAAGTGCCATTTCTTTTGTCTATCCAAGCCGGGCAAAGAACTACCACGACTCATAAATTGGCCCTCGACATCCACAAGCGAGTTCAGCGGTCTTTGAATACCGTCATAAATGCTCTCAATCAGACCCGGACCCAACTCTACACTAAGCGGCGCTTCGGTATCAACAACAGGTTCACCCGGTCCCATACCAGTAGTCTCTTCATAAACCTGAATTGAAGCAAGGTCACCGTGCAGCTCCACAATTTCACCTATAAGGTTCAATTGGCCTACACGAACAACATCGTACATTCGTGAGCCGGTCATACCTTCAGCGACCACAACCGGGCCGGCGACTTTTACTATTTTGCCGGTTTTCGTCTCATCCATTATTACAACCTTCCATATTTAAGTATATGCGTATATGTGCAAATGATTTTATGTGACTGCTCATCTATATATTTTTCTCATCCACACATCTACCCGTCTACTTATTTACTTATCCTTCCAGAATGTTTATGCCGGTAGCCATTTTGAGCACCTGGCCCAAAGCCTGTGTCGCAAAGCCCTCAGATTCGGTGGTAAACGGCACGACCACAATACACGGAGTCGGTACATCCTGATAATCCGAAAAGACCGCCTCGGCCTGCGTTGCTATATTTTCAGCAACAACCACGAGCGCGTACTTTTCGCCTATTATTTTATTCGCGGCGTCGGTGATTTGCTCATGTGCTCCGCCGACAGCGTATGTATCGACTCCCAGAGCCGCAAACGGCATCACAAAATCAGTGTCACCTAAAACCGCTATTTTTCCTTCCATTGCCTTTATAAATCCTTAATTCTAATATCGAAATCCTAAACAATATTAAAATTCAAATAGCAAATGTTCCATACTCTTTGTTTTTACTTTGCTTTGTATTTCGGAATTCGTATTTCTTGCCTTCCATAGTCTCGCATGTATTCTTCTTATATGGTTATACCCTTCACACGATATACTCTTTAATTGTTTTTTGCTTGCGCCTCTGCCAAAAAAGCTTTAATGTCCGTTTCAAAAACCGACTTATCTCGATACCCTATGTACTTGCGCCGGATTTCGCCTTCCGAGTCGATGACGAAGGTAGTCGGTATGCTCACAATATTACCATACGCCTTTTCGACCTGACCATCGGTCATCAGAATTGGATAATTTACCTTATACTTCTGGACAAACGATTTGACAACATCGATGCCTTCGCGATCTACGGAAATGCCCACCATGACAAATTCCCGGTCATTATATTGTTCGTAAAGCTCGGCGAAATGTGGAATTTCCTTCACGCAGGGTGGGCACCAGGTCGCCCAGAAGTCGAGGATAATCACCTTTCCCTCGAAGTCTGAGAGGCTGACCGTTTTACCATTCAAATCCTGTAAAGTAAACATAGGTGCGGCTTTGCTCTCGGGACTCGTTGGGGCTTCGACGACAGACGGACTTGCTAGTTTCTCTTTAGCTCCAACCTCGGTCTGCTGTTGTTGACCGTTTTCTTTCTTCTTACATCCGGCGACGATAAATAATAATACCAAAACCAAACAAAATGATTTCTTTAGCTTCATTTTTCATTACCTTCCATATAAGTTTGTATCTCGTGAAATGTAATCTGCATTTCAAGCTTTGTCATTTTTAACCTTACGAGATGCGTTCTAAAATAAGTTTCGTATCCAGGAAATTTTTCTTGGCCGTTAAGATTAACCGCACTGTGCGGATTTCATTTTCCTTCATTAACAAGTATGCAATAATCGGCTGCGCCCCGGCGGTAATCCGGACCGTTGATTTCAAAAAGCCGGTTAAATATTCTTCACATTGCTGCTCTACCTTTAAGAAAGATTTATTTAATGCCAAGTAATTAGCCCCCGTATCGACGATACGCTGATATGGGGAGGCAAAAAACAAAGAGCCCAACGCTTCGTATCCAAGCTCCAGAGCCTGTTTGAATCGCTCTGTTTCTATATACCCACCCTGCAGGAAAACATTGCGGAACTCGGATTCAGTGAATATCAGCCGAAGCATTGTACGAATATTATTCAAATCAACCTGTATTCTAAAAAGACCGAGCAAAAAGATACTATTTAGTTGACATGCCTTTCTTAGATTGTACTTTGCCTGGACACTATCAATTGCATAATCGATTTGGCGAATGTCCTTGTCCTGATAATAGGCAAGAATCGCCTGCTCGACTGCTTCCTGAACATAATCAGCAGATGCCGGCTTGCCCTCCTGATCGCCGAATATCTGCTCTAACTGCTCTGGTGATATATTTGCGTCGGTGCTGTAATCTGTGCCGATTGGTTTTTCAGTTACAGACCTTCGAACAGCCAGTCTCAGGTTTGCAAAATCATCCCTCGCTCGGAACAATTCAACAATAGACTCATCAACCATCAAATCTGCAAAAAGCTGCCGGACATCTGTCCTTCTTTGCTGCAAAATATCTTCAACTTCTGAAAAATCCCTGCCGCCCTGTGACAGGGCATATTCACTACCACTTAGTAAATCAGCGGCTTGCTGGAAGTTTTGCGAATTGACCATATCGAGCAAGGTCGCTCTGCTGAGCATTTGCATTTCGAGGGTGCGAACCAGAGCTGTCTGGTATGTATATTGCCAGTCGTCACCACCAATGGTCGGATATGTGTGAAAATCGAGAACAGCTTGTTCAGCAATAGTAAGCATTATTTGTCAATTCTGAAACAGCTCCTTCGCTAAATCAATCTCAAGTTCCTTGCGTGCCTGCTCCAGCAGTACATTCATAGAGACATTTGTCTTAATTTTGCCGCGTCTTAAAACAAACCCGACTCCGAGATCCTGCCTTTCATCGGACAATTTCAAATTACCTTTGTTCTGCGAGCTTAATTGCTGATTGACCTGATTAATCAGGTCCTGACCGATACGTTTTTCGTTGGTATCAATCACAACCTCTTCGTCACCGGTTTCAATCGCTTCGAGCATTAGCTTCATGCAGAGCTTTTGATACTGGTCATCGGGCAACTCATACAGTTGGCGGCGCGACTGTTCGAAGACCTCATCAAGTATCTTTCTTTTCTCTGCAAGTAACTGTTTGGCAAAATCCATTCTTGCCGCAGCGAGGATATGCGACTCTTCATCTTCGCCAGCCTTTTTAGCAATAACCTCGGTCTCCTTTTTGTACTTTTCCAACTGCTCTTTAATCTTAGTCTGCTCAGCAACAGCTTTGTCGTAGGCCTGCTTTGCTATATTCTTTGCTTCCGCTCCGGCGTCTGATAATATCTTTTCTATTACCTGTTGAGCTTCCATCTGTATCGTCCAATAATAATTAATTAGTGTTATTGACGCATTCGATTTCAAGCCGTTGCCGCTACCGCTTCAGGCCAGCTAATGCCGAACCAGAGGATAAACAGCGTCACGAGCAAGCCGAGAATTGCATAAATCTCGACCATAACGGCGTAAACAACACCCGCCTTGAATGCCATCTCCGGTCTTTTCGCAGCCATGAGAATACCCCCTGCACAAACCTTACCCTGCTGTATAGCACTGAATAAGCCCGCAATACCAACCGGCAGACAGGCTGCAAGAATCTGAAGCCCGAGCTTGACGCCCACCACTTCGGAAAGTCCGCCACCGAAGAAATTCATCTGCAGCATTACGATAAAAGCACCGAGGAAGCCATAGAATCCCTGAGTACCGGGCAGCACGACCATTATAAACATCTGGCCGTACCTTTCCGGCTTTTCACTTAGCACACCAGTAGCACTTCTTCCAGCAATGCTGATTCCGAATGCCGAGCCGATACCAGCTAAAAAAGCCGCCAATCCCGCACCCAGCAAAGCTAATGCCATTCCATAACTCATCGTTAACCTGCCTTTCTTGCCCTAACAACTATTTACTTATTTTTTTCAATGTAAATATGCTTATAATCCTTGCTAAGAGGTCGAAACTCCCTGCCGCCACCGGCCAGGAATTTCGGGAAAAACTCAACGTATTGAAGTCTTAGCGTATGAACGAATGCACTTAAGACAGCAAGCAGCATATTGAATATATGCCCCCCAATTAATATCAATATCGCAATAATTATACCGATGGAGGGAATTTTAATTGAGACTTTAGCAATCACATTAATAGCCATCGCCAGACCCGCTCCAACCATTCCCAGCGCCATCAATCGCAAATAGCTCAGAACGTCACCAAGATAGAAAACTGTACTAAAGAGATTATAGAATCCCATCCCCAGCCTTGCTCCGATGCCGCCTTCACGATGGCTAAAGAGAAAAATCATAACAGCCGGCACAATTGCCAGGTAGCCAAAAATATTCCCCGCATCGGCTGATATGACTCCCGCCTTGCTCGCACCGAATAATACTATCGAGTTTAGCATGACAATCCATGTTAGCTGGTCGCATATCGCAGCGATAAATTCCCTGCGTCTTAGATTATGTCCGAATGCGATAATAAGACCTGTAATAAGCTGGAAATACCCGAGGCCGACAGCGAGCATAAAGAATATCATAGGATCCTCAAACGGATCAAACCACATCATTTTCTCTCTTGCAGCTAATAATGCAGGTTGATACTTTTCCGGTGTGAACTGTCTGATTGCGTCACCGAACCAGCCGCCGGTCAAAGAACCAACCACCATGGTGGCCACTGCACATAAACCCAGCATATACAGCAGCTTTTTATCACCCTGCATCTTCTTAATGACAAGGGCAAGCAGAGCAATCATTAAAAGTCCATACCCGGCATCGGCAATACACATACCAAAGAAAATAGCAAAAAACGGCATCATAAATGCCGTCGGGTCAACATTTAAATACTGTGGCATCCCATAAAGGCGCGTCACTACCTCGAACGGCTTGACGATTTTTTTATTCTCAATCTCAACGGGAATTTCTTCACCTTCAGCCGGTGCGGTCCTGGTCAGGCCAGCCGCATTAAATTTCGATACAATCTTCTCAAGCCTTTTATAGTCATGTTTTTTTACCCAGCCTTCGAAGATAACCGTTTGCTCGGTTGTCGGCGCCGTGCTTTTGGCAGTCTCTCTACTCAACAGATTATTATAGTAGTCATATAGTATTCGCAGTTGCAGCAGATGTTCGGATAACTCAACGGCATTTGCCGTCTGCTGGTCCAGCAGCTTTTGTGCATGAATCAACTGCTCATTGTGTTCTTCGATCAACCGCGACACTGTTCCCCACATACCTTCAAAACTAACCGCTTCAAATTCCACCGCGCGAAGCGCCTTCTGTATTTCATCAGCATTTTCAATTAGAGAAACGATAATGCAGGCATACTTGCCGCCCGACGAGCCGATTTGCTGCATCACTGCATCAAGTTCGGCCATTCTCTCCCAGGCCTGTGTGAAATACTGAACGGGGATAAGGCCGGTCCAACACTTCGTCCGACTCAAATGACTGATTTCCTCAACCGGTGTATCGAGAGTTTCCCATGGGCCAAGAGTTTCAAGGACGCCCTGCAGATTTTGAATCTCGCCCTTTGTCTTCTCCATCGACGCTTCAATCTGTTCACACCGCTCGACAATATCAAAAATTTCCTGATTCGATGTCACTTCATTATATGAGTGTTCATCAATAACGGTTCGCGGTGCCAGCGCAGCGGCAAGTCCCTTCGGTGCATCGGCATAATTTTTAAGAAAAGATATGCTCTTTTCCAGACGAACCAGCATGCGTTCAACATCTTTCGGTTTCTGCACTAATTCGGCAAGCTCGGGAAAGTCTTTGCTCACAGTCGCTTCCTGAGCATCGAGTATCTGGCAGATACCCTCTCGCTGCAATTCTTCCAGAAGTTCGGAAGCCTGTGAGCGATGGCTGACAATGAGAACTTTTTCCATTTGCGCAATGGCCATAGCTTAGCCTCTCAATGAGAACTTAAATAATCCACGACCTTTTCGGCCGCTGCAGCCATTTTCCCACTTACCTTATCGCGCAACTCCCGCCGCTGATTTTCGGATTGCGTTTTAAGTCGCTCGACTTCGGCACGACCTTTAGACTGTGCGTCGGCAACGGAAGCCTCGATAGCTTTTTTTCTTTGCTGCTCGGCTTCCGCCAAAAGCTTTTGTCCGTTCACTCTATCGTTTTCTATGCGCTGCGCCGCTTCAGCCTTGGCCTTTTCGATAATTTCCTGTGCCTGATTCTCAGTCTGTTTAATTTTCTTTATCAATTCCATTTATAACCTTACCGTATAAAAACCACAATCTCGAAAGTTGATAGAATATACTATAAATAAAGATAATAGCCAGAGATAATCGGAAGAAAATTCCAACTCAAAGCAACTCGTCAACTTTTGTTACGAGTTGTTTGACATGAGAGAGCGACTTTTCGAACTGGACCTGTTCAGCCTCATTCAAATTGAGTTTAATAATTTTCTCCACACCATCTTTACCAAGAACAACTGGCACACCAACAAATAAACCCCCAACCTTATACTCATTATCGCAATAAGCACAACAGGAAATGACGGCTTTCTTGTCATTGAGAACAGCTTCAGCCATCTTAACAGCCCCGGCAGCGGGAGCATAATAAGCACTATATCCCAACAGATTTACGATTTCAATGCCGCCTTTTCGTGTTCGCTCGATTATTTCGGCAATTTTATTTTCGCCGAGCAACTCGATGACAGGGATTCCACTAACAGATGTTAATCTGGGCAAAGGCACCATATCATCGCCGTGGCCACCCATTAGAACACACTTAATATCTTTCACGCTTACCCCAAGCTCTTCGGCCAGAAAGAAACAGAAACGTGCTGAATCCAAAGCACCTGCCATACCCATAATTTTATTATGAGCAAAGCCTGTAATCTTTGACACGGCATAAACCATAGCATCAAGCGGATTACAAACAACAATAACTATACTCTCAGGAGAAAATTTAACTATTTTCTCACTGACGTCTTTTACTATCTGAACATTTTTAGCCAGCAGATCATCTCTACTCATGCCGGGTCTGCGAGCCAGGCCGCTTGTCACAATAACGATATCACTCAGAGCGGTTTTTTCCCAGTTCAGTGTTCCTGTGATGCTGGAATTGAAAAGTTGAACCGGCCCTGCTTCTGCAATATCAAGAGCCTTGCCCTCTGCGAGACCTTTAACTATATCAATCAGAACAATATCTCCAAGCTCCCTCGTTGCAGCGATATGGGCCGCGGTGGCTCCTACGTTACCGGCTCCTACAATTGTTATTTTCTTTCTTGCCATAATTTCCCGCCATGTTATTAATACAAGTTGTCAATGTCAATAAACCATTTCATGATACAGCAAGTTATTCAGGGATTCACTGCATAATTACCTTGACATATAGAGATATAAGAGTATTGTATATATACCAACATTCAAAGCATTCATGAGCCTGAAAGGTGGGTGTAATATGGACGTTCTATTGTTAGGATTCCTATAGCGACTCGGGTATTTTTATACAAGCACTTCTTATATTCATCGAACAAAAACTTTTTAGGATGGAGAACAAGTGAAAAAGATAACTATTATAGTTCTCGCTCTGCTTTTAGCCGGTTACACGAATGCAAATGTTGTCAACAACACCGGCAATTCTGCACCGGCTAAGACAGCTTCTTACGGAGGCGGCGACGGGACAGTCGAAAATCCATATCAAATTTATACAGCGGAGCAAATGAATGAAATCGGAGCCAATCCAAACGACTGGAACAAGAACTTTATGCTAATGGCGGATATAAACTTAAGTGAGTACAAAGGAGAGACCTTCAATATCATCGGCTATTATACTAATCCGTCCGATAACAAGCCCTTCGATGGGGTATTCGACGGCAACAATAATACAATTCATAACTTCACCTATACCTCGATAGGCAAAGACTACGTTGGAATCTTCGGTTATGTACATGGAGCATTTACTCATATCAAAAATCTTCGCTTAGCAAATCCAAATATCGACACAGGAGGTGACTCGGTCGGCTCACTGGTCGGATGGCTCAGAAGGGGAAACATTTCTTATTGTCAAGTCAGCGACTGTAATATCTCCGGAGCATTGAATGTCGGCGGGCTCATGGGCCGAGCCGCACAGGACACAATGGATATTTCTAACTGCAGTTCGAGCGGTTTTGTATCCGGAGATACTTATATCGGCGGATTAACCGGGCAAATCGGTCCCGGCACAGTAAGCAGGTGCTATTCATACGCAAATGTTTCCGGCGATAGAAACGTTGGTGGACTGGTGGGCAAGACGGCGGACGAAAACAGTGTCGTAACCAACTGTTACGCAACCGGCAGCGTTGAGGGAAATGAATATATCGGTGGATTAGTAGGACAAATCGAACGTGGCGCCGCCAATAAATGCTACTCGGCCGGAAGCGTTTCAGGTAATCGGAGCACTGGTGGATTAACAGGATATATACGTGTTCTGGGAACAACTCTGCGCTGCTTCTGGGACACCCAAAGCAGCGGTCAACCAACCAGTGCCGGAGGAACAGGTAAAACTACGGCTCAGATGAAAACGATAAGCACATTCACTTCCAAGGGCTGGGATTTCGTAAATATTTGGGAGATCTGTGATGGAATGAATTACCCGGTACTTCAATGGCAAATTCCCACAGGTGATTTTCTCTGCCCGGACGGTGTTGATTTCACTGATTTCTCATTTTTTGCACAACACTGGCTCAGGAAAAACTGCAATGAAATTGATTATTGTGGGGGCACTGACCTTGACCAATCCGGCTCTGTCGGACTTCGTGACCTTACAGCCTTTGTAGAGAACTGGCTTGAAGGTACTCAATATTAATTCAGGTAATACAACTTAATCCACCAATTACTTATCGGGATTAATACAATTCGGTAATTGGCGTACCCTGGTAGAGATGCACTTTTCCGTCACCGGCTCCAACAAGCACATCGGGATAATCATCTACATTCCAGTAACAGAAAAACGGCCTGGAACGTGGTGAGCCGGGAAGGTCAATAACAACACCGGCAGATTTTATAAGCGTATAACCGGAGAACTCAGGAGCATCATCCGTACCGACATTTTTGTAAAACAGCAGCTGACCATCCGTGTTGCCTGTAAGAATATCCTTACGGCCGTCATAATCCATGTCAATGACATCGGGACTCGAACGACCGCTCGGTACGACCAAATTTGTTCCGTTCTCCTGTGCAAAAGACTCGAAAATAAAGTCCGGCTCCGTATCCGTTCCCTCATTTATAAATATATGTATCTTTCCATCGAGGGCACCAACCACCAAATCTTTTCTGCCGTCATTATTCCAATCCACGACAGCAGGAGTTGCCCGTCCACCAACATGGATGTTCTGTTTTAAACCGGCCTTGCCAACAGTGAGCAATGTACCATCGTCGAAGATAGGCATAATGTCGGTCCAGAGGTTCCGGAATATTTTAATGGTGCCATCCGCCTGACCCACAAGCAAATCCTTGCATGCATCAACATCCCAATAAATAACTCTTGGAAAGCATCCAAGGCAACCACCTGCAGGACAAGTCAGATCAGAAGTGTGTGACTGTGCATAAAAGCAGAAACTATCTGAAAACCGGGGGTACGATTCGGTCCCGAGGTTCAGATACACCCGTATCTTTGCTTCTGATAAGCTATCACCCTGGCCGACGACCAGATCCTGTAATCCGTCGTTATTCCAGTCAAAACAAGATGGTACGGAGTAACCGGGTACGACAATATCGAGACCATCAGACTGAACAAGCTCTTCAGGTCCGAGAGTAAATAAAACTTCTTCACTACCATTATTAATCGGATCGGATGCCGAAAGAGTGGTAACTTCCAGTTCCGCAGTAGTAAGATCAACCGCCCCACTGACATAATGTCCGTCCATGGGACCTGAAAGCATAAAAGAAATATAGTCATCAATTAAATCGTTTGACCAATTATGTGCGCTCATATCTATATCAATTGTAACCAAAGACCAGTAAGAATTGTCATGCGTTATCTCACCTACCACAGGCCCATCCGCCGGTATGTTTCCCGGATCACTAAGATTAGGCACAGTAGTAACAATCCAACTGTCGTCTGCGTGATACCATAGCGTTCTTTCTGTAGGAATACCCAAATAATTTCGCATATCTGCCGAGAAAGATGCTGATATAACTTGATCCTCATTAGGTATGCCGGAAAGATCGAAGGCAAACCATGCCTGCTCTCCACCAATCTGACTTATTCCATCTCCGGGATCATTGATAGTAGGTAGAGATATGTCAACCGGACTAAACGAATATGTCTTCAATTGCATGGTAGTGTCATCCGGCGGTACATCAGGTTCGTCCGCTGGTTCTTTTGGGTCTTCCGGGATGATATTTGGGTCACCAGGACAGTCAGTATATATAACAGTAAGAGTAGAATACCTTAAAGTCACTCCCCAGGCCAATCTTTCAGGTCCATCAGGATTTGCTGCATCAATATTCATCCAGATGTCCATTGTGCCGTCCATCAGTTCCGCCAATGCCTCTTCATCAAGATACAATTTTGTTGTGCACCAATCTACCTTATACCCTTCACTGTTAGATGTCTCCGTCTGGTTCGGACCAGGAGCCAGAGAACCCAGATAGATTCCATCACCGTAAATCTCGTGAATCTCACTCAAGTCCACATCCCATGCCTCAATCGTCAATGTTGCAAGAACTATTTCCTCAACCTGATGCTCGAAGTCAAATGTATGTGTCCAGCCCCAGTCCTGATCATTGTGACGGAAATACGGGGAGTAAAAATAGGGATGATAATCTGTTGGTTCGGTGTCAGTGAACCAATCACCCCAGTTCTTCGAATCCTGTGTGTCCGTAATTACGAAAGTCTCTGCAGAACCGCTTGAGACCAGGCAAAGAAATGTCAATACACAAACTACCACAGACTTATTCATGGTCGTTCTCCTTCTTCAGCACATTCTCAAAAAGAAAAATTTCCTTAATCCTGCACCCCGACAGGATATCCTAAACGCTACTGGTATTATGTGCCTTGCCAAATCCTGCTTTGTTAGTCACTACCGACACACAATAGAACCATTATTGTGAAGCAGATATCCTGGAATGTATGAATAGGGACCTGCTCACCGCCCATCCGTGAATAAGCAATAGTTTACCTCATTGAGCAAAAAATATCAAGCAAAAAAATCGCCGTATGTTTTATCGGGAAAGTTTGTCATTTCGACTGTTTTTTATAGGTCTACCCGCATAAAATACATCGTCGAGACCAAAAGTAACTTATCCTGTATGTTTTGAGTTAAATCTAATTAGACAATCAAAAACACATACACGCAGTAAATACATATAACAGATTTAAAATAAAGTCTCTTGTCCGAATTTGACATGGACTGATATAGTAAATTCCAACCAATAATTTATTGTTTATTTGACAAATTTTGCAGGATTTCGGATAATTAAAAGAGAGATTTAAATTCTGTTTTTTTGGAGAGGACAACGGATGCATTTGGTAGTAAAGCAAGGCGGCCGTGTCATCAACGAATTTCGATTCGACAGAGGCCCTGTTTATATAGGCAGACACGCACACAGCCAGGTTCTTTTGCCCGACCTGACGGTATCGAGACAACACGCTGCAATCTTCAGGACGCAGGAAGGCGTATGGATGGTCGAAGATATGGATTCGGCCAACAAAACATATCTCAACGGCAAAGAAATCCGCAAGGCCCAAATAAAGACCGGAGATTGTCTTCACATCTCAGATTTTGTTATCGAAATTGATCTTGAAACGAAAACCAAAAGCGGCCAAAGTATTCACCTTGAAGATACCCTCATGCCTGCATCAGACAAAACGGACGCTTCACGGGCAGATTCGGCTCGTGAAATCATAGTGAGAAATCCGAATGCAACCCATTCGCCGGATATCAAACTGCCGGCCAAACGTATCAATGATTTTATACAAGCCACCGAGGCCGTTTGCAGCGCGAAAGGTCCCGATGAAATGCTAAAAGCCCTGCTGGATATAACATCCGAACAGTTCAATGCTCAACATACATGGTGCGCTTTGAGAAATCTTCCCGAGGGGGAAATGACCTCACATGCAGGCAAAAGCAGAGATGGTCACCCGATCGAGCTAAAAGAAATCCCTGTAAATGAAAAAATCACAGAGGCGGTCGACAAACGAGAATTTATACTCTTTCCACGAGTTACAAATCCGGCGGCGAAACAGAAAAAAATACGCTCTGCAATGATAGCACCGGTGATTAATCCATCCGGCTGTTTCGGAGTGTTATACGTCGATAATACAATGGATCGGGAAGGCTACAGACTTAGCGACCTTGATTACCTGATGCTTATTGCAATCCACACGGCAGCTATCCTGGAAAATTTCTGATATTTCAGCCTGAGTATCCCTCTTTCCTTAACGCCGGTAGCTAATCTATTTCCTAAGTGTAATGTTTGATTCGTTCGGCAAACTCACACAAGAGACTTGAAACAGTCAATCATATCTGGTATCCGGTCGAGTGTAAGAAACAGTAAAGATAAAACGGCGATAATCCACATTGCCGGTTTGACTTCACGTGCCCTGCCGGATACAACTTTTATTATTGAAAACGAGATAAATCCGAACGCCAGCCCCGTACTTATACTATAGCTCAGGGCAATCATAACTATAATAATAAAAGCGGGAAAGGCCTCTTCCAGATTGGCAAAATCAATTCTCTTGACCTCCTTGGCCATAAAAAGCCCCACCATAATAAGCGCCGGCGCCGCTACATATTTCGGCACTATGCTTACCACAGGCACGAAAATCAGAGCAAGCAGAAACAGAACGCCCGTGACAACTGCGGTCAATCCCGTCCGTCCGCCCTGCTCAATTCCCGTGGCCGATTCTGCAAAAGCCGTAGTAGGTGACGTCCCCAAAATTGAACCTGCTATTGTGGCGAGAGCATCGATACTCAACAATCTGTCCAGTCCCTTTATTTTCCCCTGCTCATCGGCCATTTGAGCCTTATGGCAACAGGCTACAAGTGTGCCTATACTGTCAAACATATCAATGAACATGAAAGTGAAAATGCTTCCGAAAAAGCCCCACTTCAAAGCACCGATTATATTTAACTTGAAGGCTATAGGGCTTACATCGAGGCTTGAAGATATATATTGCTCCGGCAACCCTATCTGTCTAAGAGCAATGGCTGCAACAGTAGCTACAACTATACCCCACAAAAGCGCACCGGTAATCTTTTTGATTTCCAGATAAACCATTACAAACAGTCCCAGCAGGCCTATAAGAACGGTCAGTGTCACCGGACCGGCGGTAACGAGTGTGTTCTTGTCACTGACTATAATACCCAAATCCTGCAGGCCGATAAAAGTAATAAATAGTCCTATGCCAACTCCAATGGCAGAGATAAGAGATTTGGGAATCGCTTCGATAATCATTCTTCTAAGACCGAGCACCGTCAAAATCAAAAAGAACGTTCCTGCTATAAAAACAACACCGAGGGCTGTCGGCCAATCCATTTGTTCGGACACGACCAGATATACAAAAATCGAATTTAGCCCCAGACCCGGCGCCATTGCTATCGGGGCGTTCGTCAGAATTCCAACTGTAAGGGTGGCGGCGCCGCTCATTATACAGGTAACCACTATTAGAGCTTCCTTATCCATGCCGGTTGAACTCAGGATAGAAGGATTGACGGCGATAATGTACGCCATTGTCAGAAAGGTTGTCAGACCCGCTACCAACTCGACTTTAACAGTAGTATTTCTTTCTTTAAGTCGAAAATATTCGCTAATCATGGCCAATCCCTTAGTTTAGCAAGCGATTATCCTTTCAAACAAAAACTCTACCCACACCCAGGTTGTAGAATAACATTGTGACTAATTGCTTTTCAACCAAAAAGGAGCAAAAATTGCGAAGTCTGTAAAATCAATTTTACCGTCGTCACTCATGTCACAAACAGCATCATAATTCGATCCTGCGATTATATCTGAAACCAACCAGCTTGCAGCAAATCGCTTAAAATCCATTGCATCAATGATACGGTTCTCATCGAAATCTACAGCAAGTGGTATCCAAGGTTCAGAACTGACAAGTTCAATGCCCGCTCCTTCGGCCGGATCAAGGTTCCGGGAATATTGTTTGTCCACAGGATTATTCCAGTGCTCATGAACTCCCAGGCTTTCGAGGGGTATTCCGTCGTCTTCCGGATCATAAAAAGTACCAGAAGGAGGATTATCGGCCAGAGCCGCTTCATGCAGGTAATCATCAATGGCCCCGCGCGCCCTTCGTGAGCCCCCCATATTATCGGCAAATTCGGCACGTAAAAAATCCAGCGCCACCGAGTCAATAGCTACCATATCCTGTGACATAATGATGCTCGAAGGATAATCATTATTAAATGGTGTATTCTGCCATATGGTCGGCCGAGAGCTGGAACCATGCCAGGGAAAGCCCCACAGGCCGTCCAAAATAAAAAGCATGGTCTTACCGCCCAGATGTTCGTGCCCCATCAAATCCACTAAAACCCGGTAATGTCCCGATTCGGGTGTATACTCATTCAGGAGCATGTGGTGCGCATCATTATTTCTTCCGCCGCCGGGCTGACAACAAAAGCTGCCGTACCAGTTCTTGGCACAAAGTGTCACTCCAGCGGTATTATGTCCCTTCATCACGCCCAGGTTAATTACATAGTCCGCTTCCACAAAAGGCATAGGCAATCTGTCCGGGGGAATCACACGGTGTGGATTGGATTTATCATTGATGTTACTGTAATAAATCAAAGGGTCCTCCGACGGTACGACAGGCGGACGACAAGGATCTGTATAACGGTCATCACCTCTGTCCGTGTAAAAATTAGTCACCAGGTAGTGAACATTAGGGAAAAGACTGTAACAACGGTCAAAGGTTTTATTGGTAATATATCGCGAAGAATCACATATCGTTATACATTCCTGCGGAACATTTGCTTCATAGACCAACTGTTTCAAAAGACCGACGACCAACTGAGGTGACAGATCGGCATAGTTAACTTCGTAGTCCAGTTTTCTCTGCTCGACATGGCTGGGTTTAATGGCAATCTTTTGTCCGTTCTGATAACCGGCATAGTCTTTTCCATGCATCATATTAAAATAGCTAAACAGACTGTCCCATGCAGCTGAATCCGTTTCACATTCGGTCAGCCAGCGAAGGCAATTTGACATCATAACATCCACAACATCCTGGTCGGTGTGGTCATCATCCCAGTAAAAAATATCAGTCCGATTGTTCCATTCCGGTTTCCAGTTAGTGGCATCGGGATTATGTTCCCAAACGACCCTGCCGGGGTAAATGCCTTTAGGAATTCCTATTGGGCTGTTGCATGGATCGTTCGGGACAAAGGTCTCGGCCAAAACCTGCCGCGAATTAAAACCGATAGTAAACCAGGCCGTCGCCAGGCCAATAGTAATGCAACAACCCGCCAGAAAATAGCGAGCCTGCTTGCTATATTTGCCGGCTCTCTTAAACGCAGCAACGACAATACTGCTACCGAAAATATAGGCAAGAAAACTCGATGCCAATGGGAACGCCGCTCGCTGACATGGATAGACCGCCCGGCTGGGTTTTGGGATGACCCTTATTAAAAACCAAATCAAAGCTAAAAAACCACTCAGCAGCCAAAACCATTTTATACTAACAAGCCTGAAAATCAGACGAATGTACCTTTCTTTTCGGGCATGATGATGACATGGGTGCTGTTTATCATGAGATGACATATAAATCCCTCTTCTTCCTGCCAATTCAAACAAACCGGGACTGCTACCAAATATCAAACATGCAGTTTTTATCCACACAAAAGAAGATGTCCCGATACTACCACGTTTATTTATACAATGCAAGAATTATAATTCACCTGTAAATATATCAGAGTAGAAGGACATCTTCAAAGGACGTGTCATTCTTCATCAGAATTTCCACCAAGTAGCATAACGAAAATGTAACAGAGAGGAGAGTTTGTAATATGTGTTAATAATCAAGCAATGCGAGCGAGAGGAGTCGAACCTCCACGTCCCTAAGGACACAAGGACCTAAACCTTGCGCGTCTGCCAGTTCCGCCACGCTCGCAATTGCAAATCAAAATATTAAAATGTCAAAAGAAAAAATTGTGGAGCTGCCGCTTTGCAGCAGAGATTTTATTAATTTTGTTTTTTATTCAATCCTTTTTGATTCTTTATTCTCACTTCTGTCTGCTGTATTCTGTTGTTCTGTTATCTTCTCAATTCGCTTCTCGGCTTTTTGAAGAATCGTTCTGCAATGCTTTATTAAAGCCATACCTTTTTCATACTGAGTAAGACTATCCTGAAGAGGAATCTGGCCCTGTTCTATCTTGCCCACAATATTCGTTAGCTCTTTTATCGCCCCTTCGAAGCTCAGATTATTTATATCATTTTGATTTTTATTTTTAGCCATCTTTTTGCTTTCTACAATCTACATTTTTACTTTTTCGTCACTTTACTTTCAATTAAATTCTCACCGGCAAGCTCAGTAATTAAGATGTCTTCAATATTTATATCTTCTAAGGTTCTAACTAAAAGGGAAGTTTTTTTATTAATTGTAATGCTATAGCCCCGCTGTAAAACAGATTTTGGATTCAATCCTTCAAGCCGACCGGTCACGGCGGTAAGCTGTAACCTCAGGTTGCTAAGGACTTTATTAATTCCCGCATTAGTCCGATTCTGCAAATTATTTAAAACGATAGTTTTTCTACCTAAAAGCCGATGCGGCTCAAGCCTGACAACCTGTTCGTAGCTTTCGGAGAGCATCCGGCGCGCCTCAATCAACAATGCCTTTATCGACTCAGCTAATTCCGAAGATATTTCGTCCAATTGCTGTTCCGCCGTTCTAACAATCAAGATTGGATTTCTAAATACCGAGCTTGCGAGAATGGTCTTTAAATTTTCGGTTGCCAGTTGCATCGTTGCCATTGTCCGGCCAGAGAGTCTATGCTCATAGTTACTTAATTGCCTTAAAACTTCCTGCATATCCGGGACCGCCACGACACCTGCTTTTGTTGGTGTTGACGCCCTGGCATCTGCAACCAAATCTGCTATTGTTGTATCAACCTCGTGACCTACGGCACTGATCACCGGAATTTTGGAATCGAAAATCGCCTGGGCTAAAACCTCCTCGTTGAATGCCCACAAGTCTTCCAATGAACCACCTCCCCTGCCGACAATCAATATATCGAGCCTCAATAGGTTATTGCGTCTGTTTATATCCCTTAACGCCGCAGCGATTTTATCCGACGCCCCTTCACCCTGGACAGACACCGGATATAAAAATAATTTCACACACGGCCAACGGCCGCGAATACTATCAACTATATCATGCACAGCAGCTCCGGATTCGCTGGTTACTATTCCTATTCTTTCCGGATAAGCAGGCAATGGTTTTTTACGAACCTCATCAAAGAAACCTTTATCACGAAGTTTTTTCACCATTTGTTCGAAAGCCAGTTGAAGAGCTCCTACACCGGCAGGCTCAAGCTTATCAACATAAAGTTGATACTTCCCACCAACCATATATACATCAATGTGACCTGTAGCCAAAACTGCTATTCCATCTTCAGGAGAAAATTTGACGTTCCTGCACTTACTCGCCCACATCACACAGGGCAGTATTCCGCTTTCGTCCTTTAGAGAAAAGTAGCAGTGTCCGCTCGTATGTCGTTTGAAGTCACGTATTTCACCACTGACTACCAACCGGGAAGGCAATGTCTCTTCGAGAGCCGTCTTAATCAATGAATTGACCTGGCTTACCGTATATATTTTAGTAGTCTTTTTCATTCGATACACAAAATATAAAAGGATTACTTATTACTTACGGCTGCCGATTATAAGTCCAAATATAACTCTCATCAATTTACAATTAATATCAAATTTACGCCGGTCATATCCGAAGGTTACAAGATGCTTTTATTGGGCTACATCGTGAATAGACAACTTGCTATGAATCAGGGAGGTTTTAGCGGTCTTCAGTACATTCCCACACAACTCTGAGGTGCAATAGAACAGACTTTAATATGGAAAAGTGGCCAAAAAAAGACAAATGACGCCCGTTTAAACCACAGTTAGTCATTTCTGCACTACTTAAGATATACCTCAAAAGTAGTACTTTATTCTTCGCTACATAACCAAATCACTTAAGTTCTGATTTAGCCTAATCATTATTATGTAATAACATAAATAAGAGCGGGCATTCTTTAGCATTATCTAATATTATTTCTTAATAACACGGATGAGTAATGAATATAGCTATTCCCTTATTAAAGCAGAACTTACAAAAAACCAAAGAATCACAACCACAGGGTCATCTTTATTCTTACCTCAATATCTATCAATCTTGAGGCTGTTAAACAGAAAGAATATGAGCAAACACGGAGATAGCAACATCCCTTATATTTTGAGATTTTTCAATTTTTTTTCTTTTTTTCATAGACATTTCCGCTGATTTTTGATAAACTACCCTAATCGTGTGGTATCTCACAGGAGGAGGCCATACCTGAAAACCAATTGCTGATGGAGCATGTATAGTGCTATAGGCTCATTTTATCAAAGGTGAGCGTGTTTGTCAGGAGATGGAGGAGTGGTGCAAAAGGGCAATGGTAAGGTGGTGACAATATTTAGTCGCTCTCGCGGCGTAGCTACGAACTCCATGTTCCCTCCACAATCCCATCATTTTCGTAAAAGAATTTCCCCACTTTTAAATGAAGATTGAAAGAAATTAAGGTAAAGAATCTATGAAGACGAAACTATGTATCCTAACTGCGATTATTTTCTTTGGAACATCTCCTGCTTTTGCTGGATTCTATACACTCAATCCAGTCGATGTATCCTTACCTACAATAGGGGATTCAGGGGACGGAATTGCGCAAATTGGTGGCGAACAGGCCTGGTTTGCCTTTGATCTTTTGAGTATATCTAATATCGAAAATGTCGTTTCAGCAACTTTCTCGGCCTATATGCGAGACTTTGACGGCAGTGCAAGCCAAAGAACATTATGGTATGATTCAGATGATAGTTGGATTGTCACCACCAAACCTAACAGCAGCGATCCGGGGAACTCGGCGGCAGACAACATAGTTGGTACAGTCACATTTAACGATCAGGCTTATACCTGGATAACCATTGATATCACACACGACTGGACAAGTGACCTCTCGGATGACTACATTACTTTGATGCTTACAGGCCCCACAAGCACTTTCTATGCATCAGGATCAGTAGGTCTTCAAACATACATAGATAATGGAATACTCGCTGATCCTGAATTGACATTGGTAACTATTCCCGCTCCAGGCGCTATTTTACTGGGCGGCTTAGGCGTAGCTATCGTCGGATGGATGCGAAAACGACAAACGCTCTGAAAGAAGTGAAAAAATAAGCTTATTAAAAAAGTGGCAAAGATGGATCTTTGTAAAAGGAAGGAATGACGGATTTATAGCCAAAAAATCATAAGTAGAAACACAAAACAAAAAGAAAGGAAAGGATTATGAGAAAGTTTGCAACAATTTTTGTCTTAGCCTGTGTGATCCTGGTGTTAGGCAGCAGTGCTCAAGCACTACAGACCATCGACATCCAGGATTCCTCAAACCATGGTGACTGGTTCCTGCCACCCGATGCTTCACCCCAGCCGGGGCAATCAGGATATAGTATGTCCCCATACTATCGTAAGCACGATGAAAACTGGGGATGGACACACACGGTCTCCTTCAGTTTGCCCTCAGTAACTATACTCGGTGCGACACTGGAGATTGAAGCATGGGACGTGGATGCCAGCGGCTTTGAAGGACAGCTCGACGAGATCGATGTCATCACAGCCGATGCAGTCAACTTGGGCAACCTGGACATAGGTTATACCAAGACATGGCACACAACCGTTTTCACTCTCGGAACGGAGGCGTTAGCAGCACTGGCGGACGGTACACTGAATATGTGGATGGATATCGATTCATTGGGTACGGAGTATTGGTTGGTGACCTTAAGAAGCTCCAAACTCACTGTCGATTACGTTCCGGCTCCGGGTGCTATACTGCTCGGTGGTCTTGGTGTGGGTCTTGTTGGCTGGCTTCGCAGAAGACGGGCACTGTAATTAAAATTTGTTACGAAAATAATAAATCCAGTCATTATAAATCCTAATGACGGGAGTATTATCAATTTAAAGCAAGATGTAAGAGAAGCATCTTTGCTGCGGGTGTTTTCTGTCTAAATAAAATTCCTAAGAAAAGAAAATAGCCTGAGGGAGAAATGTCTATCCTAATTTTGTTGGGTAAATCCGGTAAGAAATTCCAGAGAAAAAACGTAAATTAATAAGAGCTAATCAAAAATACCCATATAATCCTTAATTAGGAGTAAAAATAACAAATACAACATCAAGCAATGACACATAAACTCGTTAATCCGAGTGATAAGGTCTGGATGAAGCATAAAAAGTGTTTTGAAAAATAGACAGAAAAGGAGTAGCTGGATGAGGATACAAATGAAACAATTAATCAGCATTTCTATCGTAGTCCTGTTAGCAGTAATTAGTACTGCTCAAGCTGACTTAGACAGGTCTTCAAGTAACATTATACTTGATCCCGGAAGTCTTACTACAACAGGTGGAAACTTTGTAACTACATCTGCCTGGAATGTGAACACAGGATTCCAGATATCTCTATTAGGAGAGAATGAAGGTCCACCAGCAAATCCTGAATGGGAATTTAACCACTATAATCCTGGCTCCGGCCCATACGATTGGGACAACTATAACTTCGCAGACTATATATACTATCACCTGGAGATTGACTCAACAGGCAACATCCCCGCCTCATTCTACTACAGTGGGACAACGGGTGAATATCTCGAATGGGCGCTTTATTATACCGACAGTACAGAAAATATACAAACTGTATTAGGCGGAGACCTTGAGAATCCAAGTATTGACGGTAATGGATACTTTTCTGCTTTTCTGCGTATAACACCACCCACGACTTACAGGACATTTGATGGGACAGGTGAAGGCCTACCAAACACAGTTGAGATTTGGGGTGGATTAGGTAAGTTAACGGACCTTGTAGGATATCAAATCAATGAGCCGGGAATCCCAGGCTCATGGAACTCAAGTGGAGATATCACCCTTACTGCTGTACACATCCCTGCACCGGGCGCCATTTTGCTTGGTGGAATTGGTGCCGGACTCGTTGGCTGGTTGCGCAGAAGAGGTGCACTATAAAAGATATTGATTGAATACGAGGACACACTTTTTACACGTATGAGTGTGCTCTTATAAATTGAATAACACGAATCGTGAGGCTTAACTACTGTCCTCGCCCGGCGGAGAAGTTAATAATATCTAACCAATGGAGGGACCTCGCCAACTTCCTACGCCATCCCACCAGAAAGAAATGTAATCGACAACATCTGTTTTATCGTACCTCTCTTTATATATTTTCATGGCCATATCACGAAGCTCTCGCATGCAACTTAGTCCCCCGATATGCCATGCGCCGGCTCCAATCCCAACCGCTTGGCGTTCCGCCTGTTTGAAATCAACTCCATCAGCAGCCAATAATTCAGCAAGCTGTTCAGCTTGCGATTTCAACTGTTGCTGCCAGCGGTTCCGGTTCGACTCTTCCATTGCCGAGATCTCGCTTAACAAACGCTGATTTTCTCTCTGTCTACTTTCTTTTTCAGATCTGACCTTAGCCAGTCGATCGGCACGATGTTCCCGGCTCGCCGGCAACAGCATTTCCAGCAAACCCACAGCAGGATCGATAATAATCCAGACCAGAAAAGTTGTACCTAAAGTACCTAAGGTGATACCCAATAAAAAACGGCTGAATGTCTCCACGCCTATCATACCAAGACAGCCTGCAATGGTACCCAAAAATGGAGTTGTAACATAGAAAAATGCATATTGTTTTGTGTTGGTCAGTGGATGCTCTACTTTGACTTTCTGGACGCTGCTAATTCCTCTAAAAATTGCAAACAGGTACAAACTAATCAATATTAAAGCTATTAATACGCCGTGCCCTGAGAGGGAAAACAAAATCCACCACTTGACACCGGCCTGCCTCAGTGCCAATACTCCAACATAACCAACACATAGAATGAACCACGCTGTGCCGGCCAAATGAATTGATGCAAGCTTACTACGTTCAGCCATCTTTATGGCACCACCTGATATTAATCACCATATCCTCCGGCATTATACAATCCGATATCTGGACAATATCTATCAATAATAAGGGCGATCATCAAGACCTCGCCTGACTGTATAGATTCCACTAAAAGCACGCGCAATCGGCCTTATTACCTCTTCTATCCTCAAAGCCATCCATCCCAAAACAGTAGGTGGCACGTAAATTATATCACCTTCTTGTAACAACACATTCATGGTTGTATCACCATGCGCCATCATACGGTCAAAGTTTAATTCAAACACCTTAGGCTCCACATTTTCATCGTACGATGGTCTTATAACCTGAACACGCTCCTTCCAGGCCATTGGATTGGGCCGTGCAACAGCTAAAGCGGTTAACACTGTATCACGTCCCGTGTAAAGCCGCGGGCCGGGTTCATAGACCTGCCCAAGTACATAATAAACTTTACTTTGAAATCCTAATATTCGAAGATCAATAGCTTTCTCACCAACAAGGTCTGCTTTATAACGGTCTAAAATTTTCACCCGCAGGTCAGCAACAAGCTGCTTGGGAGACTTACCCGCCGCTTCTATTTCGCCCACTCCTTCAAAGCTTATTTTACCGTCCGGGCGAATTTGCTGCTGCTGCCCGTGAATTTCCGGCACTTTTGTACAATACACAATCACCTCGTCCGGGGGTTGTAAAATATAAGTTTCGGTGGTTGTATCTACCATATACGGCATCGAAAATACTTGTATGTTTTCAGGATTGGAAGAAAAACAGCCCGTTAGGCCAAATGCTATAAGTGATAAAATTCCCACCTTTGTTATCCGTGCAAACATCATTATAATTCTCCTTTTTGGCAATGCTATTGGATATGCCCTCTTCAATTATATGTCATTATATCGCAATTAAATGCGGATTACAACATCAGCAATACTTACATTACGTCATCATCTTGCCTAATCTACCAGAGAAATTCATAGTTCTATATTTTATCGACATATATGTAACCCGGCTGAACCACACAGGTTTAAAAACGAGAAAAAATCTGTTATGCCGTTTTTTATCGGGCTAAGCATGCCAAATAGATATTTTCTTCAATTAAAATTGTTGTAAATACTGATTGACAGCAATATTACCATACAGCAGTAGAACCAGAAGAGATTTCGTGACTATCATGTCTCTGAGCCAATTAACCTGTAGTACCTACCCTAACAAATTGCGACTTTGTTAACGATTCGTCTTATGCTCCTGTCATAATTTGCTTGACTTGACAGTTCCAATTTGATAATATGGCTTTGAGGGACAGGGGTAGACCGAAAGAGGGTAGAAAGTGAATCCTTGGCTCGAAACTGCAGGTGTTATCCTGATAACTGTGCTGGGCATTATGCTTGGTAGAGCTTTTTCAGGTCTTCGAAAACCCTATTGGATTTTTGGCTATTTTTTTTCCTTCATACTAATTGCCATACTGCTCATGGCCCGATTAAAAAATGAGCTATATTTCGTCCAGCCCTTCTCCCTGATAGCAGCCGGTCGAACAAGATTTATCATTTTATCTCTGGCAATTTCTATGGGTTTAACCGTTCCGCTGTCACGTTTACCCCGCAAGTGGGAAAAGTTTGTTGTCTACGTCTTGATGGTCGGGCTTATCACTTGGTCTTCGATTCTTCCTTTCCTTGTCCCGGCTTTAATAAAAGATCGACTCTCAAATTTGACAACAAGATTTGACAAAAACGGTATTTGCCGTCAAACCACAAAATATACCTGCGGCCCGGCAGCAGCAGTAACGGCTCTTGGAAGATTGGGTTTACCCGCCGATGAGGGTGAAATAGCCATCCTCTCCCACACAAGTCCGATAGCCGGTACTCTGCCGACACTGCTTTGCACGGCTTTACAAAATCGCTACGGCGCCGAAGGGCTCAAATGTAAATACCGCCAATTCGACTCCATCGAGCAGCTTAGAAAAGCAGGCGTGACCTTAGCGATCGTAAGAGATGCCTTTCTTATCGACCACTGTCTTGTAGTACTTGAAGTTCTCGACCATGCGATTGCCGTTGCCGATCCTGTTACCGGCACTCAGCTAATGCCATATGAGAAGTTCGAGAAAATATGGCGATTCTCAGGCATTGTCATGGAACGAGATTCTCTCCAGAACATCTAAACAACATATCCCAAACCCCGGATGGTCTAAAGACTAAATTTTATAATATACGTTTTCTGTAGAGCCGAGTCTGAAGTGCATTTTTCCAGGCGGTCCAGTTAGAATCGCTCTGTTCTTCATCAATCGCTAATTCAACAAGGTTGAGCTTGGCATCCAGGTCATCAATATAATAGACCATAAAGGCTTCGGGCATGGCTGGCAGCTTCGGCGAACCGAATTCGTATGCACCGTGATGTGAGAGGATAATATGTCCAAGTGAATCCACAATCTCCTGCTCAATTTGTGTCCCCTTGGCCCTTAAAGCATCAACCTTCTGATTTACCATAAGAATACTTTTGACAATATGGCCGATAAGCTGGCCTGAGTCGGTATAAGAAAAGGCCATATCGTATGAGAGTTCTTCAGTCTTACCGATATCATGAAGAAATATACCCGCCAAAACCAGGTCCTCTTGAACGTTCGGATACAACGGTAAAATTGCAACAGCCACCCTTAGCATATTGTGGACGTGCTCCAGCAGACCCCCGATATAATCGTGGTGCAGTTTCATCCCGCCCGGGGCATTACGGAATTTTTCCATCAGCTCTTCATCCGCAAGGAATGCCTTTACAATCACCTGAAGCTGTGGATTCTGTATTCGGCTCACCATTTCTTTTAGCTGCTCAAACATCTGCCCTATGTCTTTTTTAGTTTTTGCAAGAAAATCATCAATGCAAACTTTGCTTACATCTACAACGCTGATGTTATTTATAATAATCTGCAGATTATTCTGGTAAAGCTCGCTTCTTCCCTGGATATGAACAAATCCCGGCTTAGGCAGAGCCTTGTAAATCGTTTCTGTCGCCTGCCACATCCGACCGTTTAATTGGCCGCTGCGGTCCGAGAGATACATTGCTATATATAAATCACCCCGTGTTGTGCTCCTGAGAATCGGGTCTCTAATCATATAAATATCGTTGATTGGCTCACCAGGCTCAATCTTACTTATGAATTTATGCGCCATTGTCCACTCCACATTTTGTTTTTCATATCAGACACTCATTTGACAATCTTATACACTCAAACGCTATTATGCAAGTTCCGTTTGCAATTCTAAGGCTAATAATTAAATTCAACGGCACCACGGGGTGACTTTTTAGAACAAATATGCTTTAGGATTACAAAAAACCTGTTAATTTCGACGGTTTTTTTCTGTTTCCTTGAGGTGTTTCTCGAAGAACATCAGTACCATCTGATCAATTTTGGGGTCTTTGAAACCATGTCCGCCGCCTTTGACCGTATGAAATTTAACATCTACGCCGGCCTTTTTCAAAGCTTCGTTGAGAAGGACACTCTGATTATGAGGTACCGTCATATCTTTATCCCCGTGACAAATGAGAAACGGCGGGTCATTCTTGCTGATGTATGTAATGGGATTGGCTTTTTTGCAGGCCTCATGGTTCTCCTGAACCGGTCCTCCAAGAAGTTTTGACTCTGGTGAATCCGGGGCATCATGGTCAATTTCGCTTTCGAAGTCACTCATCTTCGTAAAGTCTGTCGGGCCGAAGTAATCGCACACCGCCTGTACCTTGCTGGAAACATGCAAGTTCGTCCCTTTGTCGAAGTCGTTCACATCGCTGGTTGTGCCAAGTAGAGCAACCAAATGACCGCCGGCAGAGTCACCCATGACACCAATGCGATTCGGATCAATATTATACTGATCTGCGTTGGCACGCAGGAAGCGGATGGCGGCTTTGCAGTCCTCAAGCTGTGCAGGGAAGATAGCATGCTGGCTCAGCCGATAATTAATACTGGCTACAACAAAACCATGTTTCAGGAAACGAACGAGAGGACAGTTTTCCTTACTGCCGGCCATCCAGGCACCGCCATGCACCCAGACAACCAACGGCAGAACATCCGAGCCTTCGTTTCGGAGTGGAAGGTACAAATCGAGCTTCTGCCGTTCATGACCATCAGGAACATACTCCAGGTCGCGCAGGATGCGGGCGATCTCCGGCACACGAGTTGTTTCTGCTCCAGGTTCATTAGCTTCGCTTACTCGTACCGAGACCGAAAAAATCAAAGTTAAAACAATTGTCGATAAAAACAACGAAAGATTCATTCTCCCGATTTTAGACATTATTATTCCTTATTTAAATAATTAACAATTTTCAGATTGTTATAGAAAGTATATTAGCTAATGTGTTTTTACACAAGCCTCATTTAAAATCCGGAAATAAGTAAAAAAGGCCCATATCGAACAAATCGATACAGGCCTGAAATAAACTAATGATATCAGCGCAGCCGCATGGCCCTTTATCGCTTTAAGGCAGATACAACCGAATATCGTCAATAAATACTACACCCACACCACCGGTTGCGCCTGTTCTTTCAAAACCAATGGCAAGCGTCGTGACATTACTCAAATCGATACCCAAAGAAGCCAGGTCGATAGAAAACTCCTGCCATTCTGCCAGAGTCAGATCGCCATCGTAGTTCACTCTGGCGCCATTAACCTCAACATACATTTGCTCCGTACCGGCATTATTCGGATCGCCATAAACCCACAGCGACAATCTCTCAGGTCCCTCAGAGGCCCAATCCCGGCCGATAGCCAAATTCTCGGGATTTACTGTAACCTCCGACATGCTTGCCGTCGTATTATCATAAAATATCGGCGTTGACTGGTCTCCGCCGTGAACAATATCAGTCTCAACAAAGTGTTCACCATCTGTAAAATTGGGATTCGGATAACCAATTGTCGAGCCGTTTGCCGAAGGATTATCAAATCCATCGGTCCAGGTTAAATATATTCTGTTGCTGCCTTCTTCTCCGGGACTAATATCGTTGTATGCCTCGAAATCATCAACAACAAGGAAATTACCAACTGTAAAGCTCCAAACTTTACCCAACCATGGCCCCTCTGGATTCGCTTCATTTACCTCATCGACTCTCCAGTAATAGGTTGTATTCAACTCCAATAGCCCGGGACTAAAGCTTTCAGAACCACGGTCGTTAGTAACTTTATATTCAGGTGAAGCTGTAGTGGCATTCGTTACGGCTTCTTCATCGGTACCAAGGTACACTTCGTGCTTTGCCGCATATTCTCCCGAGGTCCAGCTAAGGGTAACATCCCTATATACATCTGTCGCGTCACTATGCGGGTTCGGGCCGGAGGCCTTAACCAGTGTAACCTGATCAAAAGGTATCAAACTTGTCCCAGGAATAATCTCTCTGGTACCATTGCTGTCAGGCCCACTCCATGCTACTGATAGATTATCATAGCCCCAATCTTTCTTATGCAACACCACAATGTAATACAAGCTGCCATCGCCTTGTAGGTATATAGGATCGGATTGCTGAACCTCCGGATATTTGTCCCATTCACGTGGCTGTGTCCAGCCTTCTCTTCCTTCTTCGCCATCCACGAAGGCAATTATTGAAGCGGTAGAAGGATGGTCACCAAACCACAGTTGGCTGTTTTCGCCACTGGCAATCCAGAACGTATATTCACCCGCATTCCGCACATAGAGCCAGCCATATACACGGGAACCATATTCACTAATTGCCATGTGAGGAGCCTCAAAAGAGGTCAGATATCCCGTGGAACTCGGATTATCCGGATAATTCGGATCATTTAACAGATCATCGATAGTATTTCCTGATGTCCCCTCATACAACTGACGTGTAATCGAGCCGAGCCCTTTAATCGGTACGGTCGTAAAACTCCAGACCTCGCCCTTATGTATCATCTGTAGCGGCGCAAACTCAACTTCATCAATCCGCCAGTAGTAAGTCGTGGAAGTCTCAAGCAGGCCAAGGCCTACTTCCGCAGGTGCCCAGTTCGAGTCGGCAGGATCCTCAAGGTACGTTTGAAATGGCGCCGGACCGGAAACCCCTATCGGAGCATTGCTTACATCATCGAAATTATCACCTAAGAATACGACATGTCCCTGGACTGCACCGGTACCCGCCTCCCAGCTCAGTACCGGTTCTACAGAAACATATTCTTTATCCGTAGCAGGATCCGGTTTATATGCAGCTACAGGTACTACAACGAAGTTCCAGATATTACCTCGATAGACATCTGCTCCAATAACCGTATCGATACGCCAGTAATACGTGTCGCCCTGGATAAGCTCACTGACTGAATAACTCTCCACATTGCTTGTGCCCTTATCTGCTGCAGAGGCGCCTTCGTTCACGTCCGCCCAATTATTACTAAAATATATTTGATAGCTGTCCACGGTGGGTGCATTCGGGCCCGGAATCCATGTAAGATTAACACTTGTATCCCCATACGAGCTCTCATGTTCCGGATAGGGATTCTGAGCTCTAATAAGAGGACTTGTAAGAAACAGCTCAATATAGTCAACGCCAGCCCATATATTATCATTGGGCCACAAGCCTTCAACATATTCATGTTTGAACTGGATACCGATCTTATGATCATCCATAGCGGGACCAACCGCGTTACTGTCGACAGTAAAAGTCCCATATGCGTCCTGTTCTGACAAATCTATAGTTGTTGAGGCGAATACTATCCGCTCCCCTTCATCGTCATAATACAATTGCGCCAGCAGATTGCTACCTTGCCAGGTGGACCTTGCATCATATATCATCTGAAACTGATCTCCTTCCATCATGAGAAAATCAGTTAGGTTGAAAATCACAGCATCTTTGCCCATAAAACCAGTATAAGTTCCTGTTGTGGGTGTCCAGCCAAGTTCACGGCCTGCCGAGGTGGTCGGGTCTACTCTGGCCCAGCCTGTTACTATGCCAGGTGTACCTACATCTATGTCGTGTTTTTGGTTATCATCGGGTATCTCAAAGCTGTAGTTCTCAACCTCAATAGGAACCGCTGCACCAGCTGGAATGCCTGTAGCCGTAATCAAAAACAAAATAACATACAAAAAACAAATCAATCTTCTACACATAATATACCTCCTTTAAATGACCGGATTATTGAATGGACTATGCTTTGACTACACTACAAAGCATTGTTGTCTTAAAAACGACCTAAAGATAGTTACACCTACAGGAGAAAATTGAGCCTGTCCTGCACCACTCTTCGGAATTGAACACCACCTTCCTAATTCAAAAGCCCGTAATGAACCAGCCCACAGGAATAATGCCTATCAAAAACACAGCATTATACAGTTATTATACCACAAAAATTAAGAATATTAAGCATTTTATATGTAATATCGGCCCTAAACAGTAGTTCTTTTTCCGCAAAGAAAACTTCATTTTGAGCAAAGAAAACTTCATTTTGTGCATTCACCCTGATAAAAAAACAAAAATATGGCCGAAATAAATTATATCAAAAATCTCCAAAGTCACATTCACAGCTCAAACACCCAGAGTTCACAGCCGAGGAATACACAATAAGAATATAAGAATGAATCTTAAAAAAATTAAGAAATTAGTAGATGAGAGAGTATGACATTGAAGAAGTTAGTTGTGTAGTGCAGCACATAATCTGCTTCTCAGAACAAAATATGAACAACACATCAAAAATTTTCCGAAAAACTATATGTTCTTCTCTTGTGCACTTATCTTCATTTTTGGCCTGAAAAGATTGGGGCTCGTTAAAAAAATATTTCGAAAAAATCTGTTGAAAATCCAATTTCAAAAAATCCACTACCACTTTTTGAACAAAGCCTATTCTTCAAGCAAAAAACGCTTCATATCCCGGAGTATATCTCTCCGTAAAACTAAAGAAAAATACTTCCTTAGACCGAAAATACATAATGGAATACAAAATAGAAAAGAGAAGAAAATGACACGATGGATAATTGAATTTGCAGGTTGGGTAACCGTTATCGTCGGATTGCTTATCGCCGCTACTGCTATATAGAAGTTCGGATACCTTATCTCAATATCCTTTTTAACCACACAATAAATACTACTGCTTCGGCAATTAACTATTCTCACGCAGCCATTGGTTTATAGCAGCCGCTGCTTCCCTTCCACCATTAATTGCATGAACAATAAGTGAAGAACCACAAACCGTATCACCGGCTGCAAAAACCTGCAAATTACTTGTCTGGTAATTACTAACCGATACATTACCCCGGTTATCAAGTTTCAATTCCATGTCCCTGACCAGGCCTTCATGGACAACATGAACAAATCCCGTTGCCAGAATCACAAGGTCCACATCGAGAAAGAAATCTGTACCTGGAATCTCTTTAATTTTCCAGTCGCCCTTCTTTTTAATCCATTCGATTTCACAACCATGCAATTTATCAGCGGTTATTCCCGCCCCGCCGGTAAATTCTTTCGTGCTCACAGACCACCGCCTTTCACAGCCCTCTTCATGAGATGAGGTAGATCGCATAATCCGCGGCCACATTGGCCAGGGCGTATCTACAGGTCGAGTATCAGGCGGTTTCGGCAAAATTTCCAATTGATATATTTTTTTTGCTCCCTGCCTACATGCGGTGCCCACACAATCGCTGCCTGTATCTCCGCCACCGATAACAATGACGATTTTATCTTTAGCCGAGATAAATTCCCGCTCATCAAAAGACTCAGAAGCATTGATTTTATTCTGGGTGGTTAAGTATTCCATCGCGAATAGAATATTCTCGTATCCTCTTCCAGGTATATTTAGGTCACGAGGCTGACCCGCCCCCATCGCCAGACAGATACAATCAAACATTTTACTCAGATAACGAGCGGAAAGATCCTCACCGACATTCACTCCTGTCTGAAACTGTACCCCTTCGGCTCTAAGCTGTTCCAATCTTCGGTCGATAACGCGTTTTTCCATCTTGAAATCAGGAACACCGTAACGCAACAATCCACCGACCTTCTCATCCTTTTCAAAAACAACCACATCATGTCCCGCCCGTGCCAATTGCTGCGCAGCAGCCAGTCCGGCAGGACCGGAACCTACAACAGCAACACGTTTGCCTGTTTTTTGCTCCGGCGGCATCGGCTTAATCCAACCTTGCTCAAAACCTTTTTCAACAATCTGATATTCGATATGTCGAATAAGGACAGGCTCATCACTGATTCCAAGGGTGCACGCTGTTTCACAGGGAGCCGGACATAGACGGCCGGTAATCTCAGGAAAATTATTTGTCCAATGAAGAATTTGGCAAGCCTGCTCCCAACGGTCTTTATACACCAGCTCATTGAAGTCAGGAATGCAATTTTTCAGCGGACAACCCACACCATGGCAAAAAGGTATGCCGCAATCCATACATCTTTTTGCCTGTTGATGGATTTGGTCCGGAGTCAACGGCAATTCTAGTTCTCTGAAGTCATGAATCCGTTCTTCAATCGGCCGATGCCCGACAGACCGGCGTTTATGCTTTAAGAATGCTTTCGGCTCAGCCATAAAACACCTCCTCAGTTGCAGGTGTTGTCTCTGTGTCACGCTGTTCGGCCGCACGCATCTTTTCCAAAGCCTTGCGGTAATCTATCGGCACAACTTTTACAAATTTGCCCACCATATCCGGCCATGCTTCCAAAATACGTTCCGCCTGCATGCTGCCGGTCAACTCCAAATGACGCACAATCAAATCTTTTAATAATTTCTTATCATCTTCTTTCCAGACACTTTCCAACTCCACCATGTCAAGATTGCAAAGGGTGTCGAATAGCTGCATCTCATCAAGAACATAGGCAATGCCCCCACTCATGCCCGCGGCAAAATTACATCCTGTCTGGCCGAGCACCACAACCATTCCGCCTGTCATATACTCACAGCAATGGTCGCCAACACCTTCAACGACAGCTACCGCGCCGCTGTTGCGAACCGCAAAACGTTCACCCGCCACACCGTTAATGAACACTTCACCGGAAGTGGCACCGTAAAGCAGCGTGTTACCAACAATAATATTCTCATGTGCCATGAAGCTTGATTTCTCAGGCGTCTTGACAATAATTCGACCCCCTGAAAGACCTTTGCCCAGATAGTCATTGCTTTCACCGATAAGTTTTAGAGTTATACCAGGCACAAGAAAAGCACCAAAGCTCTGCCCTGCTGAACCTTGGAAAGCGATCTCAATAGTGTCATCCGGTAGTCCTTGAGCGCCATATTTTTTCACTATATGATTACTCAGAATCGCCCCTACCGTTCGATTCGTATTACGAATCGGCATTTCAATCGTGACATTTTTTTTCTTTTCAATAGCCGGCTTTACCTTCTCCAGAATCTGCCAATCAATATGGTCATCAATTTTCACCGGCTGTTGAGAACTCAGACATATCGACCTGCCATCAGAAGTTTCCATTTGATGGAAAACCGCAGAAAAATCCAGGCCGCTCGCTTTCCAATGTTCAATCGCCTTATGAACACCAAGGTGTTCAACTCTGCCTATCATATCTGTAAATTTTCTAAAACCGAGTTGCGCCATAATCCGGCGCACTTCCTCAGCCACAAAGCACATAAATCGCTCAAGATATTCCGGCTTACCTGCAAATCGTGCCCGAAGTTCCGGGTCCTGTGTGGCGATTCCAAACGCGCAGGCACCTTCATGGCATTTCCGCAATAATGTACAGCCCAATGTCACCAGGGCAGCTGTTCCGAAGCCAAACTGCTCAGCTCCAAGCAATGCTGCAACAACAACATCCCTTCCGGTTTTTAACTGACCATCTGCCTGCACCCTTATTCGATCTCGCAGGCCGTTCATTACAAGGACCTGCTGGGTCTCAGCCAAGCCAAGCTCCCAGGGACAGCCAGCGTGCTTAATAGAAGAAAGTGGACTTGCACCGGTTCCACCGTCATGGCCGCTGATAAGTACCTCGTCGGCATTACCTTTGGCAACACCGGCGGCAATCGTCCCGACACCAACTTCGGCAACAAGCTTGACGGATACTTTAACGCCCGGATTGCTGCTTTTTAGGTCGTAAATAAGCTGAGCCAAATCCTCAATTGAATATATATCATGATGAGGGGGCGGCGATATCAGCGTTACCCCGGGAGTAGAATACCGCATTTTGGCAATTTCTCCGGTCACCTTGTGTCCCGGCAACTGGCCACCTTCGCCCGGCTTTGCACCCTGGGCTATTTTAATCTGCAATTCCTTTGCGTGAGCAAGATAGTCTGCAGTAACGCCGAATCGGGCACTGGCAACCTGTTTAATAGCACAGTTCTTGGAGTCACCATTAGGCTCAGGAGTATATCGCGATGGGTCCTCACCACCTTCACCGGTGTTACTCATTGCACCCAGGCGATTCATTGCAATCGCCATACACTCATGTGCCTCTCTACTGATAGAACCGTGACTCATAGCACCGGTGCAAAATCTTTTTACAATCTGCTCCGCAGGTTCCACTTCGTCAATAGGAACCGCCTTACCGAGAACAAATTCGAACAAGCCTCGTAAAGTGCACAATTGCCGCGATTGCTCGTTCACCGCTCTAGCATAATCAGCATACGCGCTTGCATCGTCAAATTTAACCGCATGTTGCAATCTTGAAACCGTAGTCGGATTCCAGAGATGCCGTTCACCTGTGTATCTATAATGATATTCACCACCAAAATCTAACTCTAGCGCCCCGGAAGGGCGCTGCTCAAACGCCGACCGATGCCGGGCAAGTGCTTCCTGAGCTATTTCCTTCAAGCCTACTCCGCTAATACGCGAGCTCGTACCTGTAAAATATTCATCAACAACAGAACTATTGAGCCCAATTGCCTCAAACAACTGAGCACCGGCATAACTTCGCAGTGTCGAAATACCCATCTTGCTCATCGTTTTCAGGATGCCCTTCTTAATTGCGGCAATATAGTTATCCGCAATCTGGATGGACTCGAGTTTTGCCGGCAACTCACCCTGTCGATGCAATTCATCAAGTGTTTCGAAAGCCATATAAGGATTTATTGCATTAGCACCATAGCCGCATAAAAGGCAAAAATGCATAACCTCTCTCGGCTCACCACTTTCGATGATTAATCCTGCCCGGCCTCGAATTCCACGATTGAGTAAACCGTGATGAACTGCTGCCGTAGCCAACAGAGATGGAATCGGCACTCTGGTCTCGCTCATTTCCCGGTCGCTGATAATTACTAATGAAGCCCCCTCTTTGATTGCCTTTTCGGTACTGTCGATTAATGATACAAGCCCATTGCGAAGGCTATCGGCTACACTGGAAGTATCCGCTTCAAAAATAGCAGAAACTGTAGCAACCTTAAAGTCGTCCCGGCTAACAGAACGCAATCGCTCAATATCCTCATTGGTTAGAATCGGATGCGGTAATTTTAACTGCCTGCAGTGTTCCGGCGTTTCGGCTAAAATATTTCGCTTCTTGCCTGTAAAGACCATCAGACTCATTACCAAACCTTCACGCAACGGGTCAATCGCTGGATTAGTTACCTGGGCGAAAAGCTGCTTGAAATAATTGAATAACAACTTGGGCTTCTCAGACAAAACAGCAAGGGGTGTGTCATTGCCCATCGAACCTACAGGCTCCTGGCCATGAACAGCCATAGGTATTAAAATCATCTTTAGCTCTTCATGTGTATATCCAAACGCCCGCATTCTTCGAGCTATAGTTTCTGGATCGCTTTTAACAAGCTTGGGTGTATCAAATAAACCACGAAGCTCGATTCTGTTTTCATCAAGCCACCTGCGATAGGGCTTCTGCCTTGCAATCTTGCCTTTAATCTCGTTGTCCGAGACTTCCCGTCCCTGACCTGTATCAACCAAAAACATATGACCCGGTCTGAGACGTCCTTTTTTGCGGATCTTCTCAGGTGCAAATTCAACTACACCGGCTTCACTGGCTATTATCGCAAGACCATCGGTCGTGACTAAATACCGGCTGGGCCTTAAACCATTACGGTCAAGTGTTCCACCTATAATGCGTCCATCAGTGAACACCATCGCCGCAGGCCCGTCCCATGGTTCCATTATCGATGAATGGTACTCGTAAAAAGCACGTTTATCTGTGCTGATATGATACCTCGGTCCAAAAGCTTCTGGAATCATCATCATCATAGAATGAGGCATACTTCGGCCTGAGCGAACTAAAAGTTCAAGCAAGCTATCGAAGCATGCAGAGTCACTCATTTCCGGCATGAGAACCGGCAACAGGTCACCAAGGTCATCCCCGAAAATCTCACTGGAAATCACCGACTCACGAGACCGCATCCAGTTACGATTGCCGCTAAGTGTATTTATCTCACCATTATGGGCAATACAGCGAAAAGGCTGGGCGAGCTGCCAATTCGGAAATGTGTTCGTGCTATAACGCTGGTGTACAATCGCAAGCGCAGAGACAATTCGCTCGTCCGCAAGGTCAGGGTAATACTCAAACAACTGCCAGGCCATGAACATACCCTTGTAGCAAATTGTCCTGCAAGAAAGAGAGGTTATGTAGAAATCCTGTCCCTGCTCACCAAATTTCTCTCTGACCAATTTCTCGGCCCGCCTGCGTACAAGAAACAACCGCCGTTCCAAATCCTCATCCATAAAACCAGAGCCATCCACAAAAATCTGCCTGATGGAAGGCTCCGCTTCCAAAGCTATTCTACCAAGGCAATTACTTGAAGTTGGCACATCTCGCCACCCAATTACTTTCATGCCATAATAACCTACAGCAGCCTCAAGTATCTCATCGCATCGCTGCCTGATTTTTGTCTCTTTCGAGCCGAATACTATACCAACACCATATTTCATAGGCTCAGGCAGCGACAATCCCCTCTCAACTAATTCGTTATGAAAAAAATCGTGTGGGATCTGGAAGAGAATACCCGCACCATCTCCCGTCGTTTCATCTGCCCCAGCTGCTCCTCGATGGTGTAGATTGATAAGAATCTGCTTGCCGTATTCTATAATCGAATGCTGCCGCTTGCCTGAGATATTCACAACTGCACCAATACCGCAGGCGTCATGTTCACGCCGAGTTTCATATAAACCTTGATTTTTCGGTGTTATTCCCATTAATATATTTGTTCAATCATATCGTTTAACAATTTGTATTTTCTCTTGACAAGAGACATACCTACTTAGTACAGAATCTATTAAAGCCCGAATATAGTATACGTTAATTTTCTATAGGTGACAGCTGGATTCCTCTTATATCAATTATAAGCTTATCTCATAAAATAAACACTAATACTAATAATTGACAAGCTAACTATACCTTATCCAGTATAGAGACACATAAAATTGACATTCAACCGCAACAAATGATAAATGTAAAAAATTATTGCAGAAAAAGGCTTGCTTAACCTGCCTTAGTTCATGGTCAGTGGTAAGCAAGCCATAGCTATTATCCAGAGCTTTTTTAAGAGAGTATCAAGCAGTCGTCTCTATATTCTCTCCGTTCTTTACTAAGAGTCATAGTACAGATGGAACTCATGTGGATGCGGACGCAGGTGCAGAGGCTTGATTTCTTCTCTTCGCTTCCAATTAATCCATGTCTGAACCAAATCCTCCGTAAACACATCGCCTTCGGTCAGAAACTCATGGTCGGCCTCAAGTGCTTCAATCGCTTCTTCCAGTGAGCCCGGCGTATGCTTGTATTTGGCAAGCTCTTCTGCGCTGAGTTCATAAATGTCCAAATCCAGCGGTTCACCCGGATCAATTTTATTCTTGACGCCGTCAATCGCCGCCATCAACATCGCTGTCCATGCAAGATATCCATTGGCCGTCGGATCGGGACAACGGAACTCAATACGCTTGGCCTTTGGACTAGTGGAATACATAGGAATCCGAACACCAGCCGAACGATTACGGGCACTCATCACTAAATTCACCGGCGCTTCAAATCCCGGTACAAGCCGGCGGTAAGAATTCGTAGTCGGCGCCGCAAAGGCCAGTATCGCAGGTGCATGTTTTAGCAACCCGCCCGCACAATATAATCCAAGCTCACTTAAACCGGCATACTTATCGCCTGCAAACAACGGTTTACCGCCCTTCCATAGTGAAAAGTGCGAATGCATCCCGCTGCCGTTGTCATCAAAAACCGGTTTAGGCATGAACGTCACCGTCTTGCCGTTACGCTTTGCCACGTTCTTGATAATATACTTATACCACATGAACTGGTCACTCATCTTCACTAAGTCTTCAAACCTCATGTCAATCTCGGCCTGACCCGCAGTTGCCACTTCGTGGTGATGGGCTTCAATCCTTATGCCAATTTTCTGCATTTCGTAGACCATCTCGCCTCGAAGGTCATGGTAAGTATCGGTAGGACTAACCGGGAAGTATCCACCCTTAAAGCTCGGCTTATAGCCGAGGTTCGGCTCCTCGAATCGAGCGGTGTTCCATGCTCCTTCCACAGAATCAATTTGATACATCCCGCGGTGTTGATTCTGTTCGTATCGCACTTCATCAAAAATAAAGAATTCAGGTTCAGGCCCAATAAAACACGTATCAGCAATACCCGTCTCTTTAAGATACGCTGCACCCTTGCGGGCAATGTGACGTGGATCACGTGTGTAGTTTTCTTTTGTTATAGGATCAACAATGTCTGCGAGCACACTAACGGTCGGTTCCTTGAAGAACGGATCAATCACTGCCGTGGCTGGATCAGGTATCGCAAGCATATCAGACATGTGGATATCCTGCCAGCCGCGAATACTCGAACCGTCAAAGCCCAAACCTTCCTCGAAAACACTTTCATCAAATAACTCGAGCGGGTAAGAACAATGCTGCCAAGTACCCAGAAGGTCAACAAACTTCAGGTCGACCATTTTCGCATTTTTTTTCTTTGCGAATTCCAAAAACTCTTTAGGTGTCATTTGTATTTCCTTTCATAAACCGAAATTTAACTGCTCGCTAAAACTTTTTCATCTTTATATTTAGTTTCAGTCCATCCGACAACAATTATCCGATGGCTAATTTACCCCTTTCGCCGGTCCTGATTCGAATACATTCTTCCAAATCCAGCGTGAAAATCTTCCCATCCCCTATCTGACCCGTCTTTGCTCCTTCAACAATTGCATCGATTGTTTTCTGGACAAAATCCTCATTGACTGCGATCTCCAGTCTGACTTTCTTAAGCAGATCGACTCCGAACTTTATCCCTCTGTAACTCTCTTCATAGCCAGGTTGCTCCCCACAACCCAGGGCATTTGTCACAGACATTTTATGTATCTGGGCCTTGTAAAGGGCCTGCTTGACGTCCTTGAGTTTATGAGGCTGAATATATACAACTATTAATTTCATTTTACAATTCCTATTCCTGATACAATGTCATGTAGTACAAAATATCTGAAAATCTCCATAAGCTTCCATCCCATGCTCACCGATATCGAGGCCTCGCAGCTCTTCTTCCCTGCTTACTCGCAGTCCAATAGTTTTATCAATCAACTTAAAAATAATCCCCATACTAACCACTACAAACGCTACTGTACAAATACTTCCGACCATTTGCGCTCCGAGCTGTTTCGGATTCCCACCGTAGATGATCCCGTTGTTTACAAGCCCGAGACTCGCTTTTCCAAAGATGCCCACACTGAGTGTTCCCCAAACGCCACATATCCCGTGAACAGGAAAAGCCCCAACGGGATCATCAATCTGGAGTTTATCGAGCAGTTCGACACCTCTTACAACCAGATAACCGGCAATGGCACCAATTAACAATGCTGCCCAAGGTTCGACGTATGCACACGGTGCTGTTATAGCGACAAGTCCCGCCAGGGCCCCGTTCATTGCCATTGAGAGGTCCGGTTTGCCGAACCGCTTCCATACTGTTATCATTGCAGCAATCCCCCCCAAAGCCGCTGCAACATTAGTGTTTAACGCCACAAGACCAATTGTAGAACCATCACTTACGCCAAGTGTTGAACCTGCGTTGAATCCAAACCATCCGAACCACAATATGAACACACCCAAGGATGCAAGTGGAATACTATGGCCTGCTAAGACATTTGCTTTGCCATCAATATTATACTTACCTTCACGGGGTTTCAAGATAATAGTCCCAACCAATGCTGCAAATCCACCAACAGTGTGAACTACCGTTGAGCCTGCGAAATCGGCAAAACCCAAATTCGCAGACAGCCAACCGCCTCCCCATATCCAGTGGCCGATAATTGGGTAAATCAGCGCTGATATTACAAACGAATATATAAGGTAGCCGACAAACTTCATTCGCTCGGCCATTCCACCGGCAACGATTGTCGCTGCAGCACCACAAAAAGCTGCCTGGAACAACCAGAATGCATATAAGGGAATACCATTTGCCGTCGATTCAAGTCCAAATAAACACCACCCCTTTAAACCTATAAATCCATTGCCTTCGCCGAACATCAAACCATAGCCAATCAGAAAAAAACCTAATGACGCTATACAGAAATCGAGAAAGTTCTTAGTAAGTATATTGCATGTGTTTTTAGCCCTGATAAAACCGGCTTCGACCATTCCAAAGCCGGCCTGCATGAAGAATACTAAGAATGCCCCCAACAAAACCCACACAGTATCCAAGCCTTGCCTTAGCTGTTCTATGCTCACAGTTCCATCGTTCGCACTTGCATCACTGCAAAAGAACACACCAATCAGTATAACGGCACTGAGTTTCAACAGACTTATAAATGCACTTTGTCTCTTAGCCATTACTGTTACGCCTCCATTTGGGCTTAATTCAAATTACTCTTATCCAATTTCTATAAGGTTTTTTTTCAAGATTCCTTAATAGTTAACAAAACAATATCATCAATTCTTAGGCAAACTATGTGCCAGAGTCCTCTGAAATCTAAAAATATTACATATACCTTTCTATAACAAGGGCTTACAAAACGCATCAAAATGTTTAAGAAATAAGACAAGGCTACAATAATGTCTCAACTCAATAATATACAACATATTTGTATTGTTATTATTTGTATTAGACAGGCCCTGTCTTACATGACAGAGCCTGCCTATAACCCTAACGGGCGTAACGAAGTAATGGCTTGGTTCAATAATCCCGAGATTCTATCCTATAGCTTCGGAGCCTACTTCACCGGTACGAATTCGTACACATTCACCCAGGCTAACAACAAAAATCTTACCGTCGCCAATCTCTCCGCTTCTGGCACCTTCAATGACCGCTTTTATTGTCCTGTCAGCAAAATCCTCGTTGACTGCTATCTCAAGTCTGACTTTCTTAAGCAGATTCACTTCGAAATCAACTCCACGGTAGCTTTCGTGATAGCCTCTCTGTGCTCCGCATCCAAGCGCGTTCGTTACAGAGACTTTATATACCTCATTTTTATACAGTGACTTTTTAACATCTTGCAGCTTATGCGGCTGTATATATGCGATTATCAACTTCATTATTGTTATCTCCAAACAATCGTTCACAATACCATTATGTTGTGGTAAAGATCTGGAAACCGGAATAGGCCTCCATACCATGTTCGCCGATATCGAGTCCTTTTAGTTCTTCTTCCGAAGTAACCCTCAGTCCTATTGTTTTGTGGATAGCACCGAACAATAACAGTCCAAGGCCGAACGCCCACACAAAGCCATCATCAACAACAAAACTGGAATTACTTTGCTTGTCATGTCTTTATCTCCTATTCGAAAAACCACTTCTAAAATCCCACCGAAAATCCTATGCCCGCAACAAAATTGTCGTCTCTGCCTTTACCATAAGTATCAGTTTTGCGAATGTCATCGCCAACTAAAGTCACGTAGTTCGCACTTGCCGTAAAACTAAGGCCAGCCAGTTCAAAGGGAAAGGCCACTGTCAGCACCAGGTCGTTCATTTCACCGCCAATTTTTTTACCATTCGGCTTAGCGCCCCAGTAGAACTTGTTATAGGTGGTGTTGCCCCATCCAAGAGTAGCACCGATATCAACGCCGACCGCAGTTTCGCCGGCTATATCGAAGACATTTTCGAAGCTGTGTCCAAGACCCACCGAGATGTACGTCCCGTTCTTTGCCTCGTCCACATCGCGATAGAACGTAACTGATGGATTCGCCGGCACGTCCAGGCTTACTCCCGCATACAATTCAGTTGTATCATCGGCTGAGCCATTGACGGGAAAGTCATAAGTTATAATACCTACGGAATAGCCCAGAATATCAACGCCTTGGACATCAGCCGAATAGTCAATGTAATAATCTATTTCTGTAAATTCTCCACTGTTACGATTTATGCTAGTTGTTTCAAGGTTGCCCCATATCCCAGCCGTAAAGCCATTAAAGCTGGCAGTTAGGCCAGGCTGAAACACGGGATCATCATCGAGATTCTGCCCTCGCCAAATGTACTTACCAAAGTAACCAGTGGAAAATTCAAATTCCGCCACATTCCCTGCAGAAACAGTTGTTGCTATACCAAACGATAAAAGAATCCCAAAAACTACCAATTTCCGCCATTTCATCTTCATTTCCTTTCCTAAACACTGATAAAATAGATTTTCTGTATTCCTGGTTTTGAGCAATAAGTGTGCCAAAAGATAAGATATTTCTTTAAGTACTTATATTGAAAGTGTTTAAATCTTTAATACTCAAATTTGCATGATTCACTATTGCGACAATTATGTCGCATGGAAATAGAATAAAGACAAACACGTACGTTAATTAACATTCAGAACCCTAATTCATATTGAAAAAACGTTTTTTCCCCAACAGGATGAAGAAAAAATTCTTATGCAAAGCCATTTGAACAACTCGTCAGCCTAATATATTCAATAAAAACGGACTACACATTTGTAACCCAAAATTATTTTGATACAATTATGTTGCAAGCTACTCAGTTGAATAAAGAAAGGAATTATCCTTATGGCTAAAAAGCATATTAATGCTGATAATCAAGTTCTCAAGCCTACTCGGCATGTACACGAACTTGAAACTCTTTATCGCATAAGCCAAATTCTTGCATCTGGAAATCAACAGAAACAGATTCTTGCAGAGGTCCTGGATACACTTGACAGCGAACTTGGCCTCAAAAGAGGAACAGTGACATTATTAGCTCCGGATAGCTCTGAAATTAAAATCGAAGTAGCACACAATATTTCCCTGGAACAAAGTCGCAAGGTTCGATATCAGATGGGTGAGGGAGTAACCGGCAAGGTAATTGAAACCGGCAAAGCTATGATTGTGCCGAAAGTTTCAAAGGAACCGCTGTTTCTTAATCGTTTCGAGCGATGGAAGTCCGCAAAAGAAGAAATCAGTTTTATCTGTGTGCCGATTTCAATCGGAAGAAAAGCCATTGGGACGATTTCTATAGACAGAGTTTTCGACCAGGAAAGACCGCTGGATGAAGATAAGCGTGTTTTAAGTATTGTTGCCAGCATGATTGCCAATGATGTCAAATCCCGCCAGGAAGCGGTCCTTCGTCGACAGGAGCTTGAGAATGAGAACCTACGACTGCGTCACGAACTTGAAGACCGATTTCGTCCCGAAAACATTATAGGCAATTCAGGCACAATGCGTGACGTTTATCGCCAGATTCACCAGGTAGCCGGAGGTGATACGACCGTACTTATCCGCGGCGAATCCGGTACAGGCAAGGAATTAGTCGCTCATGCGATTCACTACTCCAGCCCGAGGAGCAACGGGACATTCGTAAAGGTAAGCTGTGCAGCTCTAAATGAAAACCTGCTCGAAAGTGAACTCTTCGGCCATGAGAAGGGCGCCTTTACAGGCGCAATACAAAGCCGTAAAGGTCGTCTTGAAGAGGCCGACGGAGGTACTTTATTTCTCGATGAAATAGGAGACTTCTCACCAATAACTCAAGTCAAGCTTCTGCGGGTTCTTCAGGAGCGACAATTCGAGAGAGTAGGAAGCAATCGCACATTAAAAACCAACGCCAGGATTGTGACGGCAACAAATCGCGATTTGGAAAAAGCCGTCGAAAACGAGACATTTCGCCAGGACCTTTACTATCGCATAAACGTATTTCCGATTTTCCTGCCGCCATTGCGCGATCGCAAAGACGATATTCTGTTACTGGCGGATTTCTTCGTTGAACAATACGCCAGGAAGATGAAAAAAGACATACGGCGAATCAGCACACCGGCTATTAACATGATGGTGGCATATCATTGGCCCGGCAACGTAAGGGAGCTGGAAAACTGTATCGAAAGGGCGGTCCTTCTGAGCACCGACGGTGTGATACACGGCCACCATCTACCTCCGACCCTCCAAACATCCGATGCTTCCGATACCATCGGCACAGGTTCACTCAAAGAGAGAGTCGATTTATTCGAGCGTGACATCATTGTAGATGCACTCAAACGCTGCAACGGTAATCTCGCCTCAACGGCCCGCGATTTGAAAACAACCGCCCGAATCATAGGTTACAAAGTCAAAGAACTGGGGATCGATTACAAACGATACAATAGAAAATGATATCGTTCCTAACGAGATGGTTTAGTAGAAATTTTCACCCCATCCAATATAAAAGACGATTGAAACTCAGATTCTCAACTTTGAAATGAACGCATGGTTTAGTTTCCCGACTCATTTTGAGCAACAAAAAACCCGCTTAGAATTTCAATAGATAAGAGATGCCGACGACTGTAGGCTCTTCAATCCAACTAACTTTGTCGGGAGGTTGTTTTCTTAAAACCCGAAGAATATGAATATCGTTTATTATCCCCAATGACTGGGATGTTATGGACAAAAACGGTCAGTGTAGACAACTTATTGAGACGATATGTTAATGAAAGATTTGCGGCAATCTCAACATCATAGACATCTTTGTCATAGACATCGGCTATTGAAGTTGGGTCTCCACCTGCTTGCTTGAGTGCTTCCAAGCCGTCTTCGCGGCCCTGAAAATCCCATAGAGCTCTCATGTCCGCATGCAGAGACATCTTTCCTTCAAGAAAATCAATATTGCCATATAGCTTTGTTATGTGATTGGACCAGTTATTCAGATCGTCTCCTTTAGACGTAATGATGACACCGCCGCCGGCGTCTCTGTAATAATCCGAGTAACTTATGCCGGAGACAGCGACATTATCATCCAAATCCCAATCGAGCTGTTTCACGTACGAATGATTCATTCCAAAATGATAATTATCTTTTTTATATCCCGTCTCGACTTCTAATCCCATCGTATCCAAAGTTCCAACAGGAGCGCTACGAGCCTGATTCCAGTCCCATGCAATGACATCATTGCGATTATAAAATACAGAACCCTGTAAAGAAAGTCTCTCAGTGGGTTTATCCGAATAAATCAGTTCCAGGCTATCGAGCTTTTCAGGGTCGTTATCCTTATTCAGCACATGGTTCATGTATAACTCTTCCTGCGTGTTCATACGAACAGAGTGCTGTGCGATAAATTTCAGATATTCATCCGTATCCAATTCGCGAATCCAGGCAAATCGAGGAGAAAACAAATAACTGGTGTATGAATGCTTATCAAGACGAGCAGACCAGAGGGTACTTGTCTTTTGGCTGTGCTGATAGTTCAGTTCGCCCAGGAAAGCGTAGCTGCGGGTTTCCCATCCATTGCCTACGGCGAAATATTCCTGGTCTTCTTCGTTATACTGCTTTGACCCATCACTTTCGTTGGTTCCGTATGCTTCTGAAGTCGGCCCGCTCATAATTCCGTCCGCGAGACGCAATCCATCGTCCTCACCTTTACCCCAGGCCGGACCAATGGTATCATAGCTAAACTCGAAGCCGACGCCTGCTCTGATTTTTCCTTCTTCCGGCTTGTAATTAAACATAAACTGGGTGTAATATTCGTTCTCCGACCATATCCACTTAATATTCTGCAAGCTGCTCCTTTGGTTGTAGAGGTCGCCATCCCATTTTTCAACATTATGCACATCGATTGAACTCAAACCGAAGAGCGATTTTAAGTTCCAGTTTTCGTTTAGAGGTGACTTATTTTCCAATGCAAACTGATAATACCGATACCTTGTCTGGCGAAAACTCTCATAACTACCATTACTATCGGGAATTTTATATTGCTGGGCCGAACCCTGTATCAGTTCGTGCGAGGAAGTCACATAGCGGGACCAGAAACGCCAGTTTTTCTTAAAACGCAGATCAACATGGGCCTTTATTTGCGGTTGGTTATCATAATCCGCCAAATATTCGGCGGCCGGAGCAGGATAACCCGGTGCACCGGGATGACCCAAGTACCCACTGTCGCCACCTGAGTTAACGCCAAACAAATCCGGCACGTGTCCGGTTGTGTGTGTTGTACTGAAATAAGTGAATAAATCCAGTTTGTCCGTATGCTGTCCGTAGCTGATATAATTGCCAATGCTGTCATATCTATCCCAGAAATGACCACCAACCGCAATTCCGGGTGCTTCACGTGCCGTCTTAGTATAAATATTGATGACACCGCCGATAGCACCGGGGCCATACGTAACTGAGCCGGGTCCCCAGACAATTTCGATCCTCGCAATATCATTCAAATCCCAGTTTAACAACTCCAGTCGGGCTCCATAGTGGGCCTTGATATTTACGTTGATTCCATTGACATTGACTAAAAATTTGTAAGGCCGGTCCACTAAAACACCCCGAATACCCGGTAACGGGCCAATACTGTGATTCATATAAAATGCACCGGGGACATAAATTTCCAGTAAATCCATTAAATTCCTCGCCGGAGTTTTGGCTATATCCTCTGCGGAAATAACGGTTACACTGGCAGGGCTTTTCTGTGGATTTCGCTCAGTGATAGTTGCCGGAACGCCGATTTCTACATCCATAAGTTCCGTAATAGACATGGTAAAAAGGTCCTCTTCTTCAATACTATCCACGTCGTCTGCAAATGCACTATACGGAATCATTAAAAAAAGAAGAATGTATATAAATAAGCGAGGCCAATCACTATAGTATCTATATTTCATTCTACTCCATCCTAAAGAATTAAGTTATTTTACGATGCGATATCTAAGTGTAGACTTCTTCAGAACTGCAATTAGCTTAATGCCTTATTTCGCAAAGACATTCAGTGTTATATATCGGTTCCAGGATTAAATCGCTTTAAGCATAATAGCGACGTTTTCACACAGATTACTTGATTGGATATATTGATAAGCACCTATTCGGTAGGGATAGAAAAATTGCATCGAATTGAAAAACGGCATTTTTAATACTGATAAACAGCATATAGAGTAAAACCGTTTTAGGATAATGCGTGGAATTGTCAGGTCTCACATCTTTAATGAATTGGAAATCTGCGACAAAGCTGTTTTACTTTGTCTTTTATGTTGTCCCTGAAAGATTTTTTTAACTCATACTGGTCATCTGAGATAATGTTCACGGATTTCAACACTGCGTCTATCAGCACTGATATCCTGTCCATTTCTTCCGGTCCCATACCATTCTTGGTCACAATAGGCGTACCTAACCTGATACTGCTTGTAACTGAGTCACTGTTATTGTCGTAAGGCAGCCTGTTCTTGTCGATAGTAATACCGCATTGTTCAAGGCACCTCTGTGCCGTCAGACCGGTCAGACCCTGCCGAAGACTACTGACATTTACCAGAACCATATGATTGTCCGTTCCACCGGTCAATACATCGAATCCCAGACCCAACAATCCCTCGGCAAGTTTCTTTGCATTAGTTACGATTCTGAACTGTCTTTTCCTGTACTCATCGGACAGCGTTTCTTTTAAGAAGACCGCCTTGGCCGCGATGTTATTTAAATAAGGCGTACCCTGGACTCCCGGAAATGTTGTCTTTTCGATATGCTCCCATAAAGCTATATCTTTGCCCCCGACTTTGAATTTCCGGTCGTAATCTTCACCCATCAATATCAGGCCGCCTCTTGGACCTCCCGGCTTGTATGTACTCGTCGTTGTAAAATGAGCATAATCCACACAAGTAGGATGTACACCGGCTATCACCAATCCGGCTATGTGTGAGATATCAGCCAAAAGATATGCCCCAACGCTGTCTGCAATTTCTCTGAATCCCTTAAAATCTATTGTCCTCGAATAGGCCGAAGCGCCACATATAATTAATTTTGGCCTGTATTCATGAGCTCGCCGGCTGATATCTTCGTAGTCTAAAAGAAAGGTTCCTTTATCAACGTAGTAATTTTCTGCATTAAAAAACTTCCCACTAAATGATACACTTGCTCCATGTGAGAGATGTCCCCCCTGGCCCAATTCGAGGCTTAATATCTTATCGCCTCTATCCAAAATTGCGGCCAGGATAATCTGGTTGGCACTCGTTCCTGAATGTGGCTGTACATTCGCATATTGGGCACCGAAGGCCTCTTTGGCTCTATCTACAGCCAGCCTCTCAACGTCATCAACGACCTCACTACCCCCATGCTCTCTGGCACCGGGGAAACCATAGACCGTCTTGTTCTGGATGACCGAACCAAGGGCCGCTAATACAGCTCTTGAGCACCGGTTCTCTGCGGCGATAAGCAGAAGATTGTTTTGTAATCTTTCGTACTCTTTCTTTATGAGCTCGTAAATTTGCCCGTCCTGCTCTTTGAGAGCATTTAAAATACCTTCGTGATATTGAGACGAAGATATTTTTTCCAGCAAATCCAACACTTTCGAATCCCTTCTTCGGTCGGAATAAAGCTATTCCGTACTCCTGTTTATGACCCAAAACCAGGGCTAATAAAACTTCTGATAATATCATTAAATGTCACATAGACGAAAAGAGCCAAAATGAGCACCCACCCGGTGTATGCTATGATCGTCTGCACCCGCTCACTCAATGCCGAACCTTTGATTTTTTCTATTAATAAAAGCACAACCAGGCCGCCATCAAGAGGCGGTAGAGGCAGGAAATTAAAGACGGCAATTACCGCGCTTATCAAACCAAGAAAATACACATAATAAACTATGGGTTGTTCGGACACAATGCGATAGCTGAATGTGATAATGCCAATAGGCCCTATGAGATTCTTAGGACTTACAAGTCCCCCGACCAGACGTTTCAATGTAACATAAGTCTGGGCAATAAACATAACAGTTCTTCTATATCCCATAACTACCGCATTAATAGGACCGCTGGCCTTGTAAGATCTCTCTAACTCTGCAAATGGGATGTTTTCAGCAGGCAATGATTTAACAGAAATAAATTCATTGCCTGTACCGGTATCCACAATCACATTGCCCGCTGTTTCCTGATCGAGACGCCAGTCAATCGTTATACGCTCTCCGGGATATTTCTTAATTTCCCGAATAATATCGTAGAAGTTTGAGACAGGCTCTCCATCGACAGCCGTAATCCTGGCTCCAGACGGGATTTTCAACTCCGACGGACCCCGCTCTGTTGTGATAGTCTCGGCAACTATCGAATGTTGTGCATCCAGAGCAAGATTTACACCAATTAAAGGCCTTTCGCCACCTTCAGGTCTCCGCGGTGTAACTTTAATAAGAAGTGACTCTTCAATCCCGTTCGGATCGACACGCAGAACTTTTATCGGTAATTCCTTGTCCTCATGCTCTTCTATAACCTCACGAAGCTCCTTGTATGTCGGATTATTAACCTCACCGGCCGCAAGAATAATATCACCGGCTTGCAGATATGTATCATTAACATCAACAACATCTTCTGAGGAATTCTGTTCGCTTACGGAAAGGACTATCTTCAATCTTGGAACTATAGAACAAATATGACTCAGGTCGGATTCAGACTGGATTTCAGAATTAGTAGCAACATTCAAATATAATCGAACTCTTGATTCAACAATTATACTTTTACCGTCGTCCCTGGTTCGCTCTGCCGACAATGTCGCTTCTGGCAAAAGAGTGTTTTGGAGTATTTCAATTAATTCCCAGTGACCTCGAACATCCATGCCGTTAACGGATACAATTCGGTCGCCCGGAAGTAAACCCATCTTGGCAAATAAATCATTGGCATCCTCGTTTGGAAGTTTTGCAACAGTTAAACTCGCCGCAGGCAAAATACCAAAAAGTCTCATTGACCGTTCCGGTAGCTGTTCAGAGACCAGTGAAATTTCTTCTACTGTGCCATCCGTATGCCTTACTTTTAATGGGATTTTCTCATCTCTGCCGGATAATGCCGCGGCGATACCGATGCAAGCAAAATCAAGGTCCTTTTTTTTGCCTGCTATTTCTATTATCTCATCTCCCGCCTCTAAATCCGCACGCGCCGCCGGAGAATCGGGCACAACGCCGCCGACCACAGGGGGAGGTAACTTTATTCCAATAAGAAAAGTAATCATGAAAATAATAATGGCACTAACAACATTGAAGACAACTCCCGCAGCTATAGTAGCCGCACGAACATGAACAGGTTTATTCGCATACGAACGGGGGTCGTCATTGGTTTTGACCGGTCCAATGTCATCCTGACCCAGCATTTTAACAAAACCACCAAACGGTATAAGACCAATGCGATATTCCGTTTCGCTCGCCTGACCTTTCCTACCGATTGTGAAATTCATCGCCCCTTCACCGGATTCATCGCCTTCTTTAGGAAAAACCTCAGGTAATATTCGAAATCGGTAACCTTCTTCCGTTTTTCGAACACCTAACAAAATTGGGGGCATAAAAATTGAAAAAGCTTCAACCTTTATATTCGATAACTTTGCAACGATGAAATGGCCGAACTCGTGAACTAATACTACAGCTCCAAATCCAAGCATAACCAGCAGCACATTACCAAAAGCACCAATTTTCAGGACAATCAAATAAACAACTACAGCCAGAAAAACAATAAACAAAACAATGCGAAAATATTTGTCGAACAATTCCTTAAGCTTAGACATTCAATAACCTCTCTTGAGAATCAAAAAATCAAAAAGCACTCAAAAAACCCGCAATCACAAAATCTACTTTCAAAGAAACATAAGAGAACTGTAGTTTCGCATTTTGCCTTTACAAATCTCACAATGATTTTGCACCCTCTGTCCTACGTTTCAAGCTCGTGGCAACCTCTCTTCTGGCCCAGGCATCGGCCTCAACAAGTTCTCCAAGTGAGACATTTGTTTTAACATCATGTTTATTTAAACAATGTTCAATCAGTTCGATTATAGTAACAAAATTAATTCTTCCTGCCAAGAATTCCTCAACTGCTGCTTCATTCGCGGCATTGAAAACGACCGCCGCAGTACCGCCTGTCCGCGCTACTTCGAAGCCCAATGCAAGTGCACGAAATACTTCCAGATTCGGTTTCTCAAACGTAAGGCTGCCTATTTTCTCGAGCCAAAGACGTTTGGCAATTCCCGTAACACGAGAAGGATACGTCAAAGCGTACTGAATCGGAAGACACATATCCGGCTCACCGAGTTGAGCTATCACCGAGCCGTCAACAAATTCGACAAGAGAGTGCACTATCGATTCGGGGTGAATCAAAACATCGATTTTTTCAGCCGGCATATCAAAAAGCCAGCGAGCCTCAATAACCTCAAACGCCTTGTTCATCATAGTAGCCGAGTCAATAGTGATTTTCGGCCCCATATCCCAAACAGGATGCGAAAGTGCCTGTTCTAATGAAACATTTTTTATATCTTCGATAGACGCCTGCCTAAAGGGACCTCCCGAAGCTGTCAGGATAATTTTATTTACTTCTTCGCAACTGCCCAATTGTATTGCCTGGAAAACCGCTGAATGCTCACTATCTACCGGCAAAATTGTACTGCCGTTTTCCCTGGCTTCCTTCATTAGCAGCTCGCCTGCAATAACAAGGGGCTCCTTGTTTGCTATGGCAAGCTTTTTGCCGTTCCTGGCAGCAGCAAGAACAGCAGGTAAACCAGCGGAACCAACAACAGCCGTCAGGACAATATCAACCTCTTCGAGCCGGGCTATCTCTACTAAAGCCTCCGGCCCAATCAATATCTCAATATCCAAATCACCTATTAATTCTCTAAGCTCCTTGCTATAGTCAGGATTCGTAACAGCAACATATTTGGGTTTATACCTGCCCGCCTGTTCAGCTAAAAGCCGCACATTACTATGAGCGCTGAGCGCACTGATATGGTACTGGGGACCGAGAGCGTCGATTACTCGCAGAGCATTTTTACCAATCGAACCGGTCGAACCCAAAATAGCAATATTCTTGATCATAAACATTAATTCCAGGTGTTAAATCTGCTTCTGAATAAGTATATCGGATTTGACACGGATAGCAAGAAAACTGTATCTTGTATTGTATGTATTATTAGTGAATAACCTTATTAAGAGGATAGGTGATAATACCAGAAGCTCCAGCTCTTTTGAGGGCCGGTACTAAAGTACGTTCGATTTGACCTTCAATAATTACCTCTATTGCGACATAATCTGCCTCCGCCAGAGAGGAAATTGTCGGACTTTTTTCTGCAGGTAATATTTTCAGTATCGAATCTAAATCTTTCTTTTTTATGTTCATCTTTAATCCGACTTTACTACGAGCTTCGATCGCCGCGTTGAGCAATATGGAGATATTTTCCATTTTCTCCCGCTTGAACTTATCGCTCCAGGCCTGTTTATTGGCAATAAACCTCGTTGTAGAGCTAATTACCGTATCTATAATACGCAGATTATTCGCCTGCAGCGAAGAACCTGTCTCGGTAAGTTCCACGATGGCATCCACCAAACGAGCCTTTACCTCTGTTGCTCCCCAGCTAAATTCCACCTTCACACTGATATTCTTATCTGCGAAGTATTTCTTTGTTACGTTAATCAGCTCGGTAGCGATTATACCACCGGCCAGGTCATCCACTTTCTTAACCTGAGATTCATCAGGAACAGCCAATACCCACCTGGCGGGCTTGCTCGTCGATTTGCTATATGTCAGCTCGCAAATTTCCTTTATATCCGAGCCATTTTCCATTATCCAGTCATAGCCGGTAATACCGGCATCGAGTACACCATCTTCGACATACCTGCTCATTTCCTGCGCCCGCAACATAATAAGCTGGATTTGACTGTCATCCACACGAGGCAAATAACTTCTTTTAGAATCGGCAATATGAAAACCAGCTTTGCCAAGAAGCTCTACGGTTGCCTTTTGTAAACTACCTGCGGGAATACCTAATTTTAATATCTTTTCCGCCATTGTTTTGTGCATTAAACTTCTCTTGCTGATTTTATTTTTTTGCTTTCTTCTTAGTCTTAGACGTTTTTCTGCTTTTTATTCCACGTTTAGCTTTGGCTTTGGCCTTCTTTCTGCCTTTAAATGTTTCGCTCTCACGTCGGAGAAGCGCATAAAACTCATATCCATTTTTGGCTGAAATCTGCTTGGTTAAAAATCCTGAAATCTGTTGCTCGTCGGCGTCACTATCGACAAGATCATTGACCTTAAGATATTGAATCATACCATCTGTAAGCGGTATAGCATGGCCCCGCAGAGACGTGAGCATACAGTAATCAACTGCGAAACGGCTCATGCCGTCAATCTTTTCGAGGATTTGTCGAGCCGGACGTTTGCCGAGCTTTTTCAATGCCTCAAGACTGACTTTATGATAGTCGTTGAAAATAGACTGAAGAACCTTGGTGACTCCCGAAGCTATTTCTCTTGTCACAGGTGTATTTTCACCCAGCACTTCAATAATTTCTTCTGTCCGAGAAACACGCAAATCGTTTAAGTCAACGAAATATTCAGGGAACCTCTTAATAGCAGATTCAGTCGCTTTGCCGCTCATTTTTTCGCTAATAATAGAATAGACAACGGCATCCACCACTATTTCATGGTTCACTTCCCGCACTTTCGGATACCTACGCTTTAACGTACGGTACAAACTCTGTATTTTTTTAGAATACTCCTTACTATTCTTCATATCAGCCTCTATCTGGAATGGTTATCCGGAAAGCAAATCGATATTCAACTGATCCACCGTACGACAATCTCAACATTCAAACATCTCACGGTCTAACGTGTCCCCTTTACGCTTACTGGATTCCTGATCTATCAGTCTGAGCGTTTCAAGCGCCTTTTTGAATTTTTCATCCTTATAAAAACGTAAGACAGGGCAGAATTTACTTTCTAATTTATAAGCCATCAGCGATTGTATTCTGCTTCTTGCATGGGTTATCGCAGTAAAAGTCCTATCCTGATTTGCCTGGTCCTTACCAAAAATACTTATATACACACCAGCACTTCTTAAATCAGCCGCCACTTCGACTCTCGTAACGCTCACGAGCCCCTCAATGCGTGGGTCGTTAAGATGATTTGAGATAGCGTCACTAACCGCTTCCCTTACTATACGAGCAACCTTTTCCTGCCTTCGAGTTGCCATTTTCGTGTAATGTACAATCTTGATATTAATTTATATAATAATTAAAAGTCAGTTCACAAGGTTCTGGCTATTTTAACGATTTCATAGAACTCAAGAACATCATCAACCTTAATATCGTCGAATCCCGCTATCTTAATTCCACATTCCAATCCCGTCCTGACCTCACGTACATCATTCTTGAAATGCTTTAGCGTTTCCATACTCAGGTTGTCTTTTAGCACAATGTTGTCGCGAATCAGTCGCACTTTTGCATTCTTGACCACGACTCCGCCGCTGACATAACAACCGGCCACCGTTCCTATCCGAGAAATTTTAAAAATAGCCCTTACAACCGCCCTACCGAGACTCTTTTCCTGCTCTTCGGGTTCGAGCAAACCAACCATAGATTTTTGTAAATCTTCGGTTATACGATATATAACATTGTAAAGCCTTATCTCAACGCCCTTGGCCTCTGCGATTTTGGCTGCGTGCTCCTCGCTGACAACATTAAAGCCTATAATGATAGCATTTGATGCCTCGGCAAGTACAACATCGCCTTCAGTAATCCCACCCGGAGCCGCATGCAGGATATTAATCTTCACTTCCTCAGTGCTCAAATCAGATAAGTATTTCCTTAAAACATCGACCGAGCCCTGTACATCGGCCCGGATGATAAGATTAAGCATTTCTGTTTTGCCCGCTTCGATCTGGCTGAATAAATTATCCAGGGTTACCTGAGTTCTTTCAGCCAGAGAATGCTCCCTGCTGCGTATCTGGTTTTCCTCGGCGGCCGACTTGGCCCTGTTAATGTCATTTAGACAATAAAATCTGTCACCGGCCTGTGGTATATCACTAAGTCCGGTTATCTCCACAGGCATAGAACTCGTAGCTGTCTTTATATTTCTGCCGTAGCTGTTTTTCAACATTTTCACTCTGCCGAAAGCGCTGCCTGCCAATGCGATATCCCCTTTTTGTAACTGACCTTCTTTGATTAACAGAGTCGCCACAGGACCACGCTTTGCCGACATACTCGCCTCAATTACCCACCCTGTTGCAGGAATTGTATTATCAGCCTTAAGCTCAAGCAATTCAGCTACATAGTCAAGAGATTCAAGCAAATCATCAATACCTTCACCTGTTACAGCGCTCGTTTTAACTACTTCTGTCTGACCTCCCCATTCTGCAGGTGTCAAATCCTGCTCTGATAACTGGGAATAAATACGATTTATATCACAGCCTGGTAAATCTATTTTATTCAACGCCACTATAATGGGCACATTCGCTGCTTTACTGTGGGCTATCGCCTCAATAGTCTGTGGCATTACGCCGTCGTCTGCAGCAACTACAAGTACCACAACATCGGTCATGTTGGCACCCCTGGCACGCATAGCAGTAAAAGCCTCGTGCCCCGGAGTATCGAGAAATGTCACTTTTTTATCATCCCAGATAACCTCGGACGCCCCGATATGTTGTGTAATACCACCGGCCTCACCCGATGCTATATGTGTTGATCTGATTTTATCAAGCAAGCTGGTCTTACCGTGGTCAACGTGTCCGAGCATCGCAGCAACAACTCCTCGCTTTTCCAGTTTTTTACGCTCTCGTTGCTCAAATTCAGCCTGTATCTCTTCTTCAAGCGTATTTTTATATTCTACAACTAATTCGGTATCGAACTCCAGAGCAACCAGTTCCGCCACTTCGTTACTTATTACCTGATTAGCCGTAGCCATGACCTCCTGTTGCATTAATTTGGTAATGATATCCGTTGATTTGACCGCTAAAGCTGCAGATAAATCCTTTACTGTAACCGGCCCACGGACAACAGCTTTTGTCGGACGAACCGGAGCACCGACTTTAAGCTTGGACTTGGTAGCGATTTTACGCACCGGTCTTGAACGCAAACCCTCACCAACAGCAGCGTCAAGCCGGGCTTTTCTTTCCTCAATATCCCTTTGTCGCCACTTACTGCTGAGTTTGGATTTCTTTACTAATTCCGGATCCGGCTCTTCACGTCTTCGTCCGTGCGTCCTCTCCTTATGCCGTTTTGGTGATTGTCTCTTCTCCTTGTGAGAAACAAAATCAATATCTTCCTGCTTATTATGACTATACATTAAAGGTTCGGTAACCGGTTCGTCATACCGGGGTCTCGGTCGAGGCTTCGGACGGCGGCGTACCGGTTCAGGTGCTTCGACCCTAACTACCTTAGGCCCGCTTAACCTTGCAGGCTCCGGCTTTTCAAGAATCGGGCCTGCAGGTACTATTGGTTCTGGTTCCGGCTCTGGTTCTGGTTCCGGCTCTGGCTTGGCGGGCTCTTTAACTTTCTTTTCCTCTTTGGATGGTTGCTCCTCTACAGATATCGTTTCTACTTCCTGCTCTTTTTCAGCTTCATCTATGGTAGCCTTTGCTGCTGCTTCAGCTTGCTCCGTTTCAGGCTCCGTAGCTTCAGTTTTTTGAGCTTTAGTTTTTTTCGCAGGCGACTCTTTCTTAGCCTTCTTTTTCTTCTTCTTGATTCGGACTTTATTCAAATCCACCTTATCAGAGGTTTCAATAGTGGTTACATTCTCACCTTCACTAAACCACTCTCGAATTGTCGCCGCCAAACCAGCCGATATAACCGACATATGGTTCTTTACATCCAGATCTTCATCCTGGCACTTCTTTACAATAGCAGAGCTTTTTACTCCGAGTTCCTTGGCTAAAATGTATATCCTTGTAGTAGCCAAACAATACTCCAATCTAATTCATATTCAGTACTTAATACCGTTTTGGACATTATCAGGAACTTCATTTTTATTACATGGTGGAAGTCCATAAATATCCATTAAAGGTCTATTTTTCATTATTACCAACTTTAGTTTGCTGAGCCAATTGCCTCTCAGCTTCTTTCTGTTTAGTCTCATTCGCCAGACGCTTTGCATCCTCGTGTGCCGCTTCAATGAGTTTCTCAGCCAGATCCGCTTCTATTTTCAACTCGTTAATTAATGGCTCCACTCCAACATCATCTAAATCAGAAACGGATATCACGCCAAGAGCTATAAGTTTGTCAACCAGAGTATCATCAGCATCTTCAATAGTTTTAATACAGGCTGTTAATCGTTCAATGCCCTGATTGTACTCATCCGGTGTGAGTATATCGATATCCCAGTTAGTTAGCCTGGCGGCCAACCGAACATTCTGACCATGCTTACCAATTGCCAGACTGAGCTGGTCCTCATCTACAACTACTGTTGCCCGACCTAATTCAAAACACAAGGCAATTTCACTGACTTTTGCGGGCATTAACGCATTTGAAACAAGTACCTGAGACGATTCATTCCAGCGAACAATATCAATTTTCTCTCCACCAAGCTCATCAACTATGTTTTTTATCCTGCTGCCCCGCACGCCCACACAAGCGCCAACAGGGTCAACCTTGTCATCTAATGAGGTCACGGCGACTTTGGTTCTATAGCCAGCCTCTCGCGCCAGATCTCGTATTTCAATAATTTTCTCATTAATCTCCGGAACTTCTAATTCGAACAACCGGCGGATAAAAAGAGGATGCGTGCGCGAGAGAATAATCTTAACCTGATTGGAGGTTTCTTTGACATCGAGAATCAGACACCTTATTCTCTCCCCCGGCCGATGTGTTTGACCCATTATCTGTTCGCCTTTCGGCATAAAGCCTTCGGTCCAACGGTCCAGATTAACAATTAGTGTCCCGCTTTCGTATCGTACAACGGTGCCGCTTATGATTTCCCCTTTACGTTGAATGAATTCAGCATATATACTATCTCTCTCGCCCGCCCGAATTTTCTGTATGATAACCTGCTTGGCGGTCTGAGCGGGAATTCGGCCGAGTCGCTTAATATCTATTTGAACATCATCTTTGAATGCAACAATCTGACCACTATTGCGATCAATATTTACTACTATGTTGCTATCCGGCTCACCAAAATGCTTTCTGGCCGCTGAAACCATGGCCTCTTCAAGGTCCAGAAATATCAATTCCTTATCGATATTCTTATCGCGAGCAATGTTCTCCACGATTCTTAGCAATTCCTGATTCATCGTTCCAATCTCTTTCTGATTCAAATTCAACTAAATCAAAATCGATATCTAATAAAAAAATGGAAACCGTCCAGGTTTCCACTTCAAACGGGAGTCAAAAAACAACAGACTCCACGACAGGCAAAACAAACAGAGGTTGTAGCTTGCTTTTATACTACATCATCTGCCTCCGGTAAGGGGACCCATTTTACATTTTTTTCAGCAACATGCGATCCCAACAACAAAACCTCGTTCGTGTCCCGACATTGAAGCAAAAATACCGATTCCCAAGCCACCATTCGCGCAAAAGCGTAAACGCAAACATCCATTGTCTGTTTACTTTGCACTGTTAATCAATCCTGTCATTAGCATTGTAAATATCTTTTAATTCAAAGTCCAACCATGGTAGCTCTTAATATAAATCCTTACAGGCGAATTTATTATAATAATCGTCAAATCCGTCAAGAGCAATGATTTTTTTATCGATTTTATATAATTTTTCGCACAGATCGCTGACAACATTAAAATTCAAGGATACAAATCGACAAGGTCCCTATAAAAACGCCCTTCTCATAGTAAAACTTGCTTTTCTTAAACCAATTATCAAATATAATGGTCAACAAGCGGTTTTCTAAGTATTCATTAAATTTTGTGGATTTTTAAGCCGGCAGAGCCAATAAACGCTATAGATGCTAATATAAAAACAGGGTAAAGATAATCTACAAATTATATGGGAGTCATACGTGCTATTAATCTACTCTGTTCAATATCTATTTTCTCCACCCGTACTCTGTTTTCCCCAATTCTAAAAACAGGCTCAAAAGGTTCATCATTCAACAATGAACCAATGATTTTTGCTCGAAAATCTTGAGTATCTATGGGAAAAGCTGCAAGCCTTTGAGAATACATCTTCTTCGCAATCGCCTTGGCGATAGGGGTAATATTCATAGCGCCTATTTTCATCTTAGCAACCTGCAGATTCATAAATCCATCTTCATCGATCATTGGCACTAATTCAATAGTTATAATAAATTCCACTCCCCTAACATCTGCAGTCCCCATTAACAGCACGGTACCCGGAACAAAAAGAGCCGCTGGTGAATAAAACATGATACCTTCTGATTGTATCGGCCAGTTAGCCCGAGATATTATATCATTAATACCTTCCTGCGTTAGAATCACATCAAACGGCCTGCCAAGTTGTGAATTATTATGAATTTCGGGTAGCAACTGGTGTGTCCAATATTTACTTACCTGCTCACTTTCGTAGCTCTCTGGGCCGGGAACAATGGGATTGTATTGACCAGGTCTATACATAAGCAAAATAAAGATTGTAACCATTACAATAAAATCGATTGTTAGCCAAATGACGAGCCTTTTAATTCTCGATTTTTTGCAAATTTTCGAATCTGTACCTGTATCCGGCATTTCTTTCTTGCTCGACATCATATAGGCGATTATAGTAACATCAGTGTTTGCAAAAAAGTTTTTTCTTATAAAGGAATCATAATATGTCGGATCATTTTGCTGATCGTCTCTGTGAAGCTGTAAGAACGAAAAAAACCTGCCTGACAGTGGGCCTGGACCCTGTTTACAACAGGCTGCCGGAAACAATAAGAAGCCATCGTCAGATGAATGATGAGTTCGATGCTGATGCTGCAGTTGACGCTATTTTTGATTATTGCACACAGGTTATGCGAATCGTTGCTCCGATGGTACCGGTAGTAAAGATAAATATTGCCTTTTTTGAAAAATATCTCTGGGAGGGTCTGGAGACTTATTATGCTTTGATTTCTGAGGCGGAAGATCTGGGACTGGAAATCATCGGCGATGTAAAACGCGGCGACATAGGCCATACAGCAGCCGCTTACGCTGCCGCCCATCTCCAAAATCCTGAACTTGCCGGTCTCGAGGATACACTGGCTCCGGATGCAATAACAATCAACGGTTATACCGGAGCCGATGGCATTGAACCTTTCGCTGAGGTGGCTACCCAACAGGGCAAAGGTGTTTTCGTGCTGGTTAGAACCAGTAATCCATCAGCAGCAGCTATCCAGGATGTTACCGACGCCGAAGGCAAGGCCATGTACGAGAGAATTGCCGAAATCGTCGGCCAAATCGCTAATAAATCCGAACGAATAGGAAAAAAAGGCTATAGTAACGTGGGAATGGTGGTTGGCGGTACTGCACCTGATGTGACAAGTACACTGCGTCGAAGTTACGATACTTCATGGTTTCTCGTACCGGGTTACGGCTCACAGGGAGCCTCTGCCGCTGATTGTGTCAGATTCTGCAAGCCTGACGGCACTGGAGCATTGATTAACGCCTCACGCTCGATAATTTATGCCTACGATAACCCGAAATATAAAAGCCAGTACGGTGACGACTGGAAAAGGTGTATTGAACAGGCGGTCATAAATGCAAAAATCGAATTGGCGACAGCAATGCAAACCAAACTCTGAGGCACAATGAAACATCGGTACTCACCGGCTGTAATTCATCAATCAAGAATATTAATACAGCACATCTAAAGTTAACATGGTCAGCTTAGAATCTGTAACAACACAGCAACCGGCGCCGGATGTAAACTCAGTCGGTCAATTGTTCGACCGTATCGCGCCTACTTACAATATTCTAAATCACATATTATCTTTAGGACAGGATTTCTACTGGCGCCGAAAACTTGTCGATTGCATAGATAAAACATACGAACTGCGAGTCCTCGATCTGGCAACAGGCACAGGCGATTTGTTAACCTCTTTACTTCTTAGGAATCCTAATATTGTAGAAGCTATAGGCCTGGATATATCTGAAAATATGTTAAACTTATGCCGCAAGAAAATCATCAAGCATGGTCTTAATAAACGCGCGAACCTTATTCATGCCGATGCTAATTCATGTCCTTTCGCCGACGGGACATTTGATGTTATAACAATGAGTTTCGGTATCAGAAACACACCAAACCCATTTAAAACTCTCGGAGAAATACACCGTCTTCTCAAGCCGGGAGGGAAGGTAATGATATTAGAGTTTTCCATGCCGAGTAACCGAATCTTCAGAAACCTTTATCTTTTATACCTGCGCCGATTCGTACCATTTATCGGTCGTATAATCTCACGCGATGACCATGCCTATAAATACCTCAATACAAGTATTGAGCACTTTGATAATGTGAATAATGTCCGATACTTAATGTCAAAAGCGGGCTTCTCCGATGTTCACGCAACTGAGCTGACATTATCTCTCGTATGTCTATACCTGGGCTATAAGCCTATGTGCTAATTAATTTCATTTTTTTGGCGACCGTAAATGCAATGCTTGTCCCAAAGACCCGATTTTACTTGTTTTATGTTTTCAGATTCCCTATAATATCAATTTAAAGTCAACAGAAAAATACCAATGAATCTTTAGGGATTTTCTCAAAAACAAGCTGTTTTATCTATAACAATCTGGAGGTACTAACAGAATGAACCTGAGGACTATTTTCTTCACAACATTAATTTTTCTCATCCCATTCGGCTGTTCACCGAACTCTCAAAAGGCACCCATCACACAAGATGCTTTTGATTTTGAAATCGACCCTAATATGATGACATTGGTTATTTATAAGCTCGAAGGTGAAACCCTGCCGGGCAAACCGAAGATTGTTCCTGCGAACGACTCGGCCACTGCATTGTTCGAAAGATTTGGTATATCTTTTGATATAAAACAAATCGATGACAATACATGGATAGGCCCTCTGATGCTTGGGGACTCTTATGTAATCGGCTGGATCGTCGAGGATAAAAAACTATTCGGATACTGCTCAGAACCCTTTACAGCCACTAAAAACCTCGAAGTCACTTTCTCCCCCGGAATGCCCTCAACGCTCGAATATGACATGACCAATCCCCCGAACGATATTCATATTTTTCCTACGGATTTTCTTTTGCGAGTCAAGACAATTAGCAAGGGCAAGGAAACCTATCTGTCATGGGGAATCAATCAAACAATTAAGGAGCCTAAGACTATAACAGTAGAGGGTTTAGCCGCAGGAACCTACAAGCTTACGGCAACGGTTTCCAATAATGAACAATATGCCAAAGAAAGGGAGCCGTTTTTATATGATGAGCGCGAAATTGAAATAAAGAACAATACCTCCAACCGACTCGAAGCAATTTACCCGAAAATTGATACCACGGTTGAAGCAACCGATATTACAATTAGAGGCACACTCTATAATAAAGACAGAAAGCCTCTACCCGATACAATGGTACAGGTAATTCCATATATCCATAAGACCAAGATACAGAGGTTAGACTTATATTACCCTAAATTAACAACAGACTCTGAAGGAAAGTTTGAGTTCGTTGGAGTTCGTCCAAACATTACCGCTACAGTTAATAGCGATTACACCAGTATCCTTTTGCTAAAGGAATTGATGAAAGAAAATGCGTGCATTTCATTGGATCTTGTAAGGGGTACGCTAACATTTCCTATCGAAATAGATGCGCCAGTTCAAGACCTTATTATTGACTGGAAAGATGGTGACAGCAGCAAACTATCGGACTTTATTGGAAAAACCGTTGTCTTAGACTTTTGGGCAACATGGTGCCAGTCCTGCAAAGATGCCGTCACCGAATTAAACTCGCTCGCCGCTCAATTTTCTAAACGCAGCGATATTGTTTTCATCGAACTAAGCACAGATTTTGACCGTGCCGACTGGGAGCAGACTATCGATAAATCCGACTGGAATCAACTACGTCATGGGTGGCTCGACCTTATGAAAAATTTCTATGTTTTAAATAAGGCAATACCCTATTCGGTCATCATCGATAGAAACGGAATTATACGTGCCGCAGGTGACGATATCGATATCAAACTCGAACTGGAAAAAATACTTGAAAACTCTAACTAACCAGGCGTCAAGACTTACAAACAATCAAATGAAAACCAAGCTACATGCCAGATCGAACATACGATTTTGCCGGTAAAACAGTTTTAGTAATGGGCCTGGGCCGATTTGGGGGCGGGGCCGATGTCACCGAGTTCGCCATAAAAGCCGGCGCGAAAGTCATCATCACAGATTCGGCATCGAGACAACAGCTAAGTGAATCCATAGAGAAACTCGGGAAATACCCCGGCATAGAATATCATCTCGGCCGGCACGATCCAACCGACTTTGAAAAAGCCGATGTTGTTATCGCAAATCCCGCCGTGCCCGGCAATAACAAGTTTCTTGAAATCGCCCGTCGTGCGAATAAACTTATCACTTCCCAAATAAACATTTTCTTCGAGCTATGTCCGGCACAAATTATCGGCATAACCGGAGCCAACGGAAAGAGCACAACAACCGCCTTGACCGCCCATTTACTACGAGGGACGAGAGGCAAGGGACGAGAGACAAGCAAAAAACATGTCATTGCGAGCAAAGCTAAGCAATCTCAAAAAAAGCAATACGCAATACGCAAAACCCAATACGACAATGTCTGGCTCAGTGGCAATATCGGCAATCAGCCGTTATTAACTATTCTGGATAAAATAAAACCGAATGATTTGGTTGTACTGGAGCTGTCGAGTTTTCAGATTGAGCAGTTGGCGGAAATTCACAAAGCCCCTAAAATCGCCCTATTAACTAATCTGACGCCGAATCATCTCGACCGTTACGGCAAATTTGAAAATTATTGTAATGCCAAGGAAAACATCTTCAAATACCAAAAGCTGGACAAGAGTCACCCCGCTGTTTCCATATTCAACGCCGAAGACAAAATCGCCGCAGAATGGTTCGAAAAATATAAAAAGGAATCAGGGCGAATATGCCTACAATTTTCTACTAAAGATATAAGCGAAAATATACGCAGTGTTTTTCCATTACCCGGCCGGGCCAATTTGTCGAATCTTGCAGCAGCAATAGCCATCGTCAGGCACTTTGATGTTGACGATGAAAGTATTAAAAATACCTTGCCGGAATTTAAGGCATTGCCGCATCGACTCGAATTAGTTGAAGAAATAAAAGGCGTACGCTGGTATAACGATTCGAAAGCAACAACTCCGGACGGAGCCATTACCGCTTTGGAGGCATTCGAGCAGCCTATCATTATTGCCGGCGGTTATGACAAAAACCTCCCCTTCGATGAATTCGGTAGAAAAATTGCTGATAAGGCAAAAGCCGCCATCCTGATAGGCCAAACCGCCCCCAAAATTGCAGAAGCAATAAAAAACGTCCAAATGTCATTGCGAGCGAAGCGAAGCAATCTCAAAACTCAAGGTACGAAAATTGAGCTTGTCAATTCTCTCGCCGAAGCAGTCACTTTAGCCGACTGCCTTGCGGAGTCCGGCGATATTGTGCTTCTAAGTCCCGCATGCGCCAGCTACGATATGTTCCAAAACTACGAACAACGCGGCAATGAATTTACACAACTTGTCAAATCACTCAAAAAATAAAAAAACGGAAGAACCTAAACAGGCTGTAAGGAATAAAAAAAGAACTATAACTGCTTAAGCAGCGATTGTGCTTGCTCAAGTAGTATGTTTATTTTCGTTTCCACAACATTCCAAACTGTATCAGGATCAAGGCTATCATATCCGTGTACTAAAACATGTCTAAAGCCTATTATATTACGATGCTCTGCTATGTTTTCGGATATTTCAGGTTTGATATTGTCCAATTGAAGCATTGCTTCACCGACAATCTGAAGCTCCCGCTCAAGGGCAGACCGAAAAACACGATCTCGTTTATAATCTTCGACTGTTTTATCCTTAGTCATTTCGAGGATGAATTTACAACAATCAACAATATCATAAAGATATTTTTGAGGATTACGAAGCGGCATAGATTCTTCTCCGAGTTTGATTCACTGACTCGATAAAATAGGGATTCCGTAAACCTCCCGGTTCGACAAGGTCAATCGGTCGCCCAAAAAGCTCTTTCAATTCCTCAAGCAGAGAAAAAAACGTATCAAAACGGTTAGATTTGACAGTGCTGTCGAATTCAACGAGAAAATCGATATCGCTATTGTGTTCATCGAAATCATCCGTAGCCGCAGAGCCAAATACATCCAGCGCAGCAACGTGGTATTTCCTGCATAGTTTTTCCAGTACTGCTTTTTTTTGCTCAATTATGCGTGTCATATATTCCTCGAAAATGCTTAATCATTATAAGCATCATAGCATTATAGTAACTTTTGTCCAAATCTAAAATGCAAAACTCTCGGACGTAAAAAAGCCGGACCAAACAAGCCCGGCCTTTTACATGCTTGTAAGAATTCCATCTGGACAATCATCCGTCACTGAATTCTCCCTTCGTGTAATCATCCGGGATGTCAGGCTCGAAATCGCTCGCATCGAGTTTTATATTCCACTGGAACTGGTCGAATATCATCTTTGTGTAAATCTTGCCGTCAATTACAAATTCCAGCTCGAGACTTACAGGTAATTCCGTCTCGACATCAACAGCTAACCTGGCAACGAAATCTTCAATTGGAGGTGCATTTGGATTTAATATTTTAGGGTCATGAACCTCGACCTTCTCAACCTTCACGCCGTCGATTAACTCACTTCCCAATGCTTTATAATCTGCCCCAAGAAATCGCATAACCACCTGACTCGGCATCATTTGTTCCAGTTCTCTTATTTCCGCATCGGATAGGGAATGGCGGTCATAAATCTTCGCAAGTGGGACAATACCGATGAACACCCTTTCTTTAAGCAGCGCATATGTCCTCGTATGTATATGTCCATTACGAAAACTTTCCGTCCATTCACCGTATTCATCAGAATAATACACCTTTGTTTCAGTGCCTGATTCATAACCTTTCTGTGGATCTGTTGTCTCCAGTCGTATCTTTCGGAATGAGTATTTATGGATGTCCTCAAGCTTTCTAATAACCTCACCCCAGGCAACACTTGAGCTGTCAATTTGGGTTCCAAGGTGGTTTATTACAAGCACTACTCCGACAATAATCACCGCCGCGGCGGCGAATTTTGTTATGTTACTTTTCATGATAATTCTCCATACTGGAAAAGTTGTTTTTATTTGTGACTTTTTTGTATCGTTAGCGGAAGATGCCAAAAATTCTGATGTTGATTTTTCCTGTAATTCATCCAGAAATTCTTCCTCAGGCTTAGCGGCATCTTTTTCAACAACAGGCAGTAATGACGACAGCAGTTTGTCTCTCTTTTTATCATCATTAAAACTCATAGCTTCACCTCGCGCGAACCTGACGGCGAACGATTTATCTTTTCAAAGGCTTTCCCAAAAGCCTTCCTCGCCCGTGCTAACTTCGAGCGGACAGCAACCTGCGAGCATTTTATTTGCTCGGCAATTATAGAAACCGGCTGGTTATCGACATACTTGACCAAAAGCAGCATTTGATAATCACCCGGCAAATTCCTCAGAGCATATCTTACTAACGTTGCCAACTCTTGAGATTGGAGAATATCCAATGGTATATCAGCCTTGACATCAATCCAATCGAATTTTGCACCATCCAGCGCCGCCCACCATTGCCGAGCCTGACTTAATCCGATAGTCGGCTTTTGTTTGCGATAGTAAAGAGCAACCTGAGCTCTGGCGATTGTCCAGAGCCAAACCCAAAGCGAGCCGCGATGAGGATCAAAATCTTTCGCAGAGCGCTCCACAACAAGAAAAGTCTCCTGCACAATATCAGCCACAACAGTCGAATCATTACCCACCAGCCGGGAGACATTCTTCCAGAGAAACTCGGCGTACGCTTGGTATAGTCTCTTCCAGGCCAGCTGATCGCCCTGCTTCAGACCTTTTGCTACTTCTCGCTCTGTATTTGTATCCATGGAAAGCCTTTGTCAGCAGCCGAAACCATCGATTGTTCGACCTTCATCATATTATTTGCGCTTTGACCGGCAAATGTGTCGAGTAAAATCCCAACTCCCTTAAAAAAGCCGATAATCTTAAGAAGCAGTGACTCTCTTTCAACACAAGATTATAGGAATATAATTGCTTAGAATGAAAAAATCGCAAAAAAACTTACCTCCCACTTTTGCCCACAAGAAAAGCTCTAAACATAGAAAAACAGTCCTATTAACATGACATGCTAAGTTTTTCCCGGTAGTGGCTCATAAAGTAGCTCGATATATCTGTCGATTCGCAAATATGAAAACAATAAGTGCCGGGGGACTCTGAGGTATTAAAATGGAAAACAACGAGCGAAGAACAGAGCAAAGACTGCGTTATTATTGGCCAATCTGGTTTGCCGAAAACCCCAATCATACCCTCTCACAGGGACAGATGGTTGATGTTTCCAGCAAAGCAGCAGCCTTTACATGCTATGCGAACGATGATTGTCCTCATCTGGGCCAGTATATAACAGCACGCTTTAGCGTTCCGCAATACGGCCCGGATGACTCGTTCGATATGGCAGACTTCACACGCTCAGGTCATGTGTGCCGAGTGGACAATGTCAACAGCTTTTTAAGGCGTATTGCCGTTCAGTTCGCTGAGCCTTTGCCTTTTAAGCCCGGTGAACAGGTCACTAGCGAAGCCTACGTATAGATAACATCCGATTCTATAGAGGTGCATATCATTACCGGCTCCCGCCTTCACAGGCTAACCGACTCTCTATAATTGCAATCGTACATATAATAAAAATGTATATTTCACATATACCACAGGTTTTTCCGCTGTTGCAGTATCGATGGATTCGAACACCAATTAGTCTAAATTTTCTCCTAATTTCAACAAAGAATAGAGTTGTAGCTGGGCTTTCTGCCCCCATTTCAGATCTTTAATGGGCTAATACCCAAAAAAAGGTTGCATATTTAGCAAGGTTAAGTTAAAATACTCATTGTTAATTGTATTTTCAGAAAGCTAAAAAATCCCTTTAAGCCAAGGCGTTAGCTTGTAGGAGAACGGTGAACATGGCTGGAATGTTCTATTCATTAGATGAGGCCATTGAAAAACTCAACAAAACCCAGGAGGAATTAAAGCAGATAGTCAAGGAAGGCAAGCTACGTGAGTTTCGTGATGGTCCGAATATACTGTTTAAGGTAGAAGAAGTCGAAGCTTTAAAATCGGATATGGCTCCGGAAACCGTGGAAATTCCCGAACAGGAAACCATTGAAATTCCTGAATCGGAAACCGTGGAAACTCCTGAGCCGGAAACCGAGCCCGAAACACAACCAGAGGAAATCCCAGTTCCCGAGAGTACCAAACCTAAAACTCCTGAATTGGAAATCTCAGAGGAGCCTGAAGCTCCAGCCCCTTCAGAAGAAATCCCAGAAGAAACCAAAGCTCCTGCCGCTTCAGAAGAAGCCCCGGAAGAAACCAAAGCTCCTGCCGCTTCAGAAGAAATCCCAGAAGAAACCAAAGCTCCTGCCGCTTCAGAAGAAGCCCCGGAAGAAACCAAAGCTCCTGCTATATCAGAAGAAGATGCGGATTTAGATGAAATCCTGCTGGCTCCGGAAACAGGCGCTCCGGCTATGTCCGGCGATCTGACAGATGCGGACACGGCACTGACCGGCCAGGGAACCAGCGTCCTTGGTCAGACCGACCGTGATTACGAAATTACAGACGATACAATGGCCGATACCGTCATCCCACCCGAAACATCATCTGAAGTACCGCTGGAAGAAATCGAAGAGGACGTAAATTTGGACAGTTTCGGAAGCGGCTCGGGCCTACTGGATCTTTCCCTTCAGGCTGATGACACTTCGTTAGGTGGAATACTTGATGAAATCTACACAGCCGAAGGTGAGGGGCCGGAAGCTGGCGAAATCGAGGCCGGCTCTGCAGCAGCAATGGCTGCTGAGGCCGAACAAATAATTCCTGAAGAAGGACTTGCAACTCCTCAACCAACTCCGGAAGTCCCGGCAATTGCCGCACCTTTAATTGAACGGGCACCGGATAAGCAGAGTAATATCCTTGGAATGCTGCTGTTCCTGCCACTGATAGCTGTTATTTATACTACAGTCGTGGTAATAGCAGGCTTCAAAGGCATAATGCCATCGATTCTGGCAAGCATCCAGGATTATATATGGTATATTGTCGCGGCGTCTATTGTAATAGCAGGTTTAGGCGCCGGTATGAGTTTTATGCTCGGTGGTCAGGGCACCACAAAAGCCAAACCCAAAAAGGTCAAGAAAGAGAAAAAACCAAAAAAGGAAAAAGTAAAAAAAGAGAAGAAACCCAAGAAGGGAAAAAAGCCCAAGAAGTCAAAGTAAAGAATTCCGCAAAACTTCGCAAGGAATTTTCACAGAAACAAAAAGACAGTATCTACTTATTGTCCTGTGCCTAAAACGTCCGCCATCGAATATAAAGCGGGCTCTCTCCCGACGATCCATTTCACCGCCCGCAGCGCCCCTCGAACAAATGTATCTCTGCTATTGGCAGAATGATTTAGAGAAACTGCTTCACCAAGCGCACCGAAAACTACCGAATGGACTCCGTTAATATCGCCGGCACGGACAGAATGTATGCCGATTGTACCCTTCCGACGTATGGCATCTTTGCCATATCTGCCGTGAACAACAGATTCGGGAAAATCCCGGCCTGTCTGCCTGCATATATTCTCTGCCAATGTAAGAGCAGTACCGCTGGGAGCGTCCTTTTTGAAACGATGATGTTGCTCAATTATCTCTACATCATATTCCGGACCAAGCATCGAAGCCGCTTTACCGACCAGGGCGAACAGAATATTCATGCCGACACTCATATTTGTAGCGTATAAGATTGGTATTTTTTTCGAGGCAGACTCCATTTTTTCTTTCTGCTTCTCGCTCAAGCCGGTAGTACCTGATACCAAGGCAACATTATTTTCAAGACAGTAACCAATAGTCTTGTCCACCGCATCAGGCAGCGAAAAATCAACCGCAACATCAACATCAGCATTTGGAAAGGTATCTGATAATACGATATTCACGGGTCCCGAAGGCCCGGTAAGACTGATTTGCTCACCAATACCAGGATGGCCCTGAATCTCAATTGCCGCGGTAATTTCGAATTCGCCGGATTCGGCAGCTAACTGCAAAATTCGGCTCCCCATTCGACCGCCGGCACCAATAACAGCAAGTTTTATTTCCATATTCTGCTCGATTTTAATGCTTTCTATCTGCAAACAGGAAAAATATAACTGCCGTACTTCACATTTGCAAAAAATTTCTATTGAAATATCTTATAATAATGATATATTATGACGATTTAGGTGTTTCGGGGCATTAATATGAAAAAAGATGTACATCCAAAATACGAAAAGGTAACAGTTCGTTGCGGCTGCGGCAATACATTTGAAACCCGCAGCACTGCAAAAGAAATACACGCAGAGATCTGCTCCATGTGCCACCCTTTCTATACAGGCAAGCAGAAATATGTCGATACAGCCGGCAGAATCGAAAGATTTCAAAAGAAATACGGCACAAGTTACATCAAAAAAGACAAGAAAGACCAGCAAAAATAGCTGGTTATCCAGACTTCAATTCACCCCGCTATCCTCATAAAATTTGGATACGGTTTTTTTGCTTATTGAGTTACAATACAATATAAGACTCCTGCGGAAGCAGCAGGATTATCGTGTAACGTCATTTTGCCCAGTTGGTGAACGAAATTTATGGCCGAACAAAAAGAAAGTCTACTGGTAAAGCTCGACGAAATCGATATGCGTTACAGTGATATCGAAAAGCAGATTTCCGATCCGACAATAACCAGCGATTCCGCCAGGCTGATATCACTTTCTAAAGAACAGGGCAAGCTCAGGACAATAGTCACAAAATATCGCGAATATAAAAAAACAACAACCGCAATTAAAGAAACCGAACAGATATTAAACGACAGTGACGCAGAAGAAGATTTCAGAGCATTAGCAGAAGAAGAAATACAACAACTCACAGCCAAAGCCGACACCTTGCTCAGGGATATTACAAGCAGCCTCGTAATGGCCGACGATATGGAAATCGATTCGGTCATAATGGAAATACGAGCAGGTACAGGCGGCGAAGAGGCGGCGTTATTCGCACGAGATTTGTACAATATGTATATAAAATATGCTGAAGGCCGAAAGTGGAAGGTTGAATCACTTGATTTCAGTACAACGGAAAAGAACGGCTTTCGTGAAGTAATATTCAGCGTCAAAGGGCCGGGTGTCTGGTCCGAATTAGGATATGAAGGCGGAGGCCACCGCGTCCAGAGAGTTCCAGAGACCGAATCACAGGGAAGAATTCATACATCGGCGGCTACGGTGGCGGTACTTCCAGAGCCGCAAGAGCTGGATATCAAGATTGCTCCGGAGGATGTAGTCGAACATGTCAGCCGTTCGAGCGGACCGGGCGGACAAAATGTCAACAAAGTCAGCAGTGCTATCAAGCTTGAACATATACCTACGGGGATTACCGTCAGTATGCAGGACGAAAAGAGCCAGCACAAAAATCGTGCAAAAGCCTGGCGAGTTTTGCGAAGCAGGATTTATGAACATTTTCAGAGCCAGAAAAGGGCCGAACGGGATTCAAAACGTAAAAGCATGATAGGTTCGGGTGACAGATCGCAGAAGATTAGAACGTATAATTACCCACAAAACAGAGTAACCGACCATCGAATCAATTTGTCACTTTATAGCCTCGATAAGATAATGGCCGGTGATATGAACGAATTGGTTACGGCACTAAAAGAGCACGACAGGCAGCAAAGGCTGGAAAACCTGTAACGCCTTATACAAGTTTTTCAGAGCAACCTTGCTTTCAGCGGAATATCCGCTGCGAGAAGAGATACAAATCGTTTTTCCAAACTGACCATTCATGTCAGCCGGAATCGACATGCCAGATATGGAGCACGTCTCTTTCCTTGAGATAGGCGTGAAAACCCTGACCGATGTAAATCAGGCCGTCTTTATCGCCGCAGGAAATCCAGAGCAGTTTTAGCTGCTGCTTGGTCTCGTTCGGGTCGGGCACCAACTGTTCGGGCTTCTTCGTGTTGGGCGCCGAGGAAAATCCGCCGATCCAGGCAAATGTATCGAGATGAACCAGGCCGAAATTCAGCGACTGGCCACCACCCATGGATAATCCGGCGAGCGCCCGATTCTCTCGCCCTGTCTTGACCGGATATTTTGACTCAACAAAGGGAATTACGTCTTTGAGCAGATCATTTTCAAAGTTCTCGAAAGCCCTGACATGTTCGGGCGCGAAAATATTACCCTCGGCTCGGTCGTTCGGCTCGGCGCGGCCGTTGGGCATTGCTACAATCATTGGAACAAGTTTCTTGTCGGCGTAAAGATTGTCGAGAATGACATGTGGTGCAGCGTTTTTGTCCCATTCTGTCTCATCGCCACCGATGCCGTGCAGCAGGTAAAGAACCGGATACTTCGTATCGGTGGAATAATCGGGCGGCGTGTAAATCAGCATCCTGCGCTTGTTGCAGACGGTACTTGAGTCGTATTCTACGGTTTCAACCCTGCCGCGGGCAACGCCTTCACGTATCTTGTCAAACCCTTCAGGTGCGGCGGGAAAAGCCGGTTTGTCATCTGGACCCAGTACAATTTCCCTCCGAATACGACGCCCGGTTTGCGGCCGCTCCGGCGCATCCGCAGGCTGGGTTTTGGTCTGCTCGCGCTTTGCAATCAACTCTTCGGTTACAAAGTCAGCAATGCTGCGCTTAAATCTGATTTAGTCACCAACAATAGTTCCCTCGTAACTAATTTGGATTTCTGTGCCCTGGAACGTCAGCATCTCAATAAACGTAATCGTGTCCCCGTCTATCTTCCCATCCTTTAGCTTGACTTCCTGCTTTTGCCCCTCGATGTCCGAATTGGCCCTGCCGATAACCTCGGCGCCATCTTGTTTGAGAATGAAGATGTATTTCTGCAGGCCGATTTGGGTATCGAACTCGGCCTTCCATATGCCTGTTACATCCGCCGCACTGACGAACACCGGGCACGCGACGATAATCAGAAGCATAAATAATGACGATTGTATTGTCCTGTTTTGCATCTTATCATCCTTCCTTTGTCAGAGCATAAAGATGATATAACCTTTGATGGTAATTAATAACACTTTATTAGAGTTTTATCAATAACAATCAGACAAAGATTCATTTGCCAACCAGATATTTATCGTATATCGTAGAGTCTCTTGGATTTATTAACACTTTATATCAGAACGGACCGGATATGATAATAGTTGTTACAGGGATGGTCGGCGTTGACAAGAAAAGCTACCTCGAAAGGGTATGTCAATTCGCCGACAAACAGGGCAAAGAAATACTGCTGTGTAACGTAGGCGACCTGATGTATGCAGAAGCGCCCGACATTCCACCCGGCAGAATCCTGGATATACCGATGAAAAGACTAAACTCGCTCCGCCGGAGTGTTTTCAAAGACATCATCGCAAAAGCACAAACAGCTCCCAACCTGATAGTCAATACACACGCAACTTTCCGCTGGCGACACGGCTTATTTCCGGCTGTGGATTTCGACCAAATGCGTCAGCTCGGTGCGGATATGTATATATGTCTGATTGACAGCGTCATGGCTCTCCACACCAGACTCGTTGCCGAACACTCCGTCGAACATAGTCTGAAGGATTTGATTGTCTGGCGGGAAGAAGAAATTATCGGCACAGAAATGCTTTGCAAAGGCATCGATGAAAACATCCCTTTTTACTGTCTTGCACGCGGTACCGAAGATGAAACAACTGAAACGTTTTACAGGCTTTTATTTGACGATAAAGGCAAAAAAGTATATTTGAGCTTTCCCATGACCGCCGTCGTCGAGATGGAAGACGTGAAAAAGGAAATAGACAATTTTAGGCGATTAATGAAACAATCGTTCATCTGCTTCGATCCGGGCGACATTGAAGAATCGTGTTTGCCGCACAAAGCCAAACAATCACTTCAGGCAGGTCAGGATTGCGTTGATGTCACCGCATTAGGACAAAAAATCCGATTGGACTTGCACGAGGTCCGGCAAATCGAACGTGATATTAACAGCCAAACATACGCAAGGGATTTTATGCTAATAGACCAATCGGATATGATAGTTAGCTTCATTCCGAGCCTGGCCGACGGGCGTGCGGCGATATCCAGCGGAGTTGAAAGAGAACTGCAGCATGCCCACGAGGCAGCCAAAGAAGTCTATGTCATCTGGACGGCCGAACAAAATCCTTCGGTATTCGTCACCCAGACAGCAACGGCTCTATTCAATAATATTGACAACGCCGTAAAATTCTTAGAAAAGAAAGGATATATAAAAACGTGACTGTATCGTTGGAACAATTAGCCGGTTGTATCGAGCATACATTACTATCGGCAACAGCCACGCAAGAACAGATTAACCAGTTATGTATTGAAGCCAGTACCTACGGGTTTCATTCGGTCTGTATAAATGGCCGATGGATTTCCCTGGCAGCCGAAATACTGGTTGGCTCGAATGTTGCGGTTGGCTCGGTAGTTAGTCTGCCGCTCGGGGCCGATTCGACAAAAATCAAAGCCGCTCAGGCAAAAGATGCTATCTTCGCCGGTGCCGACGAAATTGATATGGTCGCTGACCTGGCGGCGATAATCGAGGGTGATACGAAGTACCTCTCAAATCAGTTGCAGGAGGTGCTAAAAGTCTGTCGGTCAATGAGACCTGCGGTCATACTCAAAGTGATAATCGAATCGGCCGCCCTAAATACCGACCAGAAAATATTTGCCTGCCGGGTTGCACAGGATGTCGGTGTGGATTTTATAAAGAGCAGCACGGGATTACATCCGGCCGGAGGTGCAACCATTGAAGACATCAAGTTAATAAAAGAATCCGCTCCGAACTGTAAAATAAAGGCGGCCGGCGGAATAAGAACCGCAAAACAGGCTCTTGAAATGCTTGAGGCAGGAGCAGAAAGAATCGGCACCTCTTCAGGCGTTCAAATTATAAATGAATTCAAAGCCGGGCAGATATAATGGCAACAGGGACGATCACTGACAATTATCAAAGCATTATGTGCAAACTGCACTATCGGAATCTCAATGCCCCTCTGAATTTGCCCGGACTTAGCCAAATATTTGCCGAACGAAAATCATCTTCAATCCTCGGTGCAAATTCATCCAGAACCGACGCCGGCAGATTCAGCTACTGGGCCTCTGAACCGAAAGAGATTTTCGAATTTCAAACAGGTCAGGAAAGGCCATTCGAGAAACTACACAGACTTCTGTCGAAGTATGAACTTGTGAATCCCGCAACAAACCACAGGGCTGAATATTTAGCACCCAAGTTTATTCGGAGGTTACCGAAAGGAATTTTTCGAGGCGGATGGATAGGGTATTTCAGCTATGAACTTGCGAGATTCATTGAGCATCTGCCGTCAACAACTCTCGATGACCTCGAAATGCCGCTAATCAGGTTATGCCTTTACGATTCTGTAATTGCCTACGACCATACAAAGAAAACTTACTGGCTAATTGCTCTGGAAATGCCGGGTGACACTGTGTCGCCGGAGCAAAAACTAACAAAACTCGAGCAATTAGTGACTCAATCTCAACAAATCAATATTTCCCTCCCTGCTCTCGCGAAAAACACAGACCTTTCGACAATCCGATGCAACATGAGCAAGGTACATTACCTGCGGGCATTCGAGAAAATAAAAAAATATATATACGACGGCGAAGTTTATCAGATTAACTTTTCACGACGGTTCGAGAGCGAGTTCAACGCAGAGGCAATAGACCTTTTCCACTGGCAAAACAAATACAATCCAAGCCCCTATGCAGCTTATATCGACGCCGATAACTTCCATATCGTCAGTGCTTCACCTGAGATGTTCATTACGATTTCAGACGGGATAATCCAGACCAAGCCTATCAAGGGAACCAGGGAGCGCTTCGATGAAAACGGCCGGAAACAGTCACAGGCCAATACAAAAAATCTAAATGAATTACTCTACAGCGAAAAAGAGCAGGCCGAGCTGAACATGATAATTGACCTGGAACGCAACGATGTAGCAAAAATATGCGTACCCGGAACCAGAAAGGTAATACAACCAAGGGCAATTGAAAGCTATCCGACGGTATTCCACGCAGTGGCGACCATTGCCGGTCAGCTTCGGGATGAAGTTACATTCTGCGATATATTAAAGGCCATGTTCCCCGGTGGCTCAATTACCGGAGCGCCCAAAATCCGCTCGATGGAGATTATCGACGAAACCGAGCCAACAGCCAGAGGCGTATATACAGGTAGTATCGGCTTTATCGGCCTGGACGGCGCCGCCTGCTTCAATATTGCCATACGAACGATAATTATAAAAGGCCAAAAAGCGTATGCTCAAACCGGCGGAGGCATAGTCGCAGACTCCGAAGCAGAAGCAGAATGGCAGGAAACAATCACAAAAGCAAAAGCTCTGTTAGCTGGAATAAGCAGCGTCGTGCGTCGTACGTGATGCGTATTGCGTGAAGCTTCGCTATTCAATAAACACTATACGAGGATTATAATGATGGAAAGAAAAATACGAACATATAGGGACCTGGATATTTGGACAAAAGGAATCGAGATAGTTAAAGATATATATAAATCAACTGAAAAACTGCCAAAACAAGAGATATACGGTTTAATCAGCCAAATGAGACGAGCAGCAGTCTCCATACCTTCAAACATTGCAGAAGGTTTCAGGAGATATCACAATAAAGAATATAGACAATTTCTATATACATCCTTAGGAAGCTGTGCAGAACTTGAAACACAAATAACGATTGCTAAAGAATTGGAATATATCAAAATAAGTGAGGAAGCAATATTGCTCGAAAAGTTAGATCATCTTTGCCGAATGGTTACAAATCTGATTAAAAAATTATAACGCAATACGCACTACTCAATACGCAATACGAGATTATGATGGAAAAAGTTTTTTTTAATGACAAATTGGTAGATATAAACAAGGCCTGCATATCAGTCACCGATAGCGGCTTTTTGTATGGAGCGGGTCTTTTCGAAACTATGCGAAGTCACAACGGCGTAGTCTTCGCACTAAAGGACCACCTGGACAGATTATTTTTCAGTGCCAACTCCTTATCAATCGAGATTGGTCACACTAAAAAATTTATCACCGATGCCATCTATGAAGTTTTGCATGCAAACAAACTAACCGATGCGCGTCTGCGACTAACACTGACCGGCGGGCCAATGTCCACTTCGGAAGATGACCGAAAACCGACGCTGCTCATTACCGCCACCAAACTTCAACCTTATCTACCGGAATATTACACAAAAGGCGTCCTGGTCGTGCTATGCCCGTTCAGGCAAAATCCGAATGACCCGACATGCGGGTATAAAACAACCAGCTATCTCTCTCGTATGCTCGCCTTAAAAATGGCCCACCAAAAACGGGCCACCGAAGCGATATGGTTCACTACCGACAATCGCCTGGCGGAAGGGTGCGTAAGTAATGTGTTTTTAGTCAAAGATTCAATCCTTTATACTCCGCCACTCAAAACACCGGTCCTTGCGGGTATCGCCAGAAAAACCATCTGCCAACTCGCTCTAAAAAACTCCATCCGGTTTATAGAAAAAAACCTTTTAATAGATGACTTACTTAATGCCGATGAGATTTTCCTGACAAACGTTATCATGCAGGTCATGCCGGTAGTCAGTATAGAAAAACATATCGTCAGTGACGGCAAGGTCGGACCAATGACCAAAGAACTACGTGAAAAATTCAATGAGTTAATGGAAAACCAATGCCGACTATCGAATAAGCGGGAACGAACTAAAAAATGAAGATTAAAGAAATAGCAGAACGAATAGACGAAATCGTCCCCCTGAAACTGGCGCAGGACTGGGACAATGTCGGATTACTTATCGGCGACCCGAACAAAAATGTAAAAAATATCCTGCTGACTATCGATATTACTAAAGAGGTTCTTTCCGAAGCGAAAAAGCAAAAGGCCAAACTAATCATCAGCTATCACCCGGTAATCTGGGACGGCCTTAAAAAAATCACAACCGATGGCCCGGCGGGTATTGTTTATGATTTAATCCGCTCCGGCACAGCTGTCTTTTCGGTACACACAGCCTTAGATGTCGTCACCGAAGGAGTCAACGACGGACTGGCAGAAATTATCGGCATACGGGATGCAAAACCTATCGGCGATTATGTGGATTACCCCGCCGGTGATAATTACAAGCTCGTCGTATTCGTCCCGACCGATTCGCTGGCGAAGGTTTCCAATGCAGTTTTTGCCGCCGGTGCAGGTGCCATAGGTAATTACAGCAATTGCAGCTTCGGCACCGAGGGGACAGGCACGTTTTTGCCTATGGAAGGCGCGAAGCCGACTATCGGCAGAAAAAACAAATTTGAAAAAGTTCCGGAGATTAGATTCGAGACAATCGTACCGGCCGAAAAGCTCGACGCCGTTATAGAAACAATGATTAAAGCACATCCTTATGAAGCGCCGGCCTTCGATGTTTTCAAACTTTACAACTCCGCAGGATGGCCAGACCCAGACCAAAGCAAATTCGGCTTAGGCAGAATTGGAGAGCTGGCCCAACCTTTAAGAATTGCACAAATAACAGACAGAATCAAAGAAACAACAGGAGCAAAGGCCGTCGGCCTGGTCGGAGACGAGAAAAAACTCGTCAAAAAAGCCGCCGTCTGCGCCGGTTCATGCGGCAAAATTATCAATTCAGTAATTGCAGCAAAGGCCGATTTGTATCTAACCGGCGAGTTAAAACATCATCAGGCCCTCGCAGCACAAGAAGCTAATCTGACCTGTATCTGCCTGAGCCATAGTGTTTCAGAACGATTCATTCTAAAAAAACTCGCAAAACAATTGCAAAAACCGCTCGAAGGGATGATAATCAGGATAAGCAGAAAGGACAGGGACCCATTTAAATGGAAGAAGGTATGACAGAAGAAATCAACGATAGCACGGACATCGAAAATTCTATTATCGAACCTCTGGAACAGGACACCGAATATCCCGAGCTGGATGAGCAGGATCCCGAGCAATCTCAATTAGATACGGAGGATACTCCGGAACTGGATATCGAGAAACAAGCTTCGAATGAGGATGAATCCGAATCAAGCGACGAACCACGAAACACAAATCACGAGACACTGACTGTTGAATCGGTCATCGAAGCGGTTCTCTTTGCCAGCGATGAGCCTCTGACGGCAGCTCGATTGGCTAATATTGTCGAGACAACTACAAAACAAATTCGCGACCATATAGATAACCTGAACAAAAAATACGAAGAAAATAACAATGCTTTCAGGATAGAGCAAATCGCCGGTGGTTATCAAATGCTTACCCTTAGCTCTTATAACCACTGGCTCAAACAATTACTTCGGGTCCGCAGTGAGACCAAACTCAGTCCCGCAGCTCTTGAAACACTCGCCATCATTGCATACAAACAGCCGGTCATCCGGGCCGATATCGAAGCGATTCGCGGCGTCGCCGTCGGCGAGGTCATTCGCTCTCTTTGCTATAAGGGTCTTGTTAAAATTGTCGGCCGGGCCGAGGTCTTAGGCAGGCCGATGCTCTACGGCACAACGAAAAAATTCTTAGAAGTCTTCGGCCTAAATTCTCTCAAAGACCTGCCAAAAATCGAAGAACTAAAAAAACCACCAAACTAATACGAAGACGCCCTCCGGCAATAGAACCTGCCTACCCTAAAGTTCTGCTTTTTTTCCAAAAAGATGTCATTGCGGGCTTGCCCCATAGGGGGCCCAAAGGGTCGTGGCAATCTTCGATTAACAATACAAAAAAATTACATAACAATACAGGATTTATAAACCACATTGTAAAGACTTATATTATTTGAAGATTACTTCGCTGTCCCTAGGGGGACGCCTGCCGTAAGGCATGCCCAAGGTATTACGGCGCGCTCGTAATGACATACTTTTAATCATGGACGGCGCCTATGGCAAAAAATATAAAAATATACTAACAAACAAACTAATACTTGTTACATTAATCCTCACGGATTCCAAAAAAGAAAATCTTGTTGCATCCGTAGGAAAAACACCTTGCGAGACTCGAAATAACTTCAATAAAAGGTAAAAACAACAAAGATGATTCTTTATTTTGTCTACAATACAATGTCAGTAATGGAAAATCTATATATGCCGGAGGCAAAATATGTCGAACGAATCTTACAATCTAATTTTTTTCGAAAGCCCAGAAGTCGAATATGCTAGTAACTTCTTTATAGATGTCCCTATCATTCTAGAATATGATGATACGCCTCTGATTGAAGTGGTCCAAGAACAAGCAGCAGGTTTTACGACCCAATTCAAAATCTTCAACAAGGATGGTATTTATATAGCAAAAGTAAAGGGATCACAAGTTTACCTAACCAAGGATGGCAGTAAGTCTAATTTAACACTCCGGCATCCAAAAAATATGACTGTCTGTGAAATGGATGGACATACAGTTTTTGAAGTACGCAGAAAGGACGCTGCCGCCTTGCGAACAGATTCCGAGTTGTTCACACCAGATGGAAGCTTCCTTAAAGCGAACGATCAGGGCACCCCATCATATCTTATTTCAAGAAATAATTCTTCGTTACGTGTAGGGGGATTAGTCATGGTCGGCTGTAAATTCAGAGGATGTCGTGTTGGTGTTCATGTTACTAGTAAAGGCTCTATTGAAATAGGGAAGAAATAGAAATATGAAAATGATAAAAAATAAAGACTTTATCGAATCCATTAAGAAATTAAGGAAGATGGAAGAGCAGAAAGGAGGAGGTTTATACGATATGACCCTCAATCTTGCCAACAATGGATTCAAAACAGAAGCTTATATTATTATTCTAGCAACATGGAACTTTGGTCATTTCAGATATGTGATAGAAAATTTCAACATTGAAAACTTTAAAAAGAAACTTAAAGAACTTCAGGGTCCTATTGATATGATGACTGGAAAAACCATTAGAAATATCAACTTTATTGAGTACAAAAAGGACATAGTCAAAATATATACAACCCTTGCTCACATTAAAGGTGTGAAGTATACAGGTGCTTCCAAAGTAATGCACTTGATGAATCCACACTTGTTCATTATGTGGGATAATTATATCAGAGGGCAAAAATTAAAAAAACACTATCAAAATCTCCACATTGTCAAAAAGGGCTATTGGAATCATAAAAGATATGGTGTTGATGCAAATAGCTACATTCAGTTTCTTAAAGATATACAGAAATTATTTGGACACCTTTCTTATCAGGACAATACGAGGACATTCGCTAAAGCGATTGATGAATATAATTATTGGAATATATCTCTACCCATCCGCAAGATGCAGCGGTTGGCAGCCACTGAGAGAACTTAGTGAGCGAAGTGGATGGTATTGAAACAACGTTATACTAACTAATTTCTATAAAACATTCACATCATCGATATAAGCAGAATCTTCTCCTCGGGAAGAAGAACTGTCTTTTTGATACACCCATTTTAAATTATGAGTTCCAGGGCTTACATTATAATTGACTTCTTTCCAGTCTTCTTCTCCTGACCATTTTCCCCGCTCCAAACTATCAACATAAAATCTCAGGTGATCAAAATATTCTTCAGATGAAACCTTTCTGTAAAAGCTTATCTTTCCTGTTGGACAGTTAACATTTAATTCTAGAATTGAACTTTGGCTGTCTTCAATATTTCCAGATTCTATGCAATAATCTCCAGAATATGAATTGTCTGAAATAATCCAAGGAGAATTTCCAGAAGTCGTAAATGGCATATGTATTTGTCCACTTTCGAAGTCCTCAAAAAAACCAGAAAAATCTTGAATTGGATTTTCAGGATTTAACCTATCATATTCTGATATAAAAGCTCCTTCATCAAATTCATTAACAATTCCGTCAGGAATTCCTAAAACAAATCCTGATCCCTTTTCACTAGCAATATCGCTTCTTAATATTCCTTGTCTTCCCAAATCGTTCAGTAAAAGCTGGTAATCTTCTAAGTCAACTTTCCCATCCAAGTTTATATCTATAATTTCCCTGTCTGTTGACAAAGTAAAGGAAGCATAAGGGGTATTTAGTTCTATCATTTTCACAGAAGTATTTGGATCAGGAAGTTCAGTTGGGTCTGTATTCTGGCTTATTAAATAATCTAAAGGTAATCTTCTGTAGTTATTATCAATAATGTTCCTTATGTCCCACACAGGGTAAACAATATTGGGATCTAATGGAACTTGTTGTATCGTTATTGGCTTTTCTGGAAAAGCATTATCAGCAAGCCAAAATTTCAGGTAATTTTCAGAATTTACAATAAGATTTGAATCTTCACTATAAATACTTAATTCCAGAAATGCGCTGCTGTTGAAGTCATTTTCTATATTATCAGGCCTTGCATCTGTGGATAGCTCATTAAATTCTGTAATTTCTCCTTCGGAATTATTATTAGAAATTAATGAGACAATCTTTGAAGAGCTATTTGTAGGATCAATATATATAACATCATTTGGATCTAATAAATCAGAGTTTCCTGATTTTTCTATATAAACCAAGTTCCCTTGATTAGCATGATGGTTGATATGATCTGTATAAAATTGTTTTATAAAGTTCTGGATTATTAATGTATTTGGGATTTTAGGATTAAATGCTATCGGAGGAGAAACATATGCGGATACATCGACATAGGTGCGAAACTGCATGTCGCCACGGTACCGAACCCAACCGTTGCCCGTGTCTTTCCAGGCCTCACCGGCTGTGTATACGGCCGGGTCATCTACTAGAAGCGGTCGTTTCATATATACTCGTTCCATACCCCCTTCAGAGTGGTAGGTAACAATGGAATACATTGTTCCTGCATTAACTATGATGCCCTCTGAGGCAAGGTCGATAACGTTCCAGCCCGAAGACAGGCTGTATGATACAAGTACGCTGCCCAGAACTGTGCTGCTCGGTACACCAGCCGAGGTTTCACGTATTTCCCACGTCGTTGGAGCAGTGGAATAGCAACCTATCTCAAGATGATCCAGTAAACCGGTAAGGCCTGCGGTAAAGGTCTGGGCAGCCTTGACCGAAGTAGAAGTCCCCATATTAAAAAAGCCGTTCTGGTCTTCTTGGTATTGATCCAGTGTTGGTGCTGCAGACACCCTAGAACAAAACAGCAGTACAACAGACAAAGAGATTATCTCCGTGTATTTTCTAATCATTTACACTTCTCCTTCGTGGTTTCCAAAAGTTTTAAAACAAACTTCTATCTCACACTCATTGATAGAAGTTTATCATCCCTTCGAGACAATCCTCGAAGATTAATATACTCTTAAACAAATGAGCGAGTAATACAGGCCTTTATCGTATATGTACGTACTTGAAGAATTGCATCCTCCTACTTTAATATACCTTCAGATGCTAACATACTAAAGTTTGGATGGTATGTAAATAGAAAAAACAAGAAAATGGTAAAAACGGATTGGCTAATTGTTTATGTTTTGCGCTGCACAGACTACGTCGTTATACGACATTCGAGACACGAACCACGAGTTACGAGGAAAGAACAATTTTCGATAAAAACGGGGATTTTGCTTGCAATTCCGCCGTTTTTTGGTATAATACCGACCCTAAAATTGAATAATGAATATCGAATCAAAATGGGGGCAGTGGGGGTGAATGAGTACATGAGCAAAAGAGTAAATGAGTTAAAACATATACTCATCAACAAATACACTCATAAACACATATACACAACTTGTTCGACAAGTGTAGAGAACTTTCTACAAATCGGCCCTTTTTTTCAAAACGAACCCAATCTGTCTCGTACTGAGTGCTGCGTGCTGCAGTTGGCGTAAAAGAATATAAGCTCTTTGAAATAAAAATATTATGAGAAATCGCAGGAATTCGGACGAGCCAATCCGGCGTCGTCTATGACTATGCCGGACAAGGGAACGAACCCAAACAAACCCAATTTGTAACGACAGAACACCGAAGGCAGAAAACAAACACACCGAAAGAGCCGAGGGCTTTTCTTTTGGCTTTACATTGTCGTTAATTCCTGTTAGAATAAGGCATTATCGTATTACGGCCCGGCTCAAGCGGCTATCAATACGAGATGCGAAAGAGAGGAGGATTTAACGTGCATATCTATCGGCTTAATTTTCGCCGATATCTACTGCACTTTCAATTGAAAACATATTTGCGCCTAAAAATCGACAAACCTTATTGAAGGAGAGAAAGATGAACAGCAAAAAAATACTTGTAACAGCAATAATGCTTTTCTCTGCAATTGCCTTCTGTTTTTGTGAGTCGGCTTTCGCCGAATATCTTGAAGTGTGGGGTCGGAACAACTACGGCCAACGCAACATTCCGGACGGTAACGACTTTGTTGCTATCGCAGCCGGAGCAAATCACAACCTCGCTCTGAGATCCGATGGTTCACTCGTAGCGTGGCACTATAATGATTACGGCCTTTGTAATAATGTACCAACAGACAACGATTTTATCGCCATTGCATCGGGTAACCTTCACAGCCTCGCACTTAAATCCGACGGCTCTCTCGTAGCCTGGGGTTACAACTACTACGGCCAGTGCGACGTGCCGGCAGGCAACGACTTCGTTTACATCGCAGCCGGCTCATACCACAGCGTTGCCATTAGGTCCGACGGCTCGCTTGCAGCATGGGGCCAAAATAACAACGGCCAGTGTGACGTACCGGCCGGTAACGACTTTATTGAAGCCGCAGCCGGTACAAATCACAGCCTTGCCCTTAAATCCGATGGCACGATAGTCGCATGGGGGAATAACATGTATGGTCAGTTGGATGTCCCTTCGGGAACCTTTATCGCTGTTGCAGCCGGCGTATGGCACAGCGTTGCTATCAGGTCGGACGGTTCGCTTACAGAGTGGGGCAAAAATTCCTATAAAAATATCTTTGGAAACGGATATTACAAAGTGGCTGCGAGAAACGCATCTGAAACATTTCTTTTTAGAGAACCCATTAGTTCCTTTGAATTGCCCGATGGTAATGATTTTATTGCAATAGCAGTCGGTTCATACCACAATCTTGCTCTTAGGTCTGACGGTTCACTTGCAGCATGGGGCTATAACTCGGACGGCCAATGCGATGTGCCTGTCGGTAAAGGCTTTGTAGCTATTTCGGCCGGTGACTGTCACAGTCTCGCTCTGCGTTCTAAAATCTGTACTAATCCAATTATCGGAGACCTGAACGGCGATTGTAAAGTTGATTGTGAGGATGTATGTTTGATGCTTGAAAACTGGCTGGAATGTAATCTCGAACCGCCGGAAGCCTGTTATTAATAGAAATATAAAAGTTAATCCCGGGGTAGTTCATCCACACTGGTTTTGACAACTTGGGACGGCCTTGGATGTTCGGGAGTGAAAACGAGCATGTCACCCTGCTCTTCAACGACAACAAAGCTCTCATCGATTGAGCCATCCGGCTTTGTAATGTTATCGAGCGAAAGTCCAAGGTGTTTGGCAAGAAATTTGTATGCACCGATTCGCTTGGAGGGGCCGTAATCGTGACCTTCGTCAGGAAGGTGCAAATTCTCGACGTTTGCTTCGACGTCATACAGGCGATACACATTCTTTATATAAGGAAACTCGACAGTGGGGGTATTCTTTGTCCAATCTTTGCTGTCGGAGATAAGGAGCATCGGCCTCGGCGCTGCTAATGCGGCAATCTCGGCGTTATTGGTCAGATGCATACTGCTTTTGTGGATGGGCATGCCGCTTTCGCAATCGCAGCCGCCAAAAAAATGTGCCGAAACCATGACCACCGGAATCGATACGGCGATGCGGTCATCTACGGCGGTCAGGAGGAAACTTTGTGTTCCTCCACCCGATTCACCTGTTATAGCTATGCGTTTTGGATCAACATCATCGAGCGAAAGAAGAAAATCAACCGCACGGATACTGTTCCAGAGTTGCAATTTGAGAACCTTCGGACATTTATGCTCCCAGCCTGCGTTTTTCCACTCGGCGTACCCAATCATACTGTACGAAAAAACAACGGCGCCCATACGTGCCAGAGTTGCACAGCGTCTCTGGTGGTCGGCCCCGAATCTGCCCAGAGGAGTATGGCCATGGGTACAAAGAACCGCGGCAAAAGGCCCCTGCCCTTGTCCCGGCCGATACAAATTGCCGGTAACAAAAACGCCGGGCAGACTCTCAAACGCTATATTCTCGACGGTGTAGCTGTCATGTTTGCGTTTACTGTGAATGACGGGATTGAGCGGACACTTTTTAGGCAAAGGCAAAAGTTCGGCTCCGCGAAGGATTCCCTGGCGGATGTTCTTAGCACGGGCTTTCCATTGCTCCAAATTGGAATAGCGTCGGGCGAATTCGGCAAGCTCTTCTTTGGCCGCCTGCTCAGACTGAAAATTGCCCTGCCGAAGCTCAACCTCATCATTAACACCTGCAATAATAGAAATTCCGGAGAATAAAACCATGACAATGCATAAAACAAACAATTTGGAAATATTTGCCGGGCGATTTTTAATTCGAGAGCGAAAAATAGACATAGTTATATCTTTCATTGAGACTGATTTTTTTGTCATGTCTTTTAGATGATGCAACAATAATTGCTCAAGCCTGTAAAGTCAACGGCATTTGCCATGATGTTACTCAGCTAATTTTTTACTATCGTAAGAGCTATGTTTTACAACAACTTATAAATGAATTATGCTCGAATTATTACCTTTTATCTTTACAGATACCTTCGAGTTTATTAGAATTCATACTTTATGAAAATAATCTCCAGTCAAACTGGGGACTCAATAAGAGACGTTATAAAATGGCTGGCAAAATTATTATTGATGCCGAACGGTGTAAGGGCTGTGGTTTGTGTGTGATTGTATGCCCTAAAAACAGCATCGTCATATCTAAAGAATCAAACAAGAACGGTTACTTCCCTGCTCAGGTTGCCAACTCCGACTGCACCGGATGCGCAATGTGTGCAATTATATGTCCGGAGGCAATAATTGAAGTGCTCCGGGATAACAACAGCAAAGTAGAAATAGTTGTCGAGCCTGGCAAAAAGGACAAGCAAAACCTGATTGAGGAGAAAGCGTGAGCCTCGTTGTAAATTCAACAAACAAAAAAAACATGGCAGCAGAAAGTCAGGTTTCCAAAAGGGGCGAGAAGAGGATTTTAATGTGTGGCAACGAAGCACTCGGCGAGGCGGCTATTATTGCCGGTTGCGACGCATATTTCGGCTATCCAATCACGCCACAAAACGAAGTTACCGCATACATGTCCAGAAGAATGCCTGAGGAAGGTCGAATCTTCGTACAAAGCGAAAGCGAACTGGCAGCTATAAATATGGTTTTTGGTGCCTCGGCCACCGGCAAAAGAGCTATGACAAGCTCTTCCAGTCCCGGAGTAAGTTTAATGCAGGAGGGAATAAGTTATCTCGCCGGTGCCGAGCTGCCGGCGGTAATAGTCAATGTTATGCGAGGCGGACCGGGTCTGGGTAATATCGCTCCGTCACAGGGCGATTACTTCCAGGCAACTCGCGGCGGAGGACACGGTGATTACAGAACCATTGTACTTGGGCCGTCGAGCGTTCAGGAGCTTGTCGATTGTATGCAGTTAGCCTTTGACCTGGCCGACCAGTATCTTATGCCTGTCATTGTTCTGGCTGACGGCATCTTGGGTCAGATGATGGAGCCGGTAATACTCGAGAAAAAACCATCGAGGAAGCTTCCGCCGAAGGACTGGGCGCTAACCGGTGCTAAAGACAGGCAACAGAATATTGTCCGCTCGTTATGGCTAAAAGAAGGAGCGCTGGAACAACACAATTATAAGCTTCGCGACAGATACGAGCAGATTCAGAAAAATGAAGTGCTTTGCGAACAATATGAAGTTGAGGATGCCGATATCGTAGTGGTTGCATACGGCGTAGCGGCAAGAATCGTGCGTGGTGCTGTAACCAAAGCAAGGGTGGAAGGGATTAAGGTCGGCTGGATACGCCCTGTCACGTTATGGCCGTTCCCGACAGAGCAAATCAATAAGGCCGCCGATGAATTCCGCATTTTTCTGACCGTTGAGTTAAGCATGGGCCAGATGGTTGATGATGTAAAACTGGCTGTATCAGGAAAATCACCGGTAGTATTCTACGGCCGACCGGGTGGCGGAGTCCCGACAGTGGATGAAGTCCTGGATAAAATCAAACAACTTACAATACAAAAAAACGAAAATATAAAAGCTAAAAATGCAAAGCCAAAATTCAAAACGCAAAACTAAACTGAAAGACAGGGCATACAAATACTCGATAGAAATGATAGAATTTATTGACACTTTACCGAAAGATACATCCAGTCAGGTTATATTAAACCAGCTATTAAGATCTGCTACATCCATAGGTGCAAACATAATTGAGGCACAGGCATCAAGTTCAAAAAGAGATTTTACGAATTTCTTTAATCATTCTCTAAAATCTGCAAATGAAAGCTTGTACTGGCTCGGATTGTTAAGAGATGCTAAGAAGATAAGAAATGAGAAGTTAGATTATCTTTTAAATGAAACACAAGAACTGGCAAATATACTTGGCTCAAGCATATTAACCCTTAAGGGTAAAAGATAGTTATGATGTCATTCATGCTGCTTTTCTCTGAAACAATATATAATTTTTAATTTGAAGCTATGATTTTGAGCTTTCAGCTTTCCACTTTAAGCTCATTAGGTAAATTTATGAAAACGGTATTTAAACGAACGCCGACTCTGAAAGATGTTCCGACGCATTATTGCCCCGGCTGCGGTCACGGTATCGCCCACCGACTGATTGCCGAGGTAATCGATGAGTTGGATATACGCGGCCGCACTATCGGCATAGCCCCGGTAGGATGCGCAGTGCTGGAATACGACTATATCGACGTTGATATGATAGAGGTCGCTCACGGCAGAGCACCGGCGGTTGCGACAGGGATGAAAAGGACCAATCCGGATAAAATAATCTTCTCCTATCAGGGTGACGGGGACCTGGCAAGTATAGGTGCCGCCGAAATTTTACACGCCGGGCATCGGGGAGAACAGATAACCGTTATTTTCATCAACAATGCAGTCTATGGAATGACCGGCGGACAAATGGCCCCGACAACAATGATTAACCAAGTGACAGCAACTACACCCAAAGGCCGTTCCGCTGCCGCGCAAGGATATCCGCTCCAAGTCTCGGAACTTTTAGCCGTACTTCCGGGGACAATATATATTGAGCGATGCGCCCTTAGTAGTCCGGCCGCCGTCCGAAACGCAAAAAAGGCCATCAAGCACGCCTTTGAATTACAGCTCGATGGCGCTGAAGGCATGTCACTGGTAGAAGTCCTTTCACCATGTCCGACGTACTGGCGAATGAGTCCCGCCGATGCGATGGAATGGATTGAGAAGGAAATGATAAAGGCCTTTCCTCTGGGACGATTGAAGGATTAGGTATGACCGCAAACGGTTTTTTCGAAGAGATTATCATCGCCGGATTCGGCGGACAGGGAATCATGCTGGCTGGCAAGCTGCTTGCTCAAACGGCAATGAATGCAGGCAAAGAAGTCACTTATATGCCTTCCTACGGCGCTGAAGTTCGAGGCGGAACCGCCAATTGCATGGTGGTTATCGCAGAGAAGGAAATCGCCTGTCCCGTAGTGGGCAATCCCGATTCACTGATTGTAATGAATAAGGCGTCACTTAATAAGTTCGGCCCACGTCTCAAAAAAGGCGGGTTATTGATAATGAATAGTTCTCTGATTGACAGTAAGCCGGAACTGAATGATTCGATCGATATAATTGCAATTCCCGCCGACGAATTGGCCGTCGAATTAGGTAACAAGAAATCCGCTAATATGGTGGCCGTAGGCGCTTACCTGCAAAAACGCGGGCAACTGGATACCGAGATAGCGATAAAGGCTCTGCCTGAAACCATCGCCCAAAGATATCACAAAACATTGCCGGTTAATACCAGGGCCTTGAAATGCGGTGCGGAATTTGTGTCCGGCCACTTACAAAGACAGGAACAAAATTCTCTCGGATAATTATTACAAGTTCCTTTCTTTACGCACCACAAAAAACATATCACGCGTAAGAAGCTCGACTTTGAACAGCCGGTCAAGATGCAGAAAGTAAAACAGAGAGGCAAAAAACTTAAACATCGACATGTACCCGAGATTCAGCTTTCTCATTTTGACAACTTTGAATCCCTTGTCTGAGAATAAAATCCTTATCCTGTCTTCGGCGAATACCTGGCAGTGCCCTGTCCTGTGAAAAGTACAGCCGCACTCGGGGCATGTCACCATTGCCTTTCTGAGATTTTCGTTGTTAATCGTGTTGAATACACCATAGCCGTTGTTTATCAATACCCTGTTGGCCTCATTTAGAAACTTGTCCAGGTCTGTATCACTGAGATGTTCGATTAGATCCATGGCAAAGCATGTATCGAACGAACCGTCTGCAAACTGAAGATTTGTACATTCTCCCTGCTGGATTTCCTCGCTTTTCGGCGAAATGTCAATTCCGACAATACTCTTCTTATACTTATATCTTTGTCTAAAGCTCCTCATTAAAGCTCCGCTTCCAGCGCCTATATCGATCGCATTTTTTCCTATATAACGTTTCGCCAGTGACAAAATCACTTCAGATACGAGGTCTCCTTTGTATGGAGGTTTCTGTGTCGTCCAGAATTTATCCTGTTCGGTTCGATTAAACTGCTTCATCAGGGCTTACTCCTGTTATAAATCCGCCATAATGGAATATCGCACCAATGACGGCCATAAAAACCAACGCAGTAAATAATATGACCGACATCAAAACCGCCGCCGAGGGCTCTACTCCATATATCGGCAAAACGCTTGATAAAATCGCCTCCCTAACTCCAAGATTTGCAATCGATATGGGCACTCTTTGCAGAATAAATATAACCGCCCATAACCATGCGAAAGTCGGAAGAGGAACAGTGACATTGGCGGCTTTAGCGGCGAAAAAATACATTATCACACCGCCGAGTGAAATCGCGCCAATTGTTATTAGGAACATAATAAGATGGAACCTCCATCCGACAAATTTGAATAAAGTTATATTCTGAAGCATTTCCAATGCCTTTTGTCGAATCCCCGCTGGAAAAGGCTTTGATAAAAAGCCGATTACCCTGATAATTTTGCCGCCCGTTTGTTTGCTTAATAACAGCATGCAAAAAAGCACAACAGCCACCAGCAATATTGTACAGATAGCCGGTAGAAGACGACTAATTTCGGTATCTGCCCATATAACGGAAGCCGGATTAGTCAGGATAAGTACAACGAGTCCGAATATCACCATAACCACTACATTCGATAATTGGTTATACACCATGCTGCTGAAGACATTGATTCCTTTACCGGTGCCCTTTTTCAGGAAATACCATTTCATTCCCATGCTAAACATTCCCGGCATAACCATATTGTAGAGCGCTGTAACGGCACTAACGCCGAATATCATTAAAGTATTTAATTTGCAGTCCTGCTCTTTTAATATCAGTCGCATTTTAACAGAGCTGATCCAGTAAATCATGACAACTACGGCCCAGACAGCGATAAGAAAATGCCATCTTGCCGTCTTTAGTACCTCAATCAACTGTTGACGCTCGATATTGCAGAAAACCCAAATAAGAAGTCCGGATGTTATAGTTATCCGAATAAACAGCTTCAATATTTTTTTGCCCTTATCCGTCATATTTCCATGTTACCAGTGACAGTTTTTCGAGGTTTAACGGCTGTCGGTTCGCTTGTGAACAATTTTACACGAAAGGTCACTTGACTTTGCATAAAGTATATACGTATTTACCACTCGCCGTCCTGCTTATATCTTCTACATATTCGAAATCGACCTTACAGCTTTCACCCATCAGGATTTTTGTCTTTCTTGTGATATCTTCGACATCTGTTTCGATGGCCTTTGCGTTTTCATTAAGCTGTATTTTTATAAGGACGTGGTCAATTTCATCCTGAATTATCTGGAATCTTTTTATCCAGTCCTTAAAGAACAGTGCCTGCACAAGAAAATGCGAATGAGCCAGAGAACCATCCGCTTTCTTGAAATAGCCGAGTGTTCTACCGATAACCGTTTTCAAAAGCATACTGTTTCTTCCACAATCGCAACCCCAGCCACCGGCGACAGCTACGTCACCAATATCATACCGTATCAAAGGCATGGAATAATTGTGCAACGTAGTGACTACAACCCGGCCTTCCTGATTTTGAACAGCCTCGCCCTGCTCGTCCAATATTTCAACATGGTTCCACCACGGAAAGGTATGCATAGACCTCTGTTTTGTACACTGGCAGGATATTGCTCCAACCTCTCTTGAACCGTACTGGTTGTAAACCTTACAACTCATATTCGTTTCGATATTTTCTTTCACTTCGTCCGTCAATGGACCTATTGTGGATATGACAATTTCCGGCGGATAAAAGTAAAGCTCGTGACGAGAGAGGTAATTTGACAATTCCAGTGCAGATTCCATATAAGCCCAATAAGCAACCGGTTTGAATCTGTTGTTCAAATCGATAAGCTGTCGGATTTCCTGTTCGCCGAGCCGGTATGAATTGAAAAATTTCCTGTTGTAGAGCAGATTAATCAACCTGTCTTTGACCGTCAAATTGCCGGCGAGAATGTCCCTGTCGGAACCCCAGAATTTGATTTCAGGCTGACCAAGTTCTTTCCCAAGAACAATATTGAAATATATCTTAGTAGCAATATTCCAATCGTCGTATTCCTTATCCTGTATGAATCTGACCGGCTCTCCCGTGCTGCCACCTGACGTATTTTCATAGGGCTTTCTGCTCTTATAATCCCTCGAATATAAGTTTTGTCCCTCTTTTCGTATTATCCCTTTTGTTAAAACTGGAATCTCGGAAAATTTTTCGAGATTCACTTTGCCGGGACCGATTGCGCCGCAATTCTCCAACACTCGGTGATAATAAGGAACATTCTTGTAAGCATGAATCAGTAGTTTCTCAAGCTTGCGCCACCTCACTTCGTCAAGCTCTTGGCGTCCGGCGTATTCATATTTTCTGATTTGTTTGAGATTCTCAGGAATTTTGCTGCCGCTTGCATATAACAGAGAGTAAATTAAAGGTTTTCTCCAATTCATGATTTACTCCCTACAGCAACATCAAGAATCTTCTGATAGCAATCCAGATATTGACCTGCAACATTCTTCCAGGTAAAGAACTCGGCCTGTCTTCTGGCCCCAGCGGCCATTTGCTCGCATCTTCTACGATCATCAGCCAGTTGCTTAATTGCCTCGGCCATCGGCTCAGCACCAGCCTGCTCGACGACTATTCCATTTTCTACTATTAGCTCTTCCACCCCCTCACAGCGTGTCGTGATAACTGGCAAACCCGAGGCCATCGCCTCAAGCATGGCGTTGCTCATACCTTCCTGCATAGTCGCGCTGATATATATGTCACTGCTCCGATAGAAATCGGGCATCTTTTCCGGCTCCACCCTGCCTGTTAGCTCAACAAAAGAGACAAGATTTTTTTCTATTATTACCTTTCTTAACGATTCCTCAGCGGCACCGCCGCCTACAATTGAAAACCGTACCTTATATCCTTCCTTAATTAAATTTTCTACAGCTTCAATCAGCATCTCAATCCTTTTTGTCACACTTAGCCGACCTACTGTAATAAGCCTCAACTCATCTGATAACTGAGTAGTTTCAGATGGGGAAAAACGCTCTAAATCAACTCCATTCGGAATAATGTCGATTGCAGCAGATGGCAAAAAACGCAAAGCCCTTGATTTCAAACCTTCGCTGCAAGCTACCAATGCAGAAGCCTTTTTCCAAATAGCCTTGAAAATCGGCCCAAGCAGTTTGTAATCAAGAGCCAATCTTGTGTGTTGACCCGGCACATCGGAACCTCGCAACGATATGATATAAGGTAACCTGCCAGCTGTTCTATAACAGAGCCAGCCTGTTGGAAAGCCGAAAAAAGCATGCACCAAATTAAAGCTTTTCTGCCGTAACATCCTGCGGTAATGAAAACCGGCCTTCAAAAGCCACTCGATAACCTCGACTCTCCGCCAGTAATGCAGTTGTTTCTTATGCACACCAACTTTGTAAATAGTTATATTTTCGGAGAATGTTTCTTTTATAAATCCGGGCTCAGGCGCCGAAGTCAGAACATCAACCTTCAACTCATTGATATTGGCGTATTCTTTCAACAGATAATAATGTGCATTGGCCGCTCCGCCACCAATCGGTGGAAATTCATAGTTGAGCATAAGCAGATTTAGTCTCGACACAACTATTGCAACTCCTAACCGGCTGGAGAACTCCTCAACTCAAACAGAATATGCGAACCGAACGCACGAACAACTTTGTAGTTGTTCCTCACAAATTCACGAAACGGCTTCATCGCTTCGTATCGACCGGCTTCATCATCTCCGAATCTTTCACGAAGCATTTTGGCATATTCGATGTCATACTGTTTTATAACTCGTTCATCAGCAGATAACAATCCATTACCTGTAACAGGCCACAACTCCAAAGGTGGTCTGTCATTAGGAAAGTGACGCTTTCGGCTGTCAACAATATATTTCGGCTTATTCGCTTTTAAATCCGCCAATAACCCTTTAATATCATTAGCGAACCTCTCCGGTTTTTTGGTGTGCATCTCACTTGTAAAAGGCCATGATGTCGGTGCCAACCGTTGGGCAGCAACATAGATTCCCGGATACCAGCCCCAGACGTAAATCTTATCGCTCGGCTCCGTATTATCACGGATATATTCACCCACCGCCTCCCATGGATACTTACCGCCCTGCCGTTTACCTGACGAAATTTCACTAATCTTTTGTAAATATCCTCTTTGTCTTTCAACAAGGCCTGTGTTTGGATTGGTGTAGAGCGTACCGGAGTATGGACTTCTTTTTATCCCGAAGAATATATGCCATGACATAATTATCATTAAAACCAAACCTGCTAAACCAACAACCGCCCACTTCATCTTAAATACGGTGCTATTGAATTTATCGCAGTAAACTGCAATCACATATCCACCCAACATTGCCGCAGAAGCATTCAAAGGAAGATAATATTGCTCGTATGAGCGAGGACTAATCCAGATAAAAGCCATATCGAGCAACCACCAGATTGCAAACAACAGAACGAAACATTCGTATATTTTTATTTCCTTTTTTTCCTTCGATACCCTCGCTGCAATCATTCTCACGATTCTGGTGACAATAGAACCGATCGCCAGAGCAATCGGCAGAATAAGTAAGCCGTAATATCTCATCACTATCGGCCATTGCTCGGAAAACGAACGGAGCCGGCGGGCACCCGAAATGTAAGAGCCTCCGATTGTGCCGGTACTTTCTTTTGCGGGAACCAAAATCTTCCAGAAAAACTGATAAGGCAAGGCTATTTGGACATTCCATCCTATAATCCATATATAGAACGGTCCAATAGCAGCCAACACACCGGCCAGCAATAACAAAATATCAATTCCAGTCTGTTTCCATGTTCGATGTTTTAGCAACGGCTGGATGAGTACAAACAAACCAATCGCCCCAATCGCCGAGGTACCGGTCTCTTTAAATAGCGGGGCCCAACTGACAAATCCACCCGCCAGTAAAGCCCACCACCATCTTCCGCCCAATTGCCTTAATACAAAACAGCTTATTCCCATTACCATAAAGGCAATCATATACTGTTCTTTGACGTTACCGAATTTTGCGATAAGTGGTGCAGAAAGATAAACCGAAGCAACAATAACACCCACACCGGCTGGAAGTATGCCAAACAGTTTGGTCATTGCAACGAACATCAGCAGCAAAGCGGCTATTTGAAATACCATTTGAACTATTTTGGGGCCGGTATCACTGAATCCAAAAAGCTTCACGCCGAGCATATTTAACATTAGCGTCCCAAGTTTTGCGCTGGGCTTCTCTTCAACACCGATTTGGGCACCGTCGAGAATATGCTTCGCCGAATAGACGTACGCCCCGCTGTCGAAGGCACCGGGAGAATTGAACTCTAAGTATTTACCTAAAGAAAAAGGAATAGCCGCCAGAACGGCTATGACAATGTATGCAATAAGACGATTGTAATTCTTTCGCTCGCCCGGCGGTATAATATTTTTTGTGTGGTGTTTATCCTGCTTTCCCGATACGCCATGTCTTCGCCGGGTATCGACGGGATGCCTGTCTTTTCGAGCGGATTTGCTCATTTCTTCTCCCCGATTTGCTCAGATGATTCAATAATCTCCCTGATAACATAAGTTGGTCGATTTTGCGATTCGTGATAAGTCCGTACCAACAATTCGGCCAGCAAACCCATAAAAATAAACTGGGCGCTAATAATCAAAAACAGGATTGATAAATATAACAAAGGATTTCCAGTCATATCCGTTTTCTTTACGACTTTCATCAGGATAACCGCAAGACCGGAAAAAGTGCCTAAAACAAATGCAACCAATCCCCAACCACCAAACAACTGAATTGGTTTAGTGGAAAAACTAAGCAGGAACTTTACTGTGATAAGGTCCAGTATTACTTTCCACGTTCGCGCTAAGCCGTATTTGGCAACGCCGGAGGTTCTGGGCCTGTGGTTTACTACCATTTCTGTAATTTTAGCTCCGCTCCAGCTTGCCAGTGCCGGGATAAAACGGTGCATTTCGCCGTATAGTTTTGTCTCAGATATAACTTCCCCGCGATACGCCTTCAGTGTACAGCCATAATCATGCAGTTTGACACCTGTAATTTTTGAAATCAGCCAGTTAGCAACTTTTGAAGGAAGCAGTCTGGTGATAACATTATCATGTCGCTTTTTTCGCCAGCCGCTGACAACGTCAAAACCTTCCTGAAGTTTTGCAATCAATCTGGGTATATCAGCGGGATCATTCTGTAAATCGGCATCTATAGCAACGATTATATCACCATACGCATGGGCAAAGCCTGCGCTAAGCGCTGCGGTTTGGCCAAAGTTCTTGCGAAAGCTAATGATACGGACCCTTGTGTCGTCTTTATGCAAACCAGTCAATACCACTAGGCTGTTGTCAACGCTGCCGTCATCAACGAATATTATTTCATAGTTGTATTTGTCGGATAGAACCTCAGTGATTTGCTGATAAAGAGGGCCTATATTATCCTGCTCATTCAACAAAGGCACTACAACGGAAATTTCGGGATGAGCCACTTTTGTTATTTTTTGTACAATGTCACGCTCATGACCATTTTCGGTCATACTTAATTCCCTGCCAAAACTCATTTTCCAATATTAATGACTACCATAATAATAGTAAAGATATCGGCTGTAAAGACGAACCAGAGTAGATAAAAAACGTACTGAAAAGACTCATAGTGCACAAAATACTCAAAATAATGACTGATAAACGAAAAATGCCATGGGACTGCCACCCTGAAAAGTCGATATACAGTCTGTAAAAGTGGGCCCTAAAGTGCCTTCGAGCTATTGATAATTCTCTTGATATGGCCCCCTAACTGTGTTAAAATGCGGTTTTGTCAATTTTTCATAACATTAAAATAATACAGCACGGAGACGGTAATATGAGACGAAAATGCTTAATCCTATATCCTCTCATTATCACTTTTTTATTAATCCCTTACAGCGGCTGCCAAAAACAAGCCAAAGTGGAGGCAGAGCTTAAGGTTGACCATACCGAAACCAAAAAGCCGATGGTCGGCGTACCAGATGCCAACGGACCGTCACCAAAAATAAAACTCGATAAGGTCGTTCTGGATTTTGGCAAAGTCGGCCCCGGGACAAAATCAACCAATGAAATAAAGGTTACAAACACAGGAGAGGGTGTTTTGAAAATCTCGAAAGTATCAGGTTGTTGTGGTCTGGTCACTAAGCTGGAAAAGGATGAATATGCCCCTGGTGAAAGCGGTGCATTGAAAGTGATATATAACTCCAGCGGACAGACCGGCAGATTTTTGAGGCACATAGTCGTACACAGTAACGATGCTACAAATCCGGCTATAAGACTTACCATAAAGGCAGAAATAGTCCCCAAAATCGCCTGTAAGCCGAATAGTCTGAAACTTTTTCTCGACGAGGAAAATGCCGGTTGTGAAAAGCTAACTATCAAAAGTCTCGATGACCAGCCATTCGCTATAACTGGAATCAAGTCAACTGCTAATTGCATTACCGCCGACTACGACCCTACGGTCAAGGCAACGGAATTCGTCCTCGACCTGAAAGTCGATATGGAAAAAATTCAAAATAACCAGAAAGGCGGCATAGATTTCAGTCTCACGCATCCGGAAGGCAAGAGTGCTTTTGTCAGGTTTAACGTGATACCAAAATATACGGTAAAACAACCGCTTTTGATATTATTTAACTGCGAACCGCAAAAACCCATACAACGAAATATATGGATATATAATAACTATGGAGAAGATTTTGAGATTGAATCGGCCGTATCCCAAAATAATGCGATTAAGATTGTCAATCAGAGCAAAGTTGATAATGGTTACCAGTTAGACCTTGAGATAACACCGCCTGAAAAAGGGGATAATATTAAATTTACAGATGTATTAGGCATTACTATTAAAGGGGATAAGAGACTAAAAGTCGCTTGTAACGGGTACTACATAAGAAGCAAAACCAGTTCCACTAAAAAATAGTGTTTTTTAGGCCGCAAAATAAAAAGCTTATTTTCCATTTATCAATAGAAGTATAATGTTGCTCAACTATCGGTCACGCAACACCGATATTATATCTTAAAAAATCCCCGTTATATGGAAAAAACAACCAAAAATATGAAACGATTGGCTATCAGCATCTTTTGCATAATAATGATAAGTCTCTCCTGCACTTTAAAGGAATCTTCAAGGAGTCAAAAGGGATATACGATGACTGACAATCCCGACACTATTATTGTTTTTTTAACCGGAAACGAACTCGGGGCCTTGAAGCCCTGCGGCTGTTCCGGCGGTCAACTTGGCGGGCTTGACAGACGCAATGCTGTGTTCAATAGCGCGCCCGAAGAAAAAAGACTGATTATAGACACAGGTTCTCTGGTGAAAAGCGACGGCGAGCAGGACTTAATTAAGTTTAATGTCATAATCCAGGCCTTCGACCTGCTTGATTATGATCTGGTCGGTTTTAGCAAAAGAGACCTCGAGATAATCGATGACCACTTCGGGTCACTTGATGGCTTTAACTCTATATTGAATATCATAGCTCCAACCGGGCCAACCGGCTTGGATGCACCGTCAAAATTTACACAGAGACTCGAAATACAAAATAACTCTGTGGACATAACAGTGGCAACTATTGATGTTAACTCAACTCCTATAGAATTCATTGATGAACTTTACTTTTCCACATCAGGCCTTGAATCCGAGCCACATAGCTACCCTGTTAATATACTCATCCTGAACTGCTGTGACCCTGAACTTATTGAAACCATCGCTGATAAGGCCCCTTCTGTGGATTGTCTGATTTGTTCTTCCCAATCCGATGAGCCTATGATCCTCAGCGAGCCGAATAAAAGACCGTTCGCTTTCACTGTAGGCCGTTTCGGCAGGTATATTTCCAAATTATTAATCGATTTTTCTAAAACTGATAATAAGTTGGAACTTAGCTTCCAAACTGAAGCAGTTACCGAAGACTTGGAACAGGACCAGGCCCTGATTAACCTGTACAAAGACTATCAACAGATTGTTAAGGGACGCAATTTATTGGAAAATTACCCGCGTTTTACCCTTCCCGACGGACTACACTACGCTGGCTCGGAATCATGTAATAGTTGCCATGAATTCGCATACATAGAATGGATTGATAATGCCCATGCGGACGCTTTTGCAACACTTGAAGAGATCGGCTCAGATTACGACCCGGAGTGCGTTGTCTGTCATGTTGTCGGCATGGAATACGAGAGCGGGTTCATTTCTATGCGAAAAACGCCGCTTATGAAAGATGTTGGCTGCGAAGTTTGCCATGGTCCCGGCTCGAAGCATAACTTGGACCCCAATGAATATAAGACTACTATAACTGATCCAAAAACGATGTGCATTCAATGCCACACGCCCGACCACAGCGACGATTATGCAGGAAACGAAGAAGAAAAACTGCAATTAATTGATCATTGGACGGAACCAAACGACCTAAGCGATGTCAAATCTAATATAGAGCACTAAAGCACGATATAAAATTAATGCAGCTTTTGCTCCATTGAGCTTGAAATGATTAAGACATTGCGAATAACCAGTATTGTGGCAGTTGTTTTGGCGGTTGTTATCTTTGTATTTTCCGTCTCCTACGGCTTTCGGAGCGATGAAAACATCAAGGAATTTCTGAATTTACCCGGCGTGATTGAGAAGTTCACTGCCGCCGAGGGACAAAGAGCCCAGGCAAGCAATAGCCAGATATCACCGCTGGTACAGCAGGCCAGAGCCTTTGCTTTGTATTTGAATCCGCCAGCGCCGAATGTACCCAAAAATCTTCAAGCCGGCCACGGCCCAGGCAAGATTGGCACACAACTCAATGTTACACCGAAGTTTAAGGTTATTGGAACCAGTTATTATGAGCAACGCCCAGAGCTGTCTCTTGCGTTAATTGACGAGCCGGGCAAAGGAATACACTGGGTCAAACAATCAACCACGGTGGGACATTTATACATTGAACAGGTAAAAGACGGCCTTGTAATCGTTAAAAGCGGTACAGAAACTTTCGAACTCATCGCTGAGCATAACCCCCCAAAAACTACCTCCAGCAGCTCAGTAAATGTTCCAAAAAAGCCGTTTAACACCGTAAGTTCCAAACCCAGCGTACAAAAACCGCCCTCCAGAGATCGTAACTTAGGTAAAAGAGAACCAAGTAAAGTCCAAAAGGTACTCAATAACATTGAAAGAGACGAGAAGCTGGACGAACTCTACGAAAATCTAAAAAAAATTCAAAGAAATTCTGATTTCAACACCACTGACTCCGAATTCAATGAAAAGGAAAAAGCCAGGCAAATTGAGAAACTTATTTCCAATTTCAAGGCTTCTTATGTCAGCCCTGAGGAGGCAAAAAAACTCGAAGACTTTGGAGAACAATTGAAAAACTATGGGTGGGAACCGAACCATATCCCTTCCGAAGATCAATAGTAAAGAAGAGAACTGTGATAAGTCAAATCTTAGCATGTGTATAATAAAGGAAAGATAATTTACCTGCCCCCCATATTTGTTGTGAGGTCCCCAAAAGGCGAAAAGCCTTTGGGGACCCCAACAAATCCAAAACACAACTCAACAAAAAATCGTCCAACAAAATAGTTTACCGTCCAATAACACCAAATACAAAATTTAACGCTAAAAATCGCTGCATACTGCATTTTTTTTATTGGAAAATTAGCTTTTTTTTAACTGAAAATGGGGAACTTTTAGCCTTTTTTTATGTCTGATTAGATAGCTGATTCCAGAAAGCCAGCGTAGCGGAACTCAGTAGATATTTATGAAAGAACTTCCTATAAAAAACGCTTTTTTGACAGCTTTATTAACAACGGTGTCAGGTAGGCCCGTAAGCTGTTATTTATTTTAAAATTCGAGGTGCTTTGCAGACTAAAAACCTGTGTAAAAATTAAATAAATTCTTATGAGAAGCCCTGCAAATAATTGTGCTGTTTTATTCGAGCAAAAAAATATTCTTACCCGCTCTAATAACAGCTCAAAGGATTTATTCAATTTTGCACAATTATACAACCTAACCATTTTTGATTCGACCGGGCCCGGTCAATATTGAGGGGTGAATGTGATGGTAAAACAGCAATTTTATTGGAGACGGAAAAGGCAAATTCTTATATTAGCAATTGTTGTCTTGCTGTGCGGCAGTTACATTATGGCTGCTGAACAAGATGATTATGAGCTTGTGCCGTATGAATTCATTAATTTGAAAAATATTACTCCCGAACAAGGTAAAAACTTTCTTGATGACCTCGGGATTGGCACAGTCTCGCATATTCCCGGTTCATCTGCACTCTTAGTGACGGCTCAGCCCCGGGAGCTGGCCAAAGCAAAGTCCGTTATCAATCTTATTGATAAAGTGGAACAATTTTCCATACAAAATATCTTTTCCACAACAGAAGCCGGGAAACTTCCGCCCAAAGAGCAAATTGCAGCAAAAGTTGGAAATATAACAATCGGCAGCTTTACTACTGCCCCGGCCGAACATACCGACACCAGAGCTATTATTGATTTCCACAATGATGCCTTAGTTGTTATTGCACCGACAAGCGTAATAGATAAAATTGTAACTACGGTTAGAGAATTGCAGAGAACAGAACAAACTAACAAACAAGAATCGAGTTACATAGCGAATAAAGCAATGATCGAGCAAAATACAGTTGCCGCCCTGCTGGGGCAAAAAGTAACCGACCAACAAACACCAAAGATACAGGTGACCGAACAAACAGCTGCAGAACAAAAAGCACTGGAACAAAAATTAGCAGAAAGAATGGCCGGTCCGCAAAATCTAACACAGCAAGCAACACCGCAACAAACAGAATCACAAATGGCTGCAAACGTCCGGTCATCCAACTCGATTCCTATTCCAAATGCAGATGATATAATTAAGCTAACCCTGCCGGAAAAACTATCAATGGTCGAATTTTTAGGCCTGGTAGGTCCGTACCTTCGACTGGATTTTATGTATAACGAGTCGGACTTAGCCAACCACGATGTTACATTCAATCCCAACGGTAAACTCCAGGGCCCAATAACAGTGAGGGATTTATATCATTTACTCGAATCCGTGCTGAAGTTCAAAGGCTTTGTGATGACTCGCGGCATGGGTAATCTTGTCACCATAGTTCCGAAAGACAATGCATTAGATATCGACCCTGCTCTGGTTAAAGCCGATAAGCCCGAAATCTCAGCCGGCGATGTAGTCGTTATGAGTATCTTCGAGTTAAAGCACATCGACACGACAAATGCGGAAAATCTTTTAACCCGCATGAATCTAACGACAAATATCACACCATTGGCCGAAACGAAAACGCTCATTGTAACAGCATACGCACACCGCATGCCGCGTATAAAGGCACTGTTGGATATTGTGGATAGACCCGGAGAACCGAGAAAGTTCAGGTTCAGACAATTGCGGTACACAATGGCACAAACACTGGCCCCGAAACTTCAAACACTCGCCGAGGAGTTAGGCACTGTATCTATTACTATCGCCGCAACGGAAGAAACAACCACACCGCAGCGGCCTACGAAATTACCAAATGAATCACAAACCGCTTATAACGCCCGAATGCGTGCATATTCGCAGCGATTACAAAGAGAACGGGCGGCCGCCAGGGCCAGGGGGACTACCACCGCTCAACAAACTGAATCGGTCACTCCTACGGTCTATTTGGATGCCGATGAAAGAACCAATCGGATCCTGATGATAGGGCTGGTGGAGCAATTAGATGATGTTGAGGAATTGATAGATACCCTTGATGTGGCACAGCAGGATTTGCGGACTCTCAAACCTTATAAAATCGAATATCTCGATGCTGAAGAAGTAAAGAAAAAGTTGGAAGAATTCGGCATTATCGGCACCAGACCGGAATCTACAATGTCTTCGAGAAGAACCGGTGATATCAAGGCTCCTTCAACAACTGCACAGACTCCTGCTTCCAGAGCTCAAACACAAAGACTCACTGCAATGGGGCTGGAGGAGACGACAACCGAGGCCCTTGCAGGAGAACCGCAGGTTATTGTTATTGAGACGACAAATTCACTTTTAGTCAATGCAACAGATGAGCAGCATGAACGAATAGCCTCGATAATCAATCATGTGGACCAACAACGACCGGAAGGTGAGATTCCATACAAAATTTACCCGCTCGAAAACTCGTCTCCGGCACATTTGAGAGAACTTCTGATGCAGTTGATTGAAGAAACCGTTGAAAGCCAGCGAGACGAAGACGATAAGATTGAAATTACGAAAAGACGAAGGCTGGAAGAGCAAATCACTATCGTTGACGACCCGAATACTTTTTCATTAATTGTATATGCAAACAAGAAAAACCAGGAATGGATAAGCAATCTTATCAAGACTCTTGACAAAAGAAGGCCTCAGGTCCTTATCGATGTAACCCTCGTCGAGGTCAGCAGAGTTGATCTTTTCGACCTCGATTTGGATTTAGTGGGTAAATTCCCAAGAATGGTTGTCGGCGGAGAAATGGATAAGCTCGATGCTCTCCTGGAACCATTCGTTGAAGACCGCGTTATCGAAACCACCTCTTTCTCAGGAACAGGAGAGGGATTTTACAGCGACCGGCATATCCAGGCCTTGCTCAAAGCGATGCAAACAAAAAGTTACGGCCGGGTTCTGGCAAAGCCAAAGATTCTGGTCAATGACGGGCAACCCGGCACAATCAGCACAAAAGATGTAACAAATGTCAAAATAGAAAGCGCCATCATTCCGGAAGAGGGCAACGCACAAACAACCACAGATTTTCGTGAGTATGAAGCTGGGATAAATTTAACTATAACTCCGAATATCAGTGAGGGAGATTTGCTTTTACTTAAAGTTAATATGACCCGTTCGGACTTCGGTGAAACACCGGCCGAAAATTCTCCACCCGATACCACCGAAAGTGAAGTCGATACGACGGTTACCGTCCCTGATGGTCAAACAATCATTCTTGGCGGTCTGATAAAATTAAATCAAACAAAAGGCGGCTCAAAAGTGCCGTTACTCGGTGATATACCTTTAGTTGGCGGGCTTTTTAGAAGTACCAGCAATACGGACCGCTCATCTAATCTTTACGTCTTCGTAAAAGCCAACATTCTCAGGCCGGATGACACTGTTGCAGGATTGCCTGATTTAGAGAGAATGTCGGACAGAAACAGGGTCTCGTTTGAAAGACTCGAGGACGAATTCCAGAGATATGAGGACTGGCCGGGTTTCAAACCCAAACCGATGGAGCCGTTCAAAGTACTTGATGCAGAGTAGTAATGAAAGATTTGCTTATACAAACGGCTAAACGCACCGGCTTGATTGACGCCGAGCAATTGGCCAAATTCCTTGAAGAAAATGCCGGGCAGGGGCGACTTGATGAAACTCTGCTTAACTGCCCTTACTTTACCGAAGATGCTGTGCTGAAACTTTTCGCTGAAACTCTCGGCTGGGAATATCTGCCGGATATATCCTCAAAATCGGTACCGGTTGAATTTATTGAAGCCGTACCTGCAACCTATGCCCAGCACCATTTTCTTATTGGAATCAGGCCGGAATCCGGCAACGGCGATAATTCTGAAACGAAAAACGTTGAAAACGACTCAGACGAGCTTATAGTTGTTCTATCCAAACCCCTGGATGTAAATGCCCTCGATAATATCTCCAAGATGACGGGTCTGCCTGTAAGAGCGGCGGTTTCCACCCGCGCCGCTATTACATCTGTCATCGATGTCGCTTATGAGCAAAGAACGACTATCATCGAAGAAGTGGCCGAAGAGCTCGACTCACAGAATCTCGACAGACTCGTTGACGAAGTGTCGACTTCGGACGATTTGCTTGATGTAGTGAATCGACCGCCGGTTATAAGACTGGTAAACGACGTTCTTTTCCGCGCCCTGCAACTTCGAGCCAGCGATATCCATGTTCATCCATACGAATCAAAAATTCAGATTCGTTACCGTATCGACGGTATTCTTTACGACACTCTGAGTTTGAACAAGAATGTTCTGCCGCTTATTATCTCTCGTATCAAGGTTATGGCCGGCATGGATATTGCGGAACGACGGCTTCCGCAGGACGGCAGATGCTCTGTGAGGCTCGGTCAGCGGGAAGTCGATTTGCGTATCAGCACAGTCCCTACCAGCTTCGGCGAACGAAGTGTCCTGAGACTGCTGGATAAAAGCACAGGCCTGTTCGAATTGGATGAGCTGGGACTGTGGCAGGACGACCTGAAAAAATTCGATTCTCTACTAAATCGCTCTCACGGAGTTATTTTCGTGACAGGCCCGACAGGCAGTGGAAAAAGCACAACACTATACGCCTGTCTTAACAGAATCAACTCGGCAGAGAAAAACGTAATAACTATAGAGGACCCTATCGAGTATCAGCTCGAAGGCATAAGCCAGATTCAGGTAGCATCCAAAAAAGGAATGACATTCGCTACATCGCTACGTCACGTATTGCGTCAGGACCCCGATGTCATAATGGTCGGTGAAGTTCGAGACATTGAGACAGCGCGGATGGCGATACAATCTTCGCTTACCGGCCATTTGGTTTTCAGTACGCTGCATACGAATGATTCGTCCGGAGCGGTGAGTCGACTTCTGGATTTGGGAGTCGAGCCGTATCTGGTCAGTTCATCATTAATTGCTATAATAGCTCAGCGCCTGGTTCGAAAAGTATGCCCGGACTGCAAAAAAACTATGGAACCCTCAGCCCACGAATTAAAAGAGCTCGGTCTGGATGAAGCGGGACCCATCAAGGAAGGAAAATTCTTCGTTGGTACAGGTTGTGAAAAATGCTTTCAGACCGGTTATCGCGGACGAACCGGTATCTATGAAATGATGTTGATTAATGAAGAAATCCAGAACCTGATATACAAAAGAGAATCCGCCGGTACAATAAAGAGGTTTGCACTCGAAGCCGGCCTCCAGACTCTGAGAATGGACGGGGCCAGAAAGGTACTTGCAGGGATAACAACTGTCTCTGAAGTTCTGCGGGTAACACAGGCGGACATAATGTAAAAAATGAAAATAGAAGCATATAATTCGATATTGGAATTTTATTGGTAAAAATTATATATGCCCAGATACCATTACACGGCAATAGCGGCTAACGGCAAAAAAGTCAAGGGATCAATCGCTGCGGAAAGTCCCTATGTAGCTCGAAAACAGCTCAGGGCCAGGAGTATTCATCCTTCGTCTATTACCCAGGTCAGCTCTGATTCACAAAGCAAGGCTGCATTATCCTCGTTATTCACTAAACGCAGCAAAACACAGATAATCGAATTTACTAAGCAGATGGCCACGCTGCTCAATTCAGGAATCAAACTGACCGAGGCCCTTTCAGTTTTAACACTCCAGACCTCTGATGTGCGATTTCGAAATGCCCTTATTGACATTCGCGACCGCGTTGTCACCGGTGAATCCTTCACGGATGCATTGAGCGACTACAACGATTACTTCGATGTTGTCTATGTAAGCATGGTCCGTGTTGGTGAGGTTACCGGCACATTAGGCCAAAGCCTGACAACGATTGCCGGATTTATGGAAAAACGCCAGCGAGTTGAATCGAAAGTACTGACGGCAATGATATATCCAATTGTTCTGATTCTCTTCTGCATCGTTGCAATTCTGGTTCTAACAACCAAAGTTATCCCAAAAATAGCAGAACAAATCGCCAGGACGGGCCAGGAACTGCCCTGGATTACAAGGCGGTTGATGGATATCAGTTATATTATGACAAGCTGGTGGTTGCTCGTGGTCATAGCAGCCGTCATTGGGATAGTCTGGACGCTCAGGAAATTTCTTAAAACTGAGCGTGGTGCATACTTACGAGATAAATTCATTCTGTCTTTGCCGTTGTTCGGCGCTCTTATAAAACAGCGTGTTGTCGCGCGTTTTGCATCTACTCTTTCGACACTTCTCAGTTCCGGGCTTGCCATGGCCGAGTCTCTTAGGGTCGTCTCCGAAGTTACCGGTAATACTCTGATGAAAAGGGCCATACACCAGGCCAGGGAGAGGATTCTTGCCGGCGCAGATATTGCGACGCCGCTCAGGGACAGCGGAGTTATAGACCCTGCTATCGCACACATGGTATCGGTCGGTGAAAAGAGCGGCGAGCTCGAAAAAATGCTCAAAAGCATCAGTGATAATCTCGAGGCTTCGACGGATTTGGTTATCGAAAGACTAAGTGCAGCAGTTGAGCCGCTTATTATAATCATTATGGCTGCAATCATTGGTGTAATAGCGTATGCAACAATATTACCTATATTGGAAGTTTCAGCAGGGAATTTTTAATCGTTCCCCCAGGAGGTAAAAATGACTAGGAAAAAAGGCAAAAAACGCAATAGATTCGGTTTTACGATGGTCGAGCTTATGGCCATGCTCATCATAATCGGCCTGCTTGCCACTTTGGTAGTGACAAAAGTGGCCTCCAAGATAGATCAGGCCCGCATTACAACAACCAAGGCTAATCTAAAAATACTTCATTCTGCGGTAAACCAGTTCAAAATGGACACAGCCAGATACCCCACCGAAGATGAAGGACTGACGGCCCTGATTCTTCAGCCCAGCGACGTAACGACATGGGAGCCTGGTGGGTATCTGGAAACCACAGAAATATCCAAAGACGGCTGGGGAAATGATTTCGTTTACGAGGCATTTCCTGAAAGCGGCCTGCCGTTTGCAATCAGGAGCTGGGGGCCGGATGGAGAACCCGATACCGACGATGATATGCTCAGCACCGACGCAAGCTGATTACGTCGAGCATCGCGTGTTTCGCTTAACGCTTAAAAGTTCCAAAAATGTTCAACACAAAATACACAAATACGGCTTTGTGCAAAGCAAAAGCACGCCATACGAGAATTGGTTTCACAATGGCGGAACTGCTCGTGGTGCTTGCGGTGATTTCACTGTTTGTGCTTTTGGCTCATATACACCTTTTCAAGTTATTAAGAAAAAATACATTCAAGGCACAGATACAACAGCTTGTCTCAACAATGCAAATGGCCTCAACCGCCGCTGCAGAGAGTGATAGAAGATATGAAGTTATTATCGACCTGGAAGAACAGTCTTTTTTACTTCGCCAGATCACAACGCCTGATTTGTCGGAGGTGCTGGAAGAGGAAATAATTTTAGAGGATAAGTTAAGTAATAATTGCCGTGTTATTTACGTAGAGTTCGATGACGGCGACTTCACCCATGAGGGCAGAGCTAAATTCAGGGCCGGGCGTTCCGGCTGGGCGTTCGGCGGGAAAATCGTCCTGCTCGATGAGGAAGAACAGCCGTATTCAGTTGTGGTTAACCGACTAAACAGAATTATCACATTAGAGGAAGGTGACGTCAGGCTTTTAGAGCCAAAATATAAAGATGAACTTGTATTCTAAAACAAATAATGCGTTCGGAGCGACGTGTCGTCTCATACGTGATTCCAGGAAGAATGCGTTTAGCCTTGCCGAGGTCGTAATGGCACTGATTATTCTTGCGCTGTTCAGCTCCAGCGTATTAGTCGTCATAAATCGCTGTATTATCTCCACGTCGGATTTTGCACTACGTATGAAGGCCTTTGAGGTGGCACGGGAGAATATGGAGGTCCTTCTTACCAGGGACTCTGTTGAAGAGAGTATCGAGTACGGCACCAGTGACAAACATCCCGAGATTAACTGGCAAACTGTCGTAGAGACATTCTATGAGCCGATAACAGCAAGCATGTGGCTAAGAGGCATTTGCTCGGCCGAGTATACGGATACAACAGGACAAAGACAAACCGTAGAGCTAATACACTGGCTGACAGGTTTGACAAGAGAACAATTGATGCAAATTATGAATCAGCAGGAAGAAGGGCTATGGGCTGCGGAGCTTCTCGAAACTATCGAAGAAGCCGCCGAGTATGCAGGCGTCGACAGTGAAAACATAGAGCAGTGGGTTGCCAATGGAATGTTCACCACTGAAGACGGCTCCTTCATCAAGAGCAATCTTGACCTCTATAAGCGTACCGACGGCGAACCAAATGCCGAGGAAAAAAACCAACAGATAACATCCGAAGCCGACCTGATTAGGAAAAACTCCGAACAAGGCCTGTCCGACAGGCAGGAAGAAATAGATCCAAAGACAGGTTTGACATACGGGGAACTTGAACAGATGGATATTTCCGAAATCTGGGAAATCTTAAAGGAAAAACAAGAATAGGAGATTTGAATTTCGATAATGATAATCCGCCCTGAACATAATATTAATAAAGCTACAAACACAAACGGAATGCGAAAAGGATTTTCACTGGCTGAGGTTATAGCGGCATTAACAATTGGTGCGATGATTCTGGTTGCGGTATTGGGCATTTATAACAGAGCTGAAAAATCCGCCTCTACGATTATGCGAAAACTCAATAGCTCCAGACTGTCATCGGAAGTTCTGCAGCGCATAGCAGAAGACCTTGACAGGATAATTTCATCCAACCCGGATACGACAGTCAAAATTGAGAATAAATTAAAAAATGGTTTTCCCGCTGCAAAGCTCACCATTACAAAAACCATCAAAGACAACAAGAACAAAGAGCTGAATTTCGAAGAAATAATATGGCAGAGCATTTACAACTATGAAAACCCGGATGTAGGTCTGGTTTTGTACCGCAGTTATAGCGGGATAGCGCTGGAAGACAAAGTGCTGGATAAAAGTAAAGAGGACATAGAACTTGAACGCGCCGTACCGATTTGCAGCGGCGTCACTTTCTTCAATATAACCGCTCTCAAAGGTGATGCACCCGTAGATAAATGGAACGGTCCGCCTCCTTCGGGTATTGAGGTAACTATGTCTTTTGCCGAACCGTTTAAGAGGGTAAACGGCACTTTAGACGTGTTGGATGAAGAGAAAATCACACGAACCATCGCCATCGACAGAACCAGAAAAATCAACTTTGCCATAGAAATAAGCGACTCTTCCGAGAAAACGCGAACTCCAACAAAAACCGATATACCCGATGAAGAAAGGTTATCTCTGGGCAGGACAAGAAAAATAGAAGACGATGAATAAAAGCTTAAACAATTGGAATACTCCTCGAAATTGTCCGGGCATTGTACTGCTGGTGACATTAGTACTGCTGGTTGTGCTCTCTACTTTGGGTTATACCTTAAGCAGCCGCGTAACAGCACAGCGTCACCGAAACCAGTATATTATTGATTACAGTAAAGCCCGCTACGGCTGTGATTCAGCGGTGAAATACGCCCTCACAACTCTGGAAGAAATCGAGCCACAACTGATCAGCCGACCGAATGAGCCTGACTTTTCTGATTTGTTCGCCCTTGACGAGGCCGGGTATCAGGAACTACTGGCGCAATGGGACATCCAGTCCTGGCCGGTTATGAACAATGACACTAAGACTTTCGGTGACGAGATTGATAGTAACAATGTCAAAAAGATGGACAAAAGCGATGGTTTCGATGATACGGATTCCCTGTTTATTCGGGGTCCTTACGGCCCGCCCTGGCCGTTCATAACGGAACCGGAAGAGGTTGATATTAGCTCCGTTAAAGTTCGAATTGAGATAGAAGACGAAAATGCAAAATACCCGCTCGGCTGGGCCCTGCTAAATGATCCTGAGCAGAAACGAGAAATTGATGCGGGATTTGCAACCTTCTGTGAAATGAACGGCCTCGATGCCGAACAAATCGAGTCACTTAGGCTGGAGTTAAACCAAATAGAACAAATAAAACCGTTCAAACTGGATTTCAAACCGATAACAAAAGTTACAAGAACGCCGACCCGATCAAGAAGTACAAAAAGCAGAAGCACTACAAGAAAAACACCCGTATCAAGAGTACAAAGAAAAGTTATAACCGTCCCCAAGCAGATTTTTGAGCAGACCACGCATTTCGCCCGGCTTTTTCACAGCTCACTAATTGATACCGAAGCTCTTGCCGGGCCGAATATCATTGCCGGAGACAGAAAAGAATCCGCTTTGAAATATATGGGAACGTGGGGTTCACAAAAAGTAAATATAAATACGGCTCCTCGGCATGTCCTGGAGGCGGCTTTTATTTTTGGCGGAAACGAAGTGGAAATAGCCGAAGAAATAATCAGACGAAGGCGTATGGAACCGTTCGCGGACACCACCGATTTGAAAAATGCCCTCGCACGTCATTCCGGCTCTATAACAAAGTGCGAAAAATATATAACAACAAAAAGTACTTTATTTACAATAAGAATAACCGCGATAAGCGGAGTGGCAAAGGCTTCGTCAGTCATAGCCATCACAAAAAATGGTAAAAATATAACACGAATTGCTGTAATCAATAGCTGAATACCGACTATTTAGGAGTTAACTGAAAGTGCAATCTCAGAACTACTTGGGAATCTACATAAGCAAGGACACCGCAACGGTAGTCTGTATCGATTCGCAAAGTAAAGGCGAAAACATTATTGGCCGATTTAGCGTCAGCGTCACAGCACAGGAACAGGAGCAGCCAAGGATGCAAACCCTGGCCAGCCTTATCGCACAGGGTTGTGCCGAGAGAAATTTGACATTTTCGGATGTGGCCGTCGCTCTGGATTGTGCGATGTTCATGCAACACAGTATTCACAGTGAGTTCACAGATCAAAAACAAATTGCAGTAACAATAAGATTCGACACCGAAGAAGCTCTCGCAACCGACATTACGGATATGGCCCTGGCGTTTGAGATAAACTCCACCGATGAAAACGGCTCGAATCTAAATGTTTACACCGCACAGCGAAGAATATTATCCGAGGTGCTTCTTTCTCTTCAGCAGTATAATCTCGACCCGATTGCCATTGAGCCGGATATTAACTGTCTCTCAAGATTCATCAATCATAAAACGCTCACCGACGAATCCCGGCAGGGAACCCTGTTCGCAATGCTTTCCCGCCGCAGTGGCTATTTGATTATACCGCCGGCACCGGCCGGCCACTCAAGAATATCATCTATAGGAAGAACTTTCCTGGTCGGCCCAAAACAAAACAGGACCGAACTGCTCACAAGAGAAGTGCTAATGAGCCTGGCTCTCGCCCAAGGCGAGGAACCGATAAATAAATTAAGATTCTTCGATTCCGCAGGGCTTGTCGATAAAAGGACTATAAGCGAAAGAACAGGCCTCGAAACAGACGATCTCGACTGGATAGAACCCGCGCCGGGCAACATACAAACATCCACAAATGCCACGGATCAGGTTGATTTGGAAATTGCCTGCGGCGCCGCGCTATCCCTTTTCGAAAAAGAACACGGCGTGAACTTCCGCGATGATTTCAGCCCGTTCCAGGGCAAAAAAATTAAAACGCAAAATTCCCTGAAAGTCGCGGCAATTTCCGTCACCGTCCTGCTGATTGCCGTCGGCCTGTACTTTCATACACAACTATTCAATGTCAACAGGGACACAAAAAAAATACGCAGCAAATTCTCCCAGGAATACTCAGCAGTTGCCTTGAAAAAGCTCCCGGATAATTTCCCAATAAAACAGGCTGTTAGAGACCTCGGTTCTCTAAAAAGACGCCTCGAAGATGAAAGAAAAGGTCTTATCACAGATGAGACATCGATACTGTCAAAGCTGACACTTGTACTGTCTGCTTTCAATAAATGTGCCGCTCAAACAGACTTGAACATCAAGATGCTCTCGATTACAAGCCAGAATATTACGATAACCGGTGACACATCCGGCAGGAATAAATCGATAACGTTTTTCGACCAGCTCAAAGAAAGCGGCCTGGCTGTCGATAGACCAAACTTCAACATAAAAGGCGGCCGCGACGGCTTTAGCATAACGGTAACGCCAAAAAAATAAACAGGGACCGACTTTATGAAAGAAATTTATAAAAATCCGATTCTATATTATACAGCCATCCCGGTCATAATGCTCTTGTGGCCTCTACTGGTCTGGGCGATATACCTGCCGAAAGCACAGGAAGAACTCAAAGAGACTATGAATCAATATAAGCAGGCCGAACCTGCAATGATGGAGATATTAACACTCGACCCGGGCCGACTCGAAGCCGCCGACCCAAATGACAATACTGCAGAATTTACTTATTACCGTGTAGTTGATAGGGTTGCCTCTTTATGCGGCATACCGCCGAGCAAATGCGATTTAAATGCACGTTCGATTCAGACATCCGGCGGACAAAAAAACCAAAGTGCGAATGTAAAATTAAATCAGATTGACATAACGAAATTCGCCAGATTCCTTTCTACTATTCAGATGCGCTGGCCGAACCTGCAATGCACCAAGGTGATACTTAGCCAAAAGCCGGGACTGAAAGATGTATGGGATGTGGACGTTGACTTCAAATATTACTATTAACCCCTCAATTAAAGGATTGGAGTCTTTTTCACCAAAAGCTCCGTGGTTCCGTCCATGGGGCTTTTTTATTAAACCCTATACACCATAAAACGTTCAGCCTGCCGATGCTATGTTGTGGCTTGCACTCAGACACGGATCAGTTACAATTTTCTTTGCACCGGGAGTCTTGACGTCCTTGTTGTGGCTTGCACTCAGACACGGATCAGTTACAATGTTCGAGAGGTGGTGTATGGATCGAACGAAGTTGTGGCTTGCACTCAGACACGGATCAGTTACAATACAAAAAGGAAGTGACACTATGATTAGAACCTATCCCAAAACCTAATGTTAAGTTGTGTTATAAACCGATTTAAGGTCT